>JAFGNV010000003.1 GCA_016926805.1 Anaerolineae bacterium
AGTCCTCATCAATGGTATTGCCCATCCAAAAACCACCTTGCTCACGGGGCAGCTTGGCGATGCGGCGGGCGTGGTTGATGGCTTCTACTTGTTCCGGCGTCAGCTCCCGTTCAGCAATTTCTGCCTCGGTCAGGGGCACGTCATTGACGTTGACCGGGTCGGTGGGGTAATCCAGGGGATGGTTGAGGAAATAGTTATGCACGGGAATCCAGGCGCCCGGCAATAAATCGGCCTGACCCCTGGCCCGCACGCCGTCCAGAAATTCTCGCAGAAAGACCATATCGTCTACCGCGCCGCCCCCGGCCAACGGCGGCAGGCTGGGCTGTCCCCCGGCGGCGTGAACGTCCCGCGCGGCCAGAATCCACAAATCAACGATGCGCTCCACGTTAATTGGCTCGTCTTCGCGCCAGCCCCCGGCAAAACCGGCCAGGTTTGGCTCGTTGTAAAGTTCAAAATAATGGACGCCCATCTCCGTAGCCTGGGCCACCAATTCCGGTAAATGTTGGTAAGGTTCGTTGAAGGGTTGGTAGACCCGCATCACCGGCTCGATGTCGTTGGCGACGAGTTGCTCGATGAGATAGGGGTTGGTCACTTCCGGCAGGTCGTCTTGCAGGAGTTTGACCCACTTGATGTTCATCGCCAACAATTCCGGCACAAAATAATCAACGATTTCCAGAGACAGAGGCTGGGTGCTGGGCGACCAGTGAATTCCGCGGCCATTGTCGTTTTTAGGCCGGGGATAATCAGCCAGCGGGTTTTTGCCAGGCTGGGGGATGACTTGAGCCGCCCAACATTCCCGGTCGTCGCGGGCGCAGACGCGGCGCGTCTCAGCCAGCCGGGGACGATTTTTGAGCGCGTCCACCACCGGCTCCTGCTCGCCCTCGCGGTCGTGATACCAGGCGTCCTTTTCCCAGATAGGCTCGTCGTAATCCAGGGCGTGTTGGGCCAGCAGCCAGGTGATGGTGGCAAAGTAATAATCCGGTGCATCGTCCAGCATGTAATCTGCCGACCACAGGGTCCACTCGGCTACGGTTTGGCCATCCACCACGGGGTAGCGCGGATCTTCGCCGGAGCCGCGAGTCGCGCCGCCCTCGGTGGAAATCAGCGGTATCTCAAAACCGAACAGGTCGTAGAATTGATTGCGGAAGGCGATGAAGTGGAAAAAGGCGGTCGAGTCGTCGTACAGGGTAAAGCCCATTAACTGGCCATCTTCAAATTTACGGTTGATTTCGGCAATCTCTCCGGCGCTGAGATTAAAACGAACCGCGTCTTCTTCGTTAAGCAGGCGTCTTTTCAGGATACCGGCTATCGCTCGATTCAAATTGATTTCGGCGACTTCTTCAGGCGATAAATTGTAGCGCTTGATTTCAGTTTCGGTGAGCCGGCGGCCGGTTTGATTGACCTCATCGTAGGGATAGGTGGGCGGGTGGTTGATGTTGTAGTTGTGGATGGAGGCCCAGGAGAAGTAGAGCACGGCTTCGTTGCCCTGTTCGCGCAGCGCGTCAAAAAAACGATAGAAAAAGCTTTCTCGCCAATCGGGCAGTTTCTGGTCTGGCGCAAAAAAGGAAGGCAGGCCAGGGTAGCCTCCGGCCAGATAGATGGTGCGGGCCGCGTCGGCCCAGATTTCGGCCAGGTATTCCGGCTGCGGTTCTTCATTGGGTGGGCACCACCCACCCGACTCGCCAGGCTGGTTTGGCTCGTTGTACAGGTCGTAATAATAGACGCCCCTGGCCACGTAGTGACGCACCAGGGCATCCAATTCCTCCGGATCGTAAGGCGTGTTGCACTGCTGATAGATGCGCAGGACAGGCATAATGCCCCGGCTGACCAGTTCGTCGATGGTATGGTCGTAATCGCGGCCTGTGGTGTCCTCGTTGAGCAGCTTGACCCACTTGATGTTCAGCCGGGCCAGTTCCGAAACAAAGTAGCTGGTGGCCTCGTCCGATTGGGCGTAGAGGTGGGTGCTCCAGTGGACGCCTAATCCGTTGTCGTCGGGCGGCCGGGGGAAGGCGGTGAGGGGAAGGGGGGTGGTAGGAAAGGAGGAATGGTCGGCAACTTGTGATTGCTCGGTGAATTGGGAATTGGGAATTGGGAATTGTGCATGGTTAATGGTTGGGGTTGGGGCGGGTGTAGGCGAAGGTAAAGACAAAGGAGTAGGTGAAGTCCGAAGAGTGAGGGTTAAGGGTTGAGGGGTAGGTATCGAAGTCGAGATGATGGGGGTGATAGACGGCGTTAAGGTGGATTGACAGGCCGCAAGAGTGATAAAGATGAATAAAAAAAAGATTCTGGATTTCATACAAACACCTGTAAAAGAACCTGTCCGTTCATCATAACACACCGGGCCAATTCGCCCAAAAATATTACCCATTTGGGTGATGACAGCCTTGCCAAATAACCTATAATTACTTCAGGCAGTTCCTGAAAAATGAGGTAGTGGTAAATAAGTAAGTGACGATCATGTCATTTCGAGCGAACGAAGTGAGCGAGAAATCCCTACGAATCTGGTCTTGCCAAGATAATTCTGAGGGATTCCTCGTCGCATTAGTCGCTTCAGCCGTTGCGCTTCCTTCGCTGCCAGGCTCCTCGGAATGACATACCAAAAATTCCTCATCACTTACAGCATGACCACTACCAAGAATAATTGCCCCAAGATTCGTATTTCGTAAAATCTCTACGAAATCGTTAAATCTTACCGCGACGGTGCGAGAAAAGCTTTCTGTCGCGGTGTTTTTTTCTAGAAGGAGTTAAACGATGCAACAAGGTTACGTCGGTTTACCTTCCAAACAGGGGTTGTACGATCCCCAATTTGAGCACGACGCCTGCGGGGTTGGCTTTGTGGTCAACATCAAGGGGCAAAAGTCAAACAGCATTTTGCGGGATGCGTTGACCGTTCTTGAGAATTTGGCCCATCGCGGCGCGACCGGGGCCGAGCCGACCACGGGCGATGGGGCAGGGATACTGTTTCAATTACCTCACGCCTTTTTCAAAAAAGTGTGCGCCGAAGTAGATATCGATCTGCCCAATCCGGGTGAGTATGGCGTGGGCATGGTCTTCCTGCCCCGTGACGAGAACCAGCGCCGCGCGTGCGAGCAGCGATTAGAGGAAATTATTGCAGAAGAAGAACAGGAACACCTCGGTTGGCGAACCGTCCCCACCCACAACGCCTCGCTCGGCAAAACCGCCCTTTTGGCCGAACCCCTTGTGCGCCAAGTTTTTATCAAGCGCAACCCCAACCTGGCCGACGAGATGGCGTTTGAGCGCAAGCTCTACGTCATCCGCAAACTGGCCGAGCAGAGAATCCGTCGCTCCGGTAAAATTGAAGGCGGCCAGGCTTTTTACATCAATAGCCTCTCCTACAAGACCATTGTTTACAAGGGCATGTTAATGTCGGAACAGCTCGAAACGTATTATCCCGACCTGGCCGATCCCAATATCGAGACCGCGTTGGCCGTGGTGCACTCGCGTTTCAGCACCAACACCTTCCCCAGTTGGGATCGCGCCCATCCTTACCGCTACATCATTCACAACGGCGAAATCAATACCCTGCGGGGCAACATCAACTGGATGCGCGCCCGGCAGTCGGCGTTTGAGTCTGACCTGTTTGGCGACGACCTGCCAAAAGTGCTGCCGGTGATTGACCCCGACACCAGCGACTCCGGCATGTTTGATAACGCCCTGGAATTTCTGACCCTGGCCGGTTGGCCCATCCACCAGGCGATGATGATGATGATCCCCGAGCCGTGGTCCAACCACGAAAGCATGAGCGACGAGAAAAGAGCTTTTTACGAATATCACAGCGCGCTCATGGAACCCTGGGACGGTCCCGCCTCGATTGGTTTTACCGATGGGGTAGTGGTCGGCGCAGTTCTGGACCGCAACGGCCTGCGTCCCTCCCGCTACTACGTCACCAAAGACAACCGGGTGATTATGGCCTCGGAAGTGGGCGTGCTCGACATCCCGCCCGAAGATGTGCTGTCCAAAGGTCGGCTCGAACCGGGCCGGATGCTCCTGGTAGATACCGAACAGGGGCGGATTGTCAGCGACGAGGAAATCAAACATGGCGTCGCCACGGCCTACGCCTATGCCAAGTGGCTCGCGCAACATCGTGTCAACCTGGAAGACTTGCCCGCGCCCAACCTGACCGATTTTAGACTCATGCTCAAAAAGAAGACCCGTTATGCCACCCTGGTTCAGCAACAGCAGGCATTTGGTTATACCTCTGAAGACCTGCGCATGCTGATGGCCCCGATGGCGAAAGACGGGGTGGAACCGGTCGGCTCGATGGGCAACGACACACCGCTGGCCGTTCTGTCCGGCAAACCCCAGCTTTTGTATAACTATTTCAAACAACTGTTTGCCCAGGTCACCAACCCCCCTATTGACGCCGCCCGCGAGGAAATAGTAACCGGCACGGAAGTGTTGCTCGGAACCGAGCAAAACCTGTTGGCGGCCGGCCCGGCCCATTGTCGCCGGATCAAACTATCCAGCCCCTTTTTAACCGACGATGACCTGGCCAAACTTCGTTATGTCAGACTACCTGGCTTCAAAGCCACTACCCTGTCAACGTTGTATCAGGTCGGCGAGGGTGGAGAGGGGCTGGCGCTGGCCATGAAGAGACTCTGCCAGGCCGCCGACGAGGAGATTGCCCGGGGGTCAAACCTGCTGATACTCTCCGACCGGGACATTGACTACGAGCACGCGGCCATACCGGCCTTGCTGGCCGTGGCCGGACTTCACCACCATCTCATCCGCACCGGCGTACGGACTCGCGCCAGCCTGATTGTCGAATCGGGTGAGCCGCGCGAGGTGCATCATTTTGCCGCGCTCATTGGTTATGGCGCAGCGGCCATCAACCCCTACCTGGCCTATCGCACCCTGGATCAGATGATTAAGGAGGACCTGCTGACCGAGGTGAGCTACGATGAGGCGGTCAGGCAATATCTCAAGGCCGCGCTCAAAGGTGTGGTCAAAATTATCTCAAAGATGGGCATTTCAACCATCCAGAGCTATTGCGGCGCGCAGATATTCGAGGCGGTTGGTCTGAACCAGCAGGTGATTGACCAATATTTCACCTGGACGGCCTCGCGGATAGGCGGCATTGGCCTGGAGGTAATAGCCAGAGAAGTGGAACTGCGCCACCGCTCGGCCTTTCCCGAAGGACAGGTTTACGACCGCACTCTGGATGAGGGTGGGCAATATCAATGGCGGCAGGACGGCGAGCATCATCTGTTTAACCCGCAGAGCATTTATCTGTTGCAAAAAGCCTGCCGCGCCAACAATTACGATACTTATAAGGAATATGCCGCGCTGGTCAACGACCAATCCGAGCAAATCGCCACGCTGCGTGGCCTGCTGGAATTCAAGTTTGCCCGTGAACCCATTCCTCTGGATGAAGTTGAATCGGTGGAATCCATTTGCCAACGATTTAAAACCGGCGCGATGTCGTATGGTTCCATCAGCCAGGAAACCCACGAGAGTTTGGCCATTGCCATGAACCGCATTGGCGGCAAGAGCAATACCGGCGAAGGCGGCGAAGACCCGGCCCGTTTTATGCCCCTGCCCAACGGCGATTCCAAAAACAGTGCCATCAAACAGGTGGCCTCGGGCCGCTTTGGCGTCACCAGCGAATACCTGGTCAATGCCCAAGAATTGCAAATCAAAATGGCCCAAGGGGCCAAACCCGGCGAAGGCGGCCAGTTGCCGGGTCGCAAGGTGTATCCCTGGATTGCCAAAACCCGGCATTCCACGCCCGGCGTGGGCCTGATTTCCCCGCCCCCGCACCACGACATCTACTCCATAGAGGACCTGGCCGAACTCATCCACGACCTGAAGAACGCCAACCCCAACGCCCGCATCAACGTGAAACTGGTGTCCGAAGTCGGCGTGGGCACGGTGGCGGCGGGCGTGGCCAAAGGCAAGGCCGACGTGGTGCTGATTAGCGGCTACGACGGTGGCACGGGCGCGTCGCCCCAGACCAGCATCAAACACGCCGGCCTGCCCTGGGAATTGGGGCTGGCCGAAACCCACCAGACGTTGGTAATGAATAATTTACGCAGCCGGATTGTGGTGGAAACCGACGGCCAGCTCAAAACCGGGCGCGACGTGGTGGTGGCCGCCCTGCTGGGCGCGGAAGAGTTCGGCTTTGCTACCGCGCCGTTGGTGGTGCTGGGCTGCGTGATGATGCGGGTCTGCCATCAAGATACCTGCCCGGTGGGTGTGGCCACGCAGAACCCGGAACTGCGCAAAAAGTTCACTGGCGATCCGGCCCACGTGGTCAATTACATGCGCTTTGTGGCCCAGGAAATGCGCGAACTGATGGCCCGGCTCGGCTTCCGTACAGTCAACGAGATGATTGGCCGGGTGGATAAATTGGAGCCGCGTAAAACCGTCAATCACTGGAAGGCGCACGGCCTCGATTTCTCCAAGATTTTGTACCGGCCAGATGCGCCGGCCGAAGTGGGCCGCTATTGCCGAATGAAACAGGAGCATGGTTTGGCTAAAGCCCTGGATAATCAGGTTTTGCTAAACCTGTGCCAACCGGCGCTGGAACGCGGCGAGCCGGTGGCGGCGACCCTGCCCATTCGCAACACCAACCGGGTGGTGGGCACAATTTTGGGCAGCGAGTTGACCCGGCGTTACGGCGCTGAGGGTCTCCCGGAAGATACCATCCGCCTGCGCTTTTGGGGGGCGGCAGGTCAGAGCTTTGGCGCGTTTGTGCCCAGGGGCATCACCCTGGCGTTGGAAGGCGACGCCAATGACTACATTGGCAAAGGACTTTCGGGCGGCAAGATAATTGTTTATCCGCCTGAAGGATCAACCTTTTTGCCCGAAGAAAACATAATTATTGGCAACGTGGCCTTCTACGGCGCGACGAGCGGCCAGGCCTACATTCGCGGCGTGGCCGGGGAACGATTCTGCGTGCGCAACAGCGGCGTTCACGCTGTTGTGGAAGGCGTGGGCGATCACGGCTGCGAGTATATGACCGGCGGCCGGGTAGTGGTGCTGGGCCAAACCGGCCGCAACTTTGCTGCCGGAATGTCGGGCGGCATTGCCTATGTGCTGGATTGGTCCGGTGATTTTGCCACCCGCTGCAACCAGCAGATGGTTGGCCTGGAGAAACTGGCAGACCCGGCCGAGATTGCCGAGGTTCAGCAGATGATTCAGCGCCACGCCGAATACACCAACAGCGAGTTAGGCTGGCGCGTGTTGGGTCAATGGAACGAACTGGTTCCTAAATTTGTCAAGGTGATGCCTAAAGATTACAAACGCATGTTAGAAGCCTTCAAAGAGGTTGAAGCCACCGGCTTGAGCGGCGAAGAGGCGATAATGGTTGCTTTTGAAAAGAACAAGAATGATCTGACCCGCGTGAGTGGAAATTGATGGATCTCGTAACCAGCCAAGACTGGTGACAAGAGATAACTAACGACTCAATAAGGGTAATGATGCCCTACCTTGGCCGGATAGGGTATTTTATACTCAACAGCGTCATAAAATAACACAAATCCGCAGAGAATCTTGTTACTTTTTAATGCTGTTGAGTATATAAATTTTTTTTCAGGAAGGGAGAAACTTAAAAATGATTCAATGGCTAAGAACGAATGATGTATTAGGGACGGCCAATCGCGGCGATCCCGCCGAGTCCGGCTTATGCACGCTGTGCCGGGCCGACTGCAAAGGCAAGTGCGAAACCTGGTTGTCGAGCCTGCGCGGGCGAAAGATGCTTTATCCGCGCGATTTTGGAGCAGTGACGGCTGGCAGCGCCAACACCTGCGCGGTGGGGGTTAATTATAACGCCCTGCGTATCCAGGGCTATAATTATGGTGCGTTCGGCGTGGCCCAAGGGCTGTCACACTCGCCGGATGAGTGCATCTTTCCCAATGTCAACATCGAAACGGAGTTTGGTTGCGATGTAAAAACCAAGGCCCGGGTGCCACTGATGACCGGTGCGTTGGGGTCTACATTTATTGCCGCCAAATATTGGGGGTCGTTTGCGATGGGCGCGGCGCTGGTAGGCTTTCCGATTGTGGTTGGTGAGAATGTGGTCGGCATTGACCAAGAAGCCGATATCAAAAACGGTAAAATCAGCAAATCGCCCGAACTTGACCGCCGCGTTGATACCTTTTTGCGCTATTTTGATGGCGAATACGGCGCGATTATTGTCCAGATGAATGTTGAGGACACGCGTAACGGCGTGGCCGAATACATTATTGATAAATACGGCGATAAGGCGATTATCGAGTTGAAATGGGGCCAGGGCGCTAAAGATATTGGTGGTGAAATTCAGGTGACCAACCTGGACTATGCCCTTTTTCTCAAAGAGCGCGGTTATCTGGTTGACCCGGACCCAACCCACCCCGAAGTGCAGGAAGCCTTTAAGCACGGCGCTGTTCAATCGTTTGCCCGTCATAGCCGCCTGGGGTACACCAACCTGGACAACGTAGACGCGGTGCGGGCTGATTTTATGAAAGAAGTCGAGTACCTGCGCAAACTCGGCTTCAAGCGTGTCACCCTCAAGACCGGCTCTTACGGTATGGAGGCGCTGGCGATGGCAGTTAAGTTTGCCACTGAAGCCAGGATGGACCTGCTGACCATAGACGGCTCCGGTGGCGGCACGGGCATGAGTCCATGGAATATGATGGGGCAGTGGGGTGTGCCTTCAATTTTCCTGCATGCCAAAGCGTATGAGTATGCCTCCATTGTGGCCGCCAAAGAGGGTCGGGTGGTTGACCTGGCCTTTGCTGGTGGTCTGGCCCGCGAAGACCACATCTTCAAGGCGTTGGCGTTGGGTGCGCCGTTTACTAAATTGGTTTGCATGGGCCGGGCGTTGATGATTCCCGGTTTTCTGGGATCGAACATTCAGGGGGTGCTGTATCCTGAACTGTGCGGCGTGGTGCATGGCAACTGGGACAGCCTGCCCCAAACCGTGGCCCAATTTGGCCGCATGCCCGAAGAAATCTTTGCCGGGTATTACGATTTAGAAAAGAAAATTGGCGCGGATGAGATGAAGAATATCCCATTTGGGGCTATTGCCATCTGGACTCTGGCCGATAAACTGGCCGCCGGGTTACAACAGTTATTGGCTGGCGCGCGGAAATTCTCGGTGTCCGAAATTTCTCGCCATGACCTTTTCTCAGCCAATCGTGAAACCGAGCAAGAAACCAAGATTCCATTTCTTACCGAGGTGTTAGACAACGCGGCCAGACGAATTTTGGAGGCGTAAGTAATATATTTCCGACAGGATTGACAGAATAAACACAAGTCTTGTTCATCCTGTTTATTTTTTAAACGGGGGTGAATTATGGGGAAAGCAACCGGATTTATGGAATATGAGCGCGAATTGCCTTCAGACCGGCCGCCTACGGAGCGTATCGCCGACTGGCGGGAATTTCACCTGCCTTTTGCCGAGGAAAAATTGCGCACTCAGGGCGCGCGTTGTATGGATTGCGGCACACCGTTTTGCCACACCGGCAAGCTGTTGAACGGCATGGTCTCGGGCTGTCCCATTAACAATCTCATCCCCGAATGGAACGACCTGGTTTATCGCGGCTTGTGGCACGAGGCGCTGGAACGCCTGCTTAAAACCAATAACTTTCCCGAATTCACCGGGCGGGTTTGTCCCGCCCCGTGTGAAGGGTCGTGTACATTGGGCATCAATGAACCGCCGGTGACCATCAAGAACATTGAGGCGGCCATCATCGAGCGTGGTTTTAGCGAGGGTTGGGTTAAGCCTGACCCGCCTCAAAACCGCACCGGCAAAAAAGTGGCCGTGGTCGGCTCCGGCCCGGCAGGCTTGGCCTGCGCGGCTCAACTCAACCGGGCCGGCCATTGGGTGACCGTGTTTGAGCGGGCCGACCGCATTGGCGGATTGCTGACTTACGGCATCCCCAATATGAAGTTGGAAAAGCACATCGTGCAACGCCGGGTTGATCTGATGACCGCCGAAGGGGTCAAGTTTGTTACCAATACTGAAGTTGGGATAGATTACCCGGCAGATAAACTCGTCTCAGAATTCGACGCAGTTGTTCTCTGCGGGGGAGCCACCAAACCCCGCGATTTGCCAATTGAAGGTCGGGAGCTGAAGGGTATCCATTTTGCTATGGAATTTCTACACGCCAACACCAAAGATGTGCTGGATGGTCAAGCGGCGACTCCCTCGCTCTGGGAAAGCCGGGTGGGGGGTAGAAAGTATATCTCTGCCAAGAATAAAGACGTCGTTATCATTGGTGGCGGCGATACCGGCACCGACTGCGTAGCTACCTCCATCCGTCACGGCTGCAAGAGTCTGGCCCAATTTGAAATTCTGAACCGCCCACCCGATGAGCGCCAGCCCGGTAATCCCTGGCCGGAGTGGCCCAATATCTTCCGGGTTGACTACGGCCAGGAGGAAGCCGCCGCTGTTTTTGGCCACGACCCACGCCATTACGCCATTATGACCAAAAAGTTTGTCGGGGACGAAAACGGTCACGTTAAGGAATTGCATACCGTCCAAATTGAATGGGTCACGGGTGACAATGGCGGCCGTCCGACTCCTCAAGAAATCCCGGGCACGGAAAAAGTATGGCCGGCCCAGTTAGTGTTGCTGAGTATGGGCTTCCTCGGCCCGGAGGATACCCTGCCCGACCAACTGGGTCTTGAACGGGATGAACGTTCCAATGCCAGGGCCGAATACGGCCAGTTTGCCACCAGCATTGAAGGCGTTTTTACGGCCGGCGACATGCGTCGGGGTCAGAGCCTGGTTGTTTGGGCCATTAACGAGGGGCGCGGCGCGGCGTGCGAAGTTGACCGCTATCTGATGGGCAAAACTGACCTGCCTTGATGGTTGGAAGTTTGGATCGTTACGGATATGTATCCGTAACGAGTACTGGCTGAAATAAATCAGCTTGGACTTAAGACTGCCTAATACGAGGTTACGGATGGATATCCGTAACCATCAGGTAACCAACTCCATAATTGCCTGCGTTACCGGCTTTTGACCTGCCGGTGGCGCAGGTATCCCTCTTATTTTCCTCATCATTTGTTAGCTGCTGTAATTGCCAACCGGAATGAAATTTGGCCCAAATCTGGTCAAACAGGGTCGACTCGCATATAATTTACTTGTGAAACGATAACCGCTTGACAATGGGCCTTTTCGCTGCCGGAATCCGTTGGATGTCGAACGCAAACGTTTGCGTAATCCAACGGAGTAGGTGGATAATTACGAATTCTTTTTGGCTCCAACTCGTTCAGGCCAGGTTAACTGAAAATCAAAGATGATTTTTTAATCGGATGCAAGGAGGCTAACCGAACAATGACCCAAAATTTAAACCCATTTCAAATTGCCCAGCAGCAACTCGATGAGGCGGCCCGGCTCCTCGGTTTAGACCCGGCGACCCACGCCCTGCTTCGAGAACCACAACGTGAGTTGGTGGTTAACTTTCCGGTACGCATGGATGATGGGCAGGTCAAAGTCTTCAAGGGTTACCGGGTGCAGTACAATGATAGTCGCGGGCCGACAAAAGGTGGGCTACGCTTTCACCCCGAGGAAACGATTGATACCGTCCGGGCTTTGGCTGCCTGGATGACCTGGAAATGCGCTGTGGTAGACATCCCTTTGGGAGGCGCCAAAGGGGGCGTCACCTGCAATCCCAAAACGTTTTCACCTTATGAGCTGGAACGGGTGGCCCGGGGCTATATTCGGGCGATTTACAAGATTTTGGGCGAAAAGACCGACGTTCCGGCGCCGGATGTTTACACCAATCCCCAGGTGATGGCCTGGATGATGGATGAGTACAGCATTATTCAGGGACACAACGTGCCCGGTGTGATTACGGGCAAACCGTTGCCCTTGGGAGGCTCGCAAGGCCGAACCGACGCCACCGCCCGGGGAGGTATCTTTTGCGTCAGGGAGGCGGCCAAAGTGTTGGACGTAAACTTGGAAGAAGCCACAGCCGCAATTCAGGGGTATGGTAACGCCGGCCAGTTTGCCCATCAATTGGTTGTTGAATTGTTGGGGATGAAGGTGGTGGCTATTTCTGACTCGCGCGGAGGCATTTACAACCCCAATGGACTAGATTATCGGGCCACAATCAAGCACAAGAACACAACCGGCTCGGTGGTTGAGTTTGAGGGCGCGCAAAGTATCAGTAACGAGGATTTGCTGGCGTTAGAGGTGACAGTTCTATTTCCCTCTGCCTTGGAGAACGTCATCACCGGGCACAACGCCATCCACATCAAGGCCAAAATTGTAGCTGAATTGGCCAATGGTCCCACCACCCCGGAAGCAGACCAGGTTCTATATGAGAATGGCATTTACGTTATCCCCGACTTTTTGTGCAATGCGGGTGGGGTCACCGTCAGCTATTTTGAACAGGTGCAGAATGCTTACAATTATTATTGGCCTCTGGAACTCATACACGAGCGATTAGATTTCAAAATGACCGCCGCCTTTCACGCGGTCCATGAAATGGCCGAAGTCAAAAAAGTGCATAATCGTTTGGCGGCTTACCTGGTGGCCGTGGATAGAGTGGCCGAAGCAGTGCGATTGCGGGGATGGGTATGAGGCTTTTCCAAGAATTGAAGTTACCTTTTAAGGTGTGGTGGATGGTGCCTCCAACGTTGAGTTACAGCCAAGATTGTGGAAAAGCTTAAGCAACTCGAAATTGGTTTCATATAGGATTGCTTGCTTATTGGATGAATCTAGCTTTGACAAATTATTTTCTTGGAGTTGCCTAAATGGAGCAGTTCTCGGTCAGCACGGCCAAGGTTCTAAAAATCTATCTTGAATTAACCCAGTTCCCGGTGTTAGCGGATCAAATCCGGCAACGTATGCGGGAAGAGCTTTTTCGGCGGGGCGTGATCAGTCCGGCTGAGCTTGAACAGGAAGTTGAAGAGAAGGCTATCCAATCTCAATTGCGAGAGGGAGTAACCGTCCCCTTTCCTCAGGAACCCCTGGAAAAATGGGAGCAGCGCACCCAAAAAGTCAGAGATTATTTGACCGATTTTTACTTTGCCCACAACTTGCCGCACGACCTGTTTCAAGAAGTTGTGCAAAGTGTGCTACGCAAACAAGCGGCTCATCCAGGACTAACCTTGACTTTTAATCCAGAGTTAGCTCCCTGGGCGATGTTGTTTGAAAAGGCTCAGGAATACGAGAGCCTGCCCCCTGAAGCGCGAGACCAGATTGCCCATCACTTGCAGGAAATGCAGGTGGTGATTACCAAGGGGCTGATTAGCGATCAACTCCAGTTTGTTGGAATTTCTCGTCACTATTTTGACTTCAACGACCTCAAACAGATTGTTAATCACCGCATTGGCCGGGGTAAAATTGGTGGTAAAGCGGCCGGCATGCATCTGGCCTACAAAATCTTAATCACCCCCCACCCGGATGATGAAATTGAGGTCAGTCGATATATCAGCATGCCGACTTCATATTACATTGGCGCAGATGTCTTCTACGATTTCTTGTCTAAAAACGGGCTACTGGACTATATGAGTCAAAAATATAAGCCGATAGAGCAAATCCAAGCCGAGAATGATCCGATTAGAAAGGCTTATCTCCAAGGAAAATTTTCCCCAGCCGTGATCGGTCAATTAGAAGGCATTTTGACCAAACTCAAAGGCAAATCCCTCATTGTGCGTTCCTCGAGCTTATTAGAAGACAGGTTTGAAACCTCGTTTGCCGGTAAATATTATAGCACTTTTTGTCCTAACCAGGGCACAGCAGAAAAAAATCTGGCCGACCTGACGTGCGCGATTAAACAGGTTTATGCCAGTACCCTTAACCCAGAGGCATTGTTGTACAGGAAAAAGAGGGGGTTGTTGGACTATGATGAACGCATGGCTGTTTTGATTCAAGAAGTGGTCGGTACGCCCTACAAAAATTATCTTTTCCCGGTCCTGGCCGGTGTTGGTTTTAGTCACAATCCTTTTCGTTGGCACCACAAGATTCAGCCTCAGGCCGGTTTTTTGAGATTAGTTTGGGGATTAGGTACGCGCGCAGTTGAGCGAGTTGCCAATGATTATCCGCGTATGATTGCTCTCAGTCATCCCATGCTCCGGCCAGAGGCTGGTCGCGAAGAGATAAAACGGTACTCCCAGCATTACGTCGATGTCATTGATCTGGCGGACAATAGTCTCAAGACCCTGCCCGTTGTTGAAGTCATTGGCGACGACTATCCCTCCATTCAATATCTGGTTTCTATAGACAAAGACGATTACTTGCAACCGCTTATCTCGCTGGGGAGCAGCCTGGCCCCGGAGAAAATGGTGCTTACGTTTGATAACCTTCTTAAAAATACCAACTTTGTGCCTCTTATGCGAACCATGCTCAGAAAACTTGAACAAGCATACCAAACACCGGTAGATATCGAATATGCGCTGGAGATTATGCCCGCTTATCCCTCGCCTGAGGTCAAGGTTTACATCTTACAGTGCCGTCCCCTGAGCGAACACGTTTTTATGGAGCCGGTGAATTATCCCGAGGATGTGCCTGAAGCTGACATTATTTTCACCACTCAAAAATGGACCCCTTCTGGCCAGGTTTCTAACATTAAATACATTATTTACGTAAATCCCGAGGCTTATGCCTGCCTGTCTGATCGTTCAACCAAGATAAACATCGGCCGGGCGGTCAGTCGAATTAACAAAACGCTGGCCGAAAAAACGTTCATTCTATTGGGGCCAGGACGGTGGGGCAGCTCAAACATTGAGCTAGGGGTAAAAGTAGGCTACGCCGACATTTATAATACGGCCATTTTGGGAGAAATAGCCATTCCCTGCGGGGATGAGACCCCGGAAGTTTCCTATGGTACGCACTTTTTCCAGGACCTGGTCGAGGCCAAAATCTATCCTCTGCCGATCTACCCCGGAACAGATCACTCAACTTTTAATGATCGATTCTTTGAGAACGCCCAAAATTGCCTGGCCGATGTATCCCCGCAAGATGCCGGTTTATCCGACTATCTCAAAGTCATCGATGTTTCGCTGGCAACCAGAGGCAGAGTGTTAGAAGTGGTGATGGATGGTGAAAACGAGCGAGCCATTGGGTATCTTAAAGCACCTCGTTGAGGAGGAGTTTAAAGAAATAGTTAATTAACTTGCGCAATTTGGAAATTAGAAAGTTTAGAGATTGGGAGATTGTGGTTGCGTCCCAAAATTTTGGCAATAGGGACAGGACATTGTCCTGTCCCTATCCTATGGCCAAAAAATTGGGACAGGCCCGGCGTGACATCATCACCAGGTGGCCTTTAAGTTAGCTTATACTGCATGCAGCGCTTCCACCGGTTCCATCCTGGCGGCGTACCAGGCCGGATAGAGCGATACCAGGGCGACGATGGCCAGCAACATTAACGACAGGATGACGAATTGATCTGGCGCAAATCCGCCGTACATGGTGGTGCCAAAGGCAAAACCTTCGACCAGAGAGACGGTCTCTGCCGGGATGGGAATGCCCACGAAGGTCAGATAAGAAACCGCGCCCAATCCAAGCACCCAACCAACCACAATGCCCAACAAGCCCAGGATGATGCCTTCTAGCAGGAAAAGCAACAAGATTCGGCCCCGATTCATGCCCAACGAGGCCAAAATGCCGATTTCGCGAGCCCGCTCAAAAACAGACATCAGCAAGGTGTTGGCGATGAGGGCCGCCACAACCAGGAATACGATCCCGTAGAGGACATAATAATAAACAATACCGACTTCCCAGGATTGTAATAGGAGGCTGTTCAAATCTTCCCAGGTTAGAACCTGTATCTCCGGCCCTTGCATTTTTGCCACCATCTTGGTGGCATCCTCTTGATTATGCAACATCACGATGATACCGCTCACCCGGTTCCCCACTCCGCTGAAGGATTGTGCCTGGGCCAAAGGCAAAATAACCCTGTTTTGATCGATGCCCGGAAATCCTGTATCAACCAGCCCGGCCACGGTAAATATATTTTCTTGACCCTGGCCATTGGCATCTCTGGCAGCCACGCTAACCCGCTGGCCCACGGTAATGCCCATCTCCTTGGCCAGCCGCTGGCCGACCAGAATTCGACCCCGGTCATCGGGCTTCAGGTACTCTCCGGCGGTGATCCCTGCCCTGATCGGGGCGTGAAAAGCATCGTCAGGATTAATGCCTACTATTTCTACACCTAGCGATTCTTGGGATGTGCTGAGCAGGCCGCCGTTCCACAGAACCGGCGCCGTCGATTGGACTTCGGCCAAATCTTCAATCTGGGTCGCCAATGTTTCGCCATCCTGGAGTAAGTCTTGGTATAGCAAACTCGCCTTATCGACCTCGTAATTTACATTTCGTATTTGCAGGTGGCCCGTATTCACGCGAATATTATCTGCCAGCATCGTGACCAGCATCCCTTCCAGTAGAGCGCTGAATGACATAGCCACAACTAGGCCCAGGGCGACAACCAGCGCCGTCAAAATAGTTCTGCGGCGATTGCGGATCAAATTCCGGTAAGCAATAGTCAGGAATTTTGTGATTGCCATCATATTTCTCCTAAACGTGGTGTAGTGATTCTGCCGGTTCCTTCTTGGAAGCTTGCCAGGCTGGATACAGCGCGGCCAGCGCGCCAACGACCACGGCCGCGAGGCCATAGAGAACAATTATTGCGCCGGAGATGTGGGGATAGAGGCGATCGCCCATCAAGGCGTAAATTTCACCGGCATCCTCAACACCCTCGACAACAGAAGAAAAATCTATGCCCGTCCGGCCGACGGCTGCTACCAACAGCCAACTGGCGATACAGCCGAGGACGGCGCCAACCAGGCCAATGAAGGCACCCTCCAAGACAAATAGTCCCATCACCTGGCGGCCTTTCATGCCCATGGCTGCCAGAACGCCCATTTCCCGCGTTCGTTCAAAAACTGCCATCAGCATCAAATTGAGAATGCCGATGCCGGCCATCAACAGCAAGATGCCGCCCGTCAACAGCCCCATGAAGCGGTCGGTGGCCAGAGCATCTGCAAATTCCGGCCGCAGCGTGTATAAAGAATCGACTTCGTAATTAGGCAGACGCGGGGCGATGGCGTTAATCAAGGCGTCTTCCTGGCCAATCTCTTCCAGAATAACGGCCACTTCTGTTTCCCGGCCACGCAAGTTGTACAGCGTTTGCGCCGTGGGCAGGTTCATATAAACCAGGTTTTTTTCGACATCCCCCAAACCCAGGTCAAAGATGCCGACAATCGTCATCGATCGTTGGCGCATGGATTGATCTTTACGCCGGCCTAACAAGGAGACGCGGTCGCCGATGGATACATTGAGATGGTCGGCTAAGGCTTGCCCAATCACAATATTATCGCCATCCTCCGGCGTCAAAAAACGCCCCGCAGTGATGTTCTCTGCCGCGAGGCTGATGGGCGCTTCGATTTGCGGTTCGATACCCGTGATGTTTACGGCTTGCGAGGCATCTCGATTGCTAATCAGTCCACCGGTATTGATCCTTTGGAATGCGGCCACCACATTTGGCTGGCTGCTGACCATAGCAAGAACGGCCTCGGCATCTTCCAGGGGCAGCATCGGCAGTCTGGATGCTTTATCACGGTAACCAGGGGCGTGAATGAGCACATTACCCCCATAGAGTCGAACCATGTTGCCATAAATTGCCTGGTCGGTGCCGTCCATAAAGGCTTGCATGAAGATGAGCAAGACCATACTGAGAACGATGGCCACCGTAGCGATGAGCGTGCGTCGCCAATTGCGCCACACATTGCGCCAAGCCAATTTGATGTATTTGAGCATAGTATCACCATTCTCCCTGACCAATTGTTCGCCGTTCACTATTCTTTGGGGTATGGGGCGGATCCTGTGACTCTGAAAGGCAAAAGTCAGTCTCAGCAAATCCAAATTTATCAGGTGACAGTCACTTAATATGGCAAAAAAGACGATTTCTTTTGAAAAATAGCCTTGAATTTTAGACCAAAAGTGACTGTCACCTTTCCCCTAAAAATTGGATCTACTGGGCTCTTTGTTTCAATAAACAGGGAAGTTCACTCAGTTGTTATTCTCTGAGCCGTCATCTACCAGTCGCCCGTCTCGCATTTTGACCACCCGCCGGGCAAACGCCACCACGCGGGGATCATGGGTGGCAAAAATAAAGGCGGTGCCAGTTTCTTCATTGAGACGCTGCATAATCCCCATGGCTTGTTTACCGTTGGCGGTGTCTAGGTTGGCCGTTGGCTCATCGGCCAACACCAGCAGGGGATGGGGGGCCAGGGCGCGGGCAATGGCCACTCGCTGTTGCTCCCCCCCACTCAATTGGTCGGGGCGATGATGGGCGCGATCAGCCAAATCCACGGCGTTCAGTAGCTCCATTACCCGCCCTCGTCGTTCTTTTGCCTCGACTCCACTCAACAGTAACGGCAGTTCCACATTCTCGTAGGCGCTGAGAACCGGAACCAGGGCAAAAAATTGAAAGATAAAACCGATCATATCCCGCCGCAGGTCGGCCCGCTGATTGGCATTAAGGCGACCTACGTTCTGCCCCTTGATCTTCACCACGCCGCTATTGGGCTGATCCAGGCAGCCCATCAGTTGCAACATGGTGGTTTTGCCCGAACCGGAAGGACCAACCAGGGCGGTAAACTCTCCTTCGGCAATACTCAGACTGACGTTGTCCAGCGCGCGTGTTTCCACCTCACCAACGGTGTAGATTTTGGTTACGTTTTCTAATTGGATGGCTTCCATTAAACTGCTCCTCGATGGGGTTGGGCCAACGCCGCCTGTATCACTGCCTCAGGATTCTCCAGCGGAATGAGGGGAAACCGGTTCATCTTTTCCCGAAATCCGGGGGCATGAACCTGAATGTTGCCCCCATACAGGCGCACCGCATTGCCAAAGATGGCCTGATCGGAACCTTTGATGAAGCCATCAAAAAAAAGCAGCAAGATCAAACCAAGGATAATGGCCATCAAGGCAATGGTGGTTCGTCGCCAGTTGCGCCACATGTTGCGCCAGGCCATTTTGATGAATTTATTCATTCACACGTCTCCTTGTTATGATTTGGGTCTTACATCCATATCTTTTTTCCTTGAATTATTGGTGGTGGTCACATTGTAAGTGATACGATCCTACTTTTGCCCATCCCCCCTTTGTCCCCCCTTCCCGCGGGAAGGGGGGAAGTTAAA
>JAFGNV010000047.1 GCA_016926805.1 Anaerolineae bacterium
AAGCAAGATTGCCTGATGGACAAAGTGCGGCTCTTTTATTTGTTAAATCTGTTTAATCTTACATAACTTTTAAAACACATTCTAAGGAAGGCATTGTTTCTGACACTTGTTTCTGGCAAAACTCCAGATATTCCAGAACCTCTTCCTTTGAGTAAGGCTCCCCAATTTCCGGTTCCTGGTGTGCTGGCCGGGGCCGTGGTCCCATTAATTGAGATTGCTCCCTGTGTTTGGCCCATGGTTCAAAATCTTGTTCGCTTGGCTGTAAATACAGGTGGGTATAAAAGAGGGCGTGATAGGCAATGTGCCAGAATTTGTTTTTATCTGCCGGATCATTCCATAAAGATGCCGGGCATTTTACGACGGCCTGTTTGAGCATTTCCAATGAAGCAAAATATTGGGAGGTGATGACCTCCTTGATATTCATTCTTTGTCCTTTCTAACTGACGAGGTTTAAATAAAACAATTTAAAGACCCGATTCAATCCAGGCCGGATCGTGGTCGCTGCCATTGCCGCCATGTTTGGTGCGGCGATCAATGTATGCGCTGTGAAAGGCCGGGGCTAAGGCAGGACTGAACCAGATTTGGTTGAACAATTCGTGCCGGGGTGGTTGGCCCGATTTTTTACTCTACCTCCAAAACCACCACCGATTTTGCCGGGAGGTTCAATTGTAGCGTATTACTGGCCAGGGTCATGCCATCAAACGCGACCGGTTTCACCGCTTCGGGCTGGTCAAAGGCGTTATGGGTGTTGATGGCTTCGGCGGTGAGAACCCGACCGATTGCCCTGGCAGGTTCCATGCCCCGCAATTCGCAGACCAGACTCATTGCCCGGGTCGGGTTGAGGTTGCAGAGAGAAAGATGAACTTTGCCGGTCTCATCGCGAGAGGCCGAGGCGCTGATCGCCGGAATAGACTCACCGTTGTGTTCATACAGCCCGCAGTTTATGTCCACCAGGAGCAGGGTGGCACCTTGATGCCCTTTGTACATTTCAAACACGTGATAGGTGGGCGTTAAAACCATTCGGTCACCCTCGGTCAAGATCATTGCTTGCAGCACGTTGATGGTTTGGGCGATATTGGCCATATAGACTCGCTCGCAGTGGTTGTTGAAAATATTGAGAGTAATGCCGGCCACCAGGGCATCTCGCAAAGAGTTTTGCTGGTACAAAAAGCCGGGGTTTATACCGGGTTCAACATCGTACCACGCGCCCCACTCGTCCACAATCAAGCCCACCCGTTTTTCCGGATCGTACTGGTCCATAAGGGTAGCGTGTTTGGTGACCAGCTCATCCATGAACAGAGCCTTCCGTAAAGTGGTAAACCAGGCGTCTTCATCAAACTGGGTGGCCGAACCTTTGGCCGCCCAATCGCCCGGTAGAATATAATAGTGGAGCGACAAACCATCCAAAAAGCGACCGGCTTCGCGCATCAGTACTTCAGTCCAGTGGTAGTTGCTATCACTGGCCCCGCAGGCAATTTTATAGAGACGATTCCGGCCAAAGTTTCGGCAATACGTGGCATAACGACGATATTGATCCGCGTAGAATTCTGGACGCATGTTGCCGCCGCAGCCCCAACTCTCGTTGCCTACGCCCCAGAAGCGAACGGCCCAGGGATCCTTGCGGCCATTGGCTCGCCGTAGATCGGCCATAGGGCTTTGACCGTCGAAAGTGAGATATTCTACCCATTGTTGCATTTCCTGGGCCGTGCCGCTGCCAACGTTACCGCAGATGTAAGGCTCGCAGCCAAGCTGGTCGCACAGATCCATAAACTCGTGCGTGCCAAAATGGTTGTTCTCGGTGACCCCGCCCCAGTGCGTATTGACCATCCAGGGGCGATTTTCCACCGGGCCGACGCCGTTTTGCCAGTGATACTCATCCGCAAAGCATCCGCCCGGCCAGCGCAAGACCGGGATGTTGATCTGGCGTAACGCTGCAACAATATCGTTACGGATACCGCGGATGTTGGGAATCTTCGATTCCTGGCCCACCCAGAACCCACCGTAAATACAGCGCCCCAGATGTTCGGCAAAATGGCCATAGATGTATTTGCTGATCTGGCTTTTACCCAGGTCTGTATTGATGATTATTCTGCTGGCTGACATTGTGGGTCCTTTCTCTTTTAGCTTGACTGGATTGATGGGGTAACGATCGGGCCTGCTCATTGCTCAGGTGGGCCATGCTGTTGGGCGGCGGCAAAGAACTCATCCTGCAGCCGTTGGGTTTCCCCATCTTCTTTGATGGCGCGGATAGCCCGGGCCAGGGCGCGAGCCTGGGCTGCCAGCAGCCGCTCGCCTTTTTCCGCCGTGGCCGGGCTGCCGTCACCCCGATAATGAGTGGGATGATCGGCGTACCACCAGATGCCGGTATCTATGCCCAACTCTCGCAACTGCCTCAGCCGGTTCTGGGGCATGCCTTCGCCATTGGTTTGTAATTTACTTTCGACAAAGGTGATGTTTGCCAACGTGCCGCTGACCAGCGCGCCGCGCAGCATCAGAGGGGTCAGATCGAGGTCTTCCGCCCCGCGATAGGTAGACAGGACGCAATACTCGGCGCAAAAGCCGGTGATGATGACGGTATCTACACCCCGTTTCTGCAACTCCTTTTCCAGCGATGTTTTGTTAAAAGAATTGCTGTAGGTTTTGTGGATGTGCAAATCCGAGGGCAGAACGTTCAACGCCTCAGGCACGTCAAAATCCGCCGCCCCCGGTTTCAAATTTTCGGCTTCGTCCACGTGTTGGACGCAAATAACCGGCAGGTTCTTTTCTCTGAATAAGGCAATGGCCACATTGATATATTCAATGGCCTCATTGAGCGACTGCGCCGTGACCGGGTTGGATTTGAAGAACTCTTTTTGCACGTCAATGACTAATAGGGCTGGTTGCATGGGTATCTCCTATGTTACCACGCAAAACAATGATTGTAAAAAGCAAATAAAGTAGGTTGGGTTTTCCTACGTCAAGCCAACCCATCTGATTCGTCGGCGGTGACGAGCGCCATTGCCAGGCCGTCATACCCTTTGCCGCCCACGGTCTGAAGCGCCGTGGCGCTCACGCGCGGCTCAGCGGCGACAAGCTCGAGGAAGCGGCGCACACCCCGCACATCGGGGTCGTTGCTGGTTTTGTCGACAACCGCTCCGTTGCGGATGATATTGTCGGCGATGATCAAACTGCCGCGCCGGGAGAGCTTGAGCGCCCACTTGAAGTAAGCCGGGTTGTTTGGCTTGTCGGCATCCATGAAAATCAGATCAAATGGGCCGCGCCCCTCGGCGACGAGCTGCGGCAGGGTGTCTAACGCCGGACCAAGGCGCAGGTCAACCGCGTGGCTCAGACCGGCCCGGGCCAGGTTGGCCCGGGCCACTTCGGCGTGCTGGGAGTCGGCCTCCAGGGTAATCAGGCGGCCGTCGGCCGGCAAGGCCCGCGCCAGCCAGATGGTGCTGTAACCGCCCAGCGCGCCAATCTCCAGAATGGACCGCGCCCCCTGGATTCGCGCCAGCAGAAATAGCAGTTTGCCCTGATTGGGTGAAACTTGGTGCGCTGGCAGGCCGGCCGCGGCGCTGGCCTGGAGCGCCGCCTCCAACACGGAGTCGGGCGGTAGAAGCAAATCATTGAGGTAGCGGTCAACCGCAGTCCATTGAACCTGGGTCATAACACCTCGATTCATGCGGCAGTTGGGGCTGTGGTTGGACAAGAATAAGACCCAATCTGCCTGGTTTTGTCCGGCAAGGGTGAGTTAGGTTTTCTCTACAAATAAAATCGCCCGCATGCAGGATCAGATCAACTGTCTGTAGGTGGCTCAAGAGTGGCGGAGGTAAAGCAGGGAGTCTATCTGGAATATGCATGTCAGAAACCAGGGCAATCTTCATTGTAATTTCCCTGTTCAGGGTAGCGCGTAGATTGGGTTGAACCAGGTGAAACCCAATGCTTTCAACCGGCTGGGGGTAGGGTAGGGTTTAGTTTTTCGATCCCCATGCTGCCTTGAAGCCGGTCAGGCGACGTGCCGTGGTGGTTCTATTAATGCGTTTCGTTCGAAAACGCGCGGTAAGCTAACGTCCACAGAGATTCAATAAAAACTTGAAAAATACCCTGGATAAACCCAACTATGATGACCATGACAATACCTGCGGCTCCTAATAGAAAATAATTTCCCATTGACGGGCCGCTCCCGGAAATCATCGCCGGCATCGTACTTATCATTATGGGAAACATAATGGCCATTGCCGGGATAGCCACAATTAGGCCAACCACAATCGTGATCAAAAAAAGCAGCAGGGCCAGGATGAGGGTGGCGCTGATATTTTTGCTAAACAGGGTCCAACTTCGAGCAAACGAGCCGATGACGCCTTGACTCTCCAAGACAATGGCCCGGCTGCCAAACGTACGAAAGAGGCCGGCGATGATTTGAATGATAAAGAAAAAACAGATCGTGCTACAGATAGTGGCGAAAAACATGGGAAAGAAAGCAGCGAAGTCTTCTACAAAGGGTGGAGGCCCCTGGCTTTCAGGGGTGGGCCGGTAGGTGAAGATTTGACTGAAAAAAGGCCAGAACGTGGTGAGCACAATCACGGCTACCAAGGCCCCCAACGCCAGCATGGGCATCGCCAGCAGTAGTTGCAGTAATCCTACCGGGACAGCTTTAGCCACGGCATCCTGCCAGCTTGACCGGAAACTGATGTGCTCACCATCCTCTACCCGGGCGACCGATTTGATCAGGGCGCTGCGTCCAAGCGCGCCAACAATAATGCTGATGAGGCCAAATATCACCAGGAATACGAGACCGGCCACAACGTAAACGACGATTGGCGTTTGGCCCAGGGGTTCGGGGAAAAATGGGGGGAATTCAGGCGCTCCGCTGGATGGGTCATAAGGCAGGTTATAATTCATTTGAAAGCGGGGGTTGCCCCCGCTGCCCTGACCACACAAAGCCATAATGATGCCAAAGACCCACAAAAATTTATAGCGCCAGGTGATGTGGGCGGCGCGTTTAATGATTTGACCATAATCCATGCTGAACTCCTTATCTGTAATGAAGCGATTTTTTGGGGGGAGAACTTTCCGGTTAGGGGTGACCGTCTGGCCTGTTTTTGGCCACCTTTTTCCAGGTAGATATAAAAAGCCAAAGAGAAAAGACGGCAAAGAAGAAGAGGGTTAAACTCCCCATAAACATGAATATTATTAAAACATCGTTGACCTCATGCTCCCGACCGGCTGAATCAACACAGGCGAACGCGAGACCAACACCTTGCTCACCAGGCAGGGTGTATGAGTACTTACCCACGACAAAATCTGTCTCGGCTGGGCAAATAATTGGCGTTAACCCAGGCACGGCCATAGCCTCTGGTAACAACAGGGCGGCAAATCCGGCCGTAATAGCCCCCAGAATACCGGCACAAAGGACCGCCCCGGCTAAGAGCCACAGCCAGGATTTGTAAATGGTCAGCAAGGCGTATTTCATTATCACCTCAATCTATGAAGGTATATCCAGGTGGCAGTTGCCCCGCTGGCGGAGCACTCAGCAGTTGCTCCGGCCACCCCATCTGCAACTGCCTATTGGACTCGTTCTCGCTCAAGTCTCCGCCCTTCCTAAGGCGCAGAATTGAGTTGAACCTCGTGAAACCCGACGCTTTTAACCGGCCGGGGGTAGGGTTGGGTCTCATTCTTCGAGCCGACCTACTTAGCTAATCCCGATGACGCATTTGGAGTAGGATGTCGTTTTCGTTTTCCTTTCTGTCGAAAGCCGGGTCGTGGTGGCGGTAGAATCTTCTTAAAAGCTTCGGGGTATTTCTTTTGAAGTTTTTGATAATGTCTGGTTATAGATTTTTTGATGGCTTTATTTGTGCTGATGTTGGAAAGGATACTCATGATCCTGCCTTTATCTTCTAGACTCAAATCGGCTTTTTTAGCGGCATTCATCAATTGTTCTGCTTTCTGACCGACATCTGCTTCTTTCAAAAATTTTTGAGTCGCCCAAAGCAATAGTAACATTTTATAAACATCGTCACCAGAGGGGTCGTTGCCGAGTTGGTCAAAGAAATTCATTGCTTCTTGCTGCAAAAAGGTACTTTTTAGTGACCAATCAGTGAGAGCCAAAACTAACAGATCGGCTATGATATAAGGCACATCTTCGTTAACCGTTGAAAGCGCATCAAAAAACTGCTTGTGTAAGCCTGCGGCCAAGTTCATTGACCTTTCAATGCCCAGAAGCTTTGTTTGGGTCGGTGAATACCATGCGGCCTGAAGTAAACGACCTATGAAAAACTTGTTAATATCTACTCCCAATCCTTCTTCTTTGTTGTAATCCAAGATTTTATTCAAGAGAGAAATGGGTAAGTCCCGTTTTAGGCCGCTATAAAAGAAAGCAACATCATTCCATAAGCTATCGAAATGAGCTTCTACAACTAGGTCTTCTACATGTTCAATTTCATCTCGTTTGTTATACACATAAAGTCCAACAAAATAATCCAAAAACGAACGGTGTTTAAACATCACAATATCATAACGACAATCAAGTATTGAGGAACGTTCAATGTCGCAGATGAATTCTTGTATACTTGCCTCATCATTTTTTAGACCATAAACCTTAAGATATTTCGCTACGAAATCTTGAAACTCGGCCAATGGAATATCTATCCGGTTCTTTTTATAAAACTCTTCAAAAGCAAGGGATGACAGGAAACTCTTTTTAATGTGGTATTCAAATAGGACTTCAATCCCCTTATCTTTATCGTATCGGCCTAGAATTTGATCGGAATATCTTTCGTACAGTTCAGTGGTTGAGGCAGGAACTTCTTGATTCTCTTCAATTATTTGAATTAACATAAGCAAAGACAAGGGAGTCATTGCAACTTGAAACCGAAAATGGTCCAAACCGTCTCGAAGAGCATCGAGAATTTTAGAACTATTGGTGAGTTTGCTAAATAAGCCCATTGCTTGATTAAAGGTAAAAGGCAGCATTTCGAACTTCTCGAATCCTGGAGGGGGAGATTTTACTAAATCTATAGGACGGGTGGTTATGATCAATGGGCACCCCAATTCGACTGCAAAAGCCTTGCCATTTTCCAAAACGGTTTTTCTTTGTCCTGGTAAAACCTCATCAAGGCCATCCACAAACAAAACTTTGGCTTTATAGCGATTTCTCATTTCCTGGTTTGGGATATAGGCTTCGTATAAATTGCTAGCAGAACTATATTGCACAAAATTGATGGCCGTAACCAATATTGGGATTTCAATTGTCGATTGCTTGGATTTACCATGTATAATCTGTGATGAGATTTCACGAAGCATGTCTATGGTTAGTTTCGCCAGCGCAAGGGATTTACCAGTACCAGGTTCGCCAGCTAATAAAATATGCCTATTCCGTGTAATAAGAGACTTTAGTTGTGCGAAAGAAATTTTTTGCTCTTTAGTATATTTGGCAATTAATCCCAGATTTTGTTCCAGTTCTGTATCAGCGGTGAAATCAATGGACATATCAATTCGGATAACAATTGGGTTGATGAAACACTCTGACAGATTTTTTCCTCGTTTGCTAAATAAGTGTCTCATTTCCAGGTCTTGAATTTTCTGTTGGAGGAAATCCATAATCTGTCCCTCAAAAAAGACTTGAGGGTAATACTTTGTAAAATGGTTTACCAGCCATTCCATATCGAAAGTTTTTAGATTAGGAAAATTAACTTCGTTCTCCAATCTTTTTCGGGCCCTACTGCCTAACTCGCCTGCCAGCATTAACCAAACTCTAGAAACCTGGATCGGTTCACGAAAATTTGTTAATTCGGCAGGATGTGAAATTGCCTGTTGAATTTGGCTTTTGATTTCATCCACCATCCCTTTAGTCTGAGCTCGAACATTTCCCCGTTTAACAACAATTGCTGTAACTGTCTGGTCAAATTTATCCTTACTAACCATAACCAAATCCTTACCAAACTCATCTGCTCCGTGAGTTATCTCAACGACACTTTCTGGTGCCATTTCAATAAGCAGATTCTTAAGATGCGAATGTAATTCTGTTTCCCTGAATGATACAATAATCTTTTTCCGTTCCTCAAAGGGTAACGCTTCTGCATTTTTAACAATATCATTGTTTACAGCCATCTTTTTTCTCCAATGAGTGATGTGATTTTTAACTTAACCACAAAAGAAGGGGCTGGCCCCCGGCCAACCCCCTGCTGTGAGCTAACACGCACTCCAGGAATTTCTTACAGCCTTCGATGTGCAGCAGGGTCGCCTGGCCGTAGCCGGGGATCAGGCCGCCAGGGCCATTAACTTCTGGCGGTTATCCATTGCTGGTAGCATTTCTTGAATCGCAGCCACGGTGGCTTCGCCAAACATCGGCTCGCCGCCCTGCCTGCCAACCCAGGCGGGCACGTCGTCTATGATCAGATGATAGCCTTTGCGGTTGGCCGGGTAATTGACCTTCTTTTTTACTAATTGGCCACGACAATGCACCCATTCCATGAGTAGGGACAGGACATTGTCCTGTCCCTACCGCCAAAATTTTGGGACGCACTCAGGACATTGTCCTGTCCCCACCCCACTACATATACAAACTTGCGGGGTTGTCTTTGTCCAAATCCCATTTTCGGGGGTTATTTTTGATGTAACCCCGAATATCATGCAATGAATTCTCATTTCTGATGATGTGGTCATAAAAGGAACGCTGCCAGGCAAATTCATTATCTTCAAATTGGAGCCGTATTTGTCGGGTAACCACGTTCTTAAATGATTTTATCACTTTGGATAGCAGGCCGTAATGTTTTGTTGTGGTAGAGACAGAACATTGTTCTGTCGCCGTTCGCGTAGAGGTCGAACATTGTTCGACCCCTACGGGGGGAGTAGCCTCCCCAGACGGACGAATGATAATGATGCCGTGAATATGATTGGGCATAATCACAACTTCATCAATTTCAACAATTTGATAGGGTTGTGGAATCTGTTGCCAATATTGCAGGGCAATGTGGCCATACCAACTGTATTGCATTTGACCGCCTGTAATATGTCCAAAGTAAGGCACCTTGTTTTTAGTACAAATTGTCACAAAATAGTATCCGGCCTGGTTATAATCATAGCCGGTCAAACGGTTTGGTTTTCTGTAAGATGGTGATACCATTTGATCTTCCGGCTGTAGCGGTAGGGACAAAACAATGTTTTGTCCCTACCGTGAGATTAACACTCGCTATACCCACACTCGAGGCATTTCTGGCAGCCCTCCATGTGCAGCAGGGTGGCCTGGCCGCAACTGGGGCAGAGGTCGCCCTTGAGGGAGAGTTTCAACTGCTTGCGCTCGCCCTCGTCGGGCAGGCCGGGCAGGTCACCGGTGGAGTTGAAGCCCACGTGTTCGGCCAGCACCTGAGCCAGGGCGTCGGGCAGGCTCATCACCCGGTTTTTGCCAAATCCCTGCGCCCGGCCCGAGCCGATGCCGCGCAGTTGAGCCACAATGTCCTGCACCCGTTCCTGGGGGGTCAAGGGACTGGGCATGCGCAAGATCAGGCTGATCAGACGGCCCAGGCCCTCGGCGTCGGCGGCCACGTCGCTGCCGGCCTTGCCCACGTTGATGAACACCTCAAACGGCTCCTGGTGGCCCTCGCCGTTGGCGTTGATGGTAATGTAGGCTGTGCCAATGGGCGTGTTCTTGCGGTAGGTATTGCCGTACAGGGTCGCCGGGCGGGCGCGCCACTGCGGCTCCGGCGCTTTCGGCTGGCCGATTTTTTGTTTGTCTTCTTCTTTTAATTCCAGCACCTGCGTATCGCGGGAGCCGTCACGGTAAATGGTGCCGCCCTTGCAGCCCAATTCGTACATTAGCTCGTACAGCTCGCGGGTCTTTTGCACGGTGTAACTGTTGGGCGTGTTGCAGGTTTTGCTGATGCTACTATCGACCCAACGCTGGATGGTAGCCTGCACCTGCACGTGTTCTTCCGGCTGCAAGTCCATAGCGGTGACAAAATAGTTGGGCAGTGGCTGATCCGGGTGGGCGGTGACCCACTCATCGTACACGGTTACCCGTTCCTCGTGGGTGCCCATACGCCCGGTGCGCTGGAAGCTCCAAAAGTAGAACGGCTCGATGCCGGTGGAAGTGTTGACCATGGTGCCGGTGGTGCCGGTGGGGGCCTGGGTGAGCAGGGTTACGTTGCGGATACCTTTTTTAGCCACGGCCTCGCGCACGGGGTGGGGCATGGCCTGCATAAAGCCGCTCTGCAAGAACTTGCCGGTGTCAAACATAGGAAACGACCCTTTTTCGGCGGCGTTGTCCGCCGAGGCCAGATAGGCTTCGGTGGCAATAAACCGGTAGAGCCTGTCCAAAAATTCCACACTCTTGGGGCTGCCGTAGCGGATTTTCAGGCGGATAAACATTTCGGCCAGGCCCATGGTGCCCAGGCCCACCCGCCGCTCGCCAAGTTGCTGCTGTTTGTTTTCGTCAAAAAAGTAGGGGGTGCTGTCGATTACGTTGTCCAGAAAACGTACGGCGTAGCGCACGCCCTGGGCCAGGCTGTCCCAATCCACCCGGCCATCTTTGACGAATTTGGCTAAATTGAGGGCGCCCAGGTTGCAGACGCCCCAGGCCGGTAAACCCTGCTCACCGCAGGGATTGGTGCAGAGGATGGGGGCATAATACCAGGAATTGCTCAGCTTGTTGTATCGTTCGACAAAGAAGATGCCCGGTTCGGCGCTGGCCCAGGCGCTTTCGATGATGGTGTGCCAGACCTCGCGGGCTTTGACTGTTTTGTGGACCACCACCGGCTTGCCCGTGGCCTGCCAGGCAGCCAGGTTGCCGTCCCAGGTGTCGTCGTAATCCGGGCAGGTCGTGTCGGGGAAGACCAGCTCCCAATCGGCGTCGGCCTTGACCGCCTCCATAAAATCGTCGGTAATGCCGACGCTGATGTTGGCATTGGTGATCCGACCCATGTTGCGCTTGCTGTTAATAAATTCCAGCACGTCGGGATGCCACACGTTGAGAATCAACATCAACGCGCCGCGGCGGCTGCCCCCCTGCTCAATCAGGCCGGTGACAAAACTGTACAATTCGCCCCACGACACGGAGCCGCTAGAGCGGCCGTTCACGCCGCGCACGTAGGCGTGATGGGGCCGCAAACTGGACAGGTTGATGCCCACCCCCCCGCCACGCGACATGATTTCGGTCATTTGGGTGAGGGTGTCCATGATCCCGCCCCGGCTGTCTTTGGGGCTGGGGATGACGTAGCAGTTATAATAGGTCAGGTTCTGGTCGGTGCCGGCGGCGGTGAGAATGCGCCCGCCCGGCACAAATTTCCAATCGTCCAGCAGCCAGCGGAACTTTTGCGCCCACTCGGTTTGTTTTTCCGGCGCTTCTACTTGAGCCAGGCCTTGCGCTACCCGGTCGAGCATTTCCGAGGGATGGGTTTCCAGGGGCTTATCGATGTGTTCCAACGCCCGCTCAATCATTTCGCCATCCCGCAAGGTGATGGTGACCTGTTTACCGTTGAGTTCGGTCACCGTACCGATCTCGCGCTGGCCGGTCTCCAGGTTTACGGCGACCACTACCGTATCGCCCGGGGTAACTGTTTCTTTTTTGCCATCTTTCAAGGCATAACGGTCGAGAAAGATTTTTTCACCCAGGGGATGGAGGGTGTTGGGCTGATAGCCGTTTTTGCTGGTTTTCACCTTGAGTTGTTGGGCTTTGGCCGCGGGTTTGGGGCTCATTTGCTCTCTCCTCTAACCTGAAATTTTCAATTGGCTTAACCGTAACCTAAGGATTAGCATCCTGAGTAGCTGCAAAACGCAGTGGAGCAGCGTATTAAAGGATGCGGCCTGACAAATGGGCATTGTTTACGACTTCCGCTCAATTGGCAATGGAATCTGGTTCTTCAATTCCTCCTCGCGGCGCTTGCGGGCCTGGAGTTGTTCAATTTCCTCGGCCATACTGGTCACATCGCGGAAGCGGCGGTAGACGGAGGCAAAACGCACGTAGGCCACATCGTCAATATCTTGCAGGTGTTTCATCACCAGCTCCCCGATTTGTTGATGGCTGACTTCGCTCTTGCCCATGGCATAGAGCGACGCCTCGATTTCGCGCGCGGCGTCCTCGATGGCGGCGCTGGAAACCGGCCGTTTGGAGCAGGAGACCCGCATGCTTCTGACCAGTTTTTCCTTGTCAAACTCCTCCCGTCGCCCATCTCGTTTGACTACGAGCAAATTCATACTGGCAATGCGCTCGTAAGTGGTGAAACGTTGCTGGCATTGCTCACACTCGCGGCGGCGGCGGATGCCATCCGTCACTTCGCGGGTGTCAATCACCCGAATATGGTCGCTGGATGCGCCACAAAATGGACATTTCATCGAACAGCCTCTTTTCTAAGTTCTACTTTACATAATATAGAGCGACCAGCGAAATCAATCTGAGGTCACCCGTTGCCGGCGGGCATCCTTACCCGTTCTAGCTTAGTTTTAGATGCAGGAAATAATCAAGACAAATACTTGGGGGAAAATACAAGGGGTGGAATGGACATCCAATCGACGGGTGCCCGTCGTTTTGATTGAATTGAACTGATGCTAGCCAGCAATGTCCCATCGTTCCCCACTCAACATAAAATAGGTGAAAAAACCACAATATATAGTGGTACTATTAACCTGTACACAATATATTGTACCCAAAAGCCGAGTCAATTATACCGCTTTTTTGCGCGCTTGGCAAGGGGGATTCGGAAAACTTAACCTTAAAATACATTGCGGGGTAATCTCTCTCGTTTTCGAATGGAGTAGAGAGTAGAAAATTTCTATCTACCGTCTACTATCTACCGTTTACTGTCCGCTGCTTACTTCGTCCGCAGCAACGATTCTAAAATCCACTCTGCCGCGCGTTTGTCCAGCGGCTCGTTGTTGTTGCCGCACTTGGGACTGTAAATGCAACTGGGGCAGCCATCGTCGCAAGGGCAATCTTTGATGGCGGCCAGGGTCGCTTCCCACAGTTGAGTGAGTAAATCAAATCCCTGCTCGGTGATGCCCACGCCGCCGGGATAACCGTCGTAAATAAAAATTTGTGGCCGTTCGGTGTCCGGGTGCATGGGCGTGGAAATCCCACCAATGTCCCAACGATCGCACATGGCAAACAGAGGTAACAGGCCGATGGCCGCGTGTTCTACCGCATGCAGGCCGCCCATAAAATCCCAGCCGCGCCGGGCCAGGTGGCCGGCCCACTCGATGGGCACATCCCACCACAGGGCACGGGTTTCAAAAGTATTAGTCGGCATTTCCAGGGGTGTTTCACCCAGGTTGGCTTCGCTGAATTGGCGGACCCGTTTGTAACTCACCACCTGCTGGGTTACCCGCACCGCGCCCCAGTAAACGGTAGCCATTTTCAGTTGCTGGTGGCGTAACGAGCGGATAATGTGGATGTCGTTGAATTCGCGGGGTTGGGTGTAATAATCCACCCGGGCAGGCAGCAACACCGCCTGGCCTTTTTCCAGGTTTAACTCAGTCACCAGATAGCTCTCGCCCTGGTGCATGTAGATGGCTCCGGGATGCACCCGGCTGTACGCCGAAGCCTCGTCCATTTCTTCCAGCCGTTTGAGTTTTTTACTGCCGTCTACCAGGGCCACCGGCTTGCTGCCAATACTGCGGATGTTGACCTGTTCCGCCGGATAATCCCGACCCCGGTAATACCACTTATCCTGATCCGGCTGGTAGGTGAGCAGCCCCCGTTCTTCCAGATTGACCATTGCCTCGACAAAACCCCGGCCAAAGAGCACTTCATCCGCCGAGGTGAGGGGTAGCTCGTGGGCGGCGCAGGGCAGGTGTTGTTCCAGGATATACAGGTTGCCGGGGTCAATCAGGGCGTGCTCGTGAGGCCGGCCAAAAAGCTGAGCGGGATGGCGCATAAAGTATTGGTCCAAAGGATTGTCCAGGCCGATCAAGATGGCCAGCGAACTCCCTGTTCCGCGTCCCGCTCGCCCGGCTTGTTGCCACAAACTGGCCACCGTGCCTGGATACCCTACCGAAACGGTCGCATCCAGATCGCCCACATCTACGCCCAATTCCAACGCCGAAGTTGCCGTTACGCCGGTGAGTTGGCCGTGAAATAGGGCCTGCTCAATCTCGCGGCGTTGTTCCGGCAAATAACCGGCCCGGTAAGAGGCAATGCGTTCTTTGAATTCCGGGTCGGTGCGGTCGAGCGTCTGGCGGGCGTAATTAAGGATCAGCTCGGCCACTACCCGCGCTTTGGTAAAGGTAATATTGCGTACCTCCTGGCGGGCCATTTCGGCAAAAAGATTGGCCGCTTCACCGTTGGGGCTGCGGCGGGTGGTTTTCTTCTGGTCAATAAAGGGAGGATTCCACAGCATAAACTGTTTGGGCGCGCGGGGCGAACCATCCTCATCCACCACCAAGGGTTTGCGGTCGGTCAGCCGCTCGATGTGCTCGGCAGGATTGGCGATGGTGGCCGAGCAGCAGATAAATTGAGGCCGGCTGCCATAAAGCTGGCACAATCGGGTCAACCGCCGGAAAATCACGGCCACGTGGCTGCCAAACACGCCCCGATAGATGTGCGCTTCGTCGACTACCACAAATGTTAGGTGTTTTAAAAATTGACCCCAACGGGCATGATTGGGTAAAATACCAACGTGCAGCATGTCGGGATTGGTTAAAATAATATTACCCTCGCGGCGCAGTCGCGCCCGACTGTTTTGGGGAGTGTCGCCATCATACGTGCCAAAGCGGGGGATGGTGAGGGAGGGACCGTTTTTCCGCGGCTGCGTCGCCTTCAGGTGGTTAACCAGGGTTTTTAACACGCGCAGTTGGTCCTGGGCCAAGGCTTTGGTGGGAAAAAGATAGATAGCTCGCGTTTGGGCATCCAGCAAGATGGCTTCCAGAGCTGGTAAATTGTAGCAGAGCGTTTTGCCGCTGGCTGTGCCGGTGGCCACCACCACATCCTGGCCGGCCCGGATAGCGTCAATGGCCTGCGCTTGATGGCTGTACAGGTGGGCGGTGCCGCTGGCCTTGATTGCCTCCACCAGCGGACGCAGCAATGGCCGCTCCAGTGACATGTATTGCGCCCGGCGAGCGCCAATTCGCTCCACATGGGTCAACTGGTTTTCATAAAAACTCTGTTCTTTGAGATGTTTGATAAAATCTGAAGGATTCATCGACGGGTATGCCCACGTTCAATTGTACCATAAGCAGTTGAAAAGGCGTAACGGTTTGGGGTGATGGTCATATTGTAAGTGATGAGAATTTATTGATATATCATTCCGAGGGTTCCAAACCCTAAAGGTCTCAGAGACCTTTAGGGTCTTCATTTACTTGTTGACCACTATTTGGTTTGGTGATTGGCGTTTTAACTGAGAAATAAGCGCAATTACCCTATCCAAATTGTAAGCCGATTTTCGGGGGAGGCCAGCATTTTCCCTATAAGTATTAAGTACTGTTGGCGTTGAGCAAGTTTATCAGTAAAATGTTGACAAGTTGGCTAAAAAAGCAGACAATTTATCAGGTAATTTATACTTGATAGACGGGGTGTCCAAAGCCAGAGTTTGAAACTCTATTCATTTATTTTTCACCATTTCCCATTATTCCTTTGTTAACTCGTATAGAAGACTTATGTCGTCGGACATTATTTTTGTATTAATTGCATTATTGGGATTACTTATATTACTGGTTGGGATTGTGGCTTTACTGCTATGGCGACGCGCTTCCCGCAGGCGTGCCCGGGAAAAGATGGCTTCTACCAGAAAGCGATCCTCTGCCGGGCGACGACCGCCAGCAGCGTCGACGCCGCTGGCTCAGAAAACGGAACAGGCCGCGCCAACACCCACAACGCCGCCTGCCAGTGTTAGGCCAACTCCGGCAGGTGCGCCAACCGGTCCAACCCCATCCCCGTCGGTATCGGCCCCTGCGCCAGCAGCCGTCCCACCTGCTCCCGCTGCGCCCACCTCCCCCCTCCCATCGCCGCCCAGCATCAAGGGGGGCGATAAAATTCGGATTTTGATTGTTGATGACAACCCCGATACCCGCGAGAATGTCAGCCGGTTGCTTTATTTTGAAGATGATATGGATGTAATTGGCCAGGCCGTCAATGGACGGCACGGTATCGAGATGGCGATTAATCTGAAACCGCACATCGTGCTAATGGACATCAACATGCCCGACATGGATGGGATTACGGCTACCGAGAAGATGTCGGTTGATGCGCCCTACAGCCAGGTGATTATCATGTCGGTGCAGGCCGAACAGCATTACATGAAGCGGGCGATGGCCGCCGGGGCCAGGGATTTTCAACCCAAACCTTTTACCGCCGACGAATTGATTAACTGCATCCATCGCGTTTACCAAATTGGCGTACCCATTTACCAAAAAATCGAGGCGGTGGAACGGGTTCAGGCAACCATGGCCCCCCAACAAAAAGTGAAAGCCTCGCTGGAAGATACCGATACGCCGGTGATTGTCGTATATAGCGCCAAAGGGGGCGCGGGCACGTCGGCGATTGCGGCCAATTTAGCTGCGGCCTTACAGCAAATTCAGGGTGACATTGTGTTGATGGACGCGGATTTACAGTTTGGCGATATTTCGGTTAATCTCAACCTCCGTCCAACGCGAACCATCAGCGATCTGGTCCACGATGATGCGCTTGACACAGAATTGGTGCCGGAAGTGGTTTTGGCTCACGACTCTGGGTTAAAGGTACTGCTGGCCCCGCCTCAACCGCAGTTAGCCGACGCCATTATGCCCCCCATGGCCCGCGAAGTAATCAAGGCGCTCAAAGGCCAGTTTAAGGGGGTGGTTATTGATACCAGCAGCCAACTGAATGATCTTACGCTGAGTGTATTGGAAAGCGCCGACTATATTTTAGTGGTGACGGCACCGGAGTTGCCGGCCATTAAGAGCGCCAAATTATTCCTGGAGCTGGCTGGCCAACTTGAATTTTCGCCTGAACAGTTGGGGGTGGTGGTCAATCGTACGCAACAGCCCGGCGGGGTGCGTACCGAGCAGATTGCCAAGGTATTAAAACTGCAACACATCTATACTATTCCCTACGACCCCCGAATTTATATGGCTACATACAAAGGAGCACTGGTTAATCAACAGGACGTTGGTGCGCCGTCGGCTCAGGCGATTGCGCGGCTGGCTCACGAGTTATGGCAAAAGCTGGCCCACGTTGAAGAGAAGATGATGCCAGTGGAGGAGGTAGCCTGACATCTGTCTCTTCGGCGGCGGGATTGTCCCTTAATAGATATTCTTTCCCCAGTTTCAGATAAGCGTCTGGCAGGCCTCGATTTCATTGCCAGGATATAGTGGGTGTGATAAAATGGACAGTGGGACGCCGTGGGCTGGTGAGAATAATGCCAAACAGAAAAACCAGGCTCAAAGCCATCATCTTTGACGTGGGCGGGGTGTTGATTCGCAGCCACAGCCGGGTCGGACGGGAGAAATGGGCGGCCCGGTTGGGCCTGGATAGCCGGGAGTTTGAAGATTTTGTCTTCAACGGTGAGTCAGGTCGACAGGTGCAACTGGGGCAGAAAACGTTCGAGGCCCACTGGCGCTGGTTGGGCCATCATTTTGGTTTGAATGAGGTTGACCTGGCCGAAATGCGTCGCGATTTTTTTGCCGGAGATGGGTTAGATGAGTCCCTGGTGGCCTACATCCAACGGTTGCGCCAGGCCGGTTATCGCACCGGCATTCTGAGCAACTTTGCCGACGACGCCCGCCGGGTGTGGACGGAGCAATATCCCTTTATTGAACATTTTGATGGTATTGTTGTCTCCTCGGAAGTGGGGTTAATGAAGCCGGACCCCAACATCTATCAATTGGCTGCGGAAAGGGTGGGGGTCAAGGTTGAACAAGCTCTATTTGTGGATGATTTTGCGCAAAATATCGAAGGGGCCAGGCAGGTCGGGATGCAGGTATTGCACTTTACCGATCCGGAATTGGCCCGGCAGCAACTGGTCGCTATAACGGGTGTGACGTAATTGGCCCGCATTTGCGGGTAATGAAAAAGGTCTGGTTTAAAGCCAGACCTTTTTTGTGGGCGGTACAAGACTTGAACTTGTGGCCTCCACGATGTCAACGTGGCGCTCTAACCAACTGAGCTAACCGCCCAGATGTCAAAAAAAATTATACCATCGAATTTTAGAAGCGCAAATCTTGATTCGGATGGCCCCCAAACTTTGGGAGATCAGGCTGTGGCCGGGTTGCCGGGGGCAGGATTACTTTTGTGCTATTGAGTTTTACCCCTGGCTGCATGGATAATCGAATTGTTAAGATACTACCCCGGAGGGACTCTCTATGTCAGGTGCAATCCCTTTTGCCACCGATGCCTGGATCAAGCGTTTAGGTGAGGCATGCAACAATAGCCAAATCTATCTCGATGCAGCCAGAAATTGGGAAGGCGATGTCTATTTGGTGGTCGAGGCTGAAGGTCGATTAGAAAAAACCATATATATGTACATCGACCTTTATCACGGCGAATGTCGCCGGGCGTTGGCGATTGAAGATCCCTCCACCTTCACCCCCGAATTTTGGATTAGCGGCCCGGTGAGCGCCTGGAAAGAAGTGACCGCTAAAAAGATAGACCCTCTGAAGGCTATCCTCACCCGAAAGCTGGCTCTCAAAGGAAATATCGCCAAAATCATGCGTTATGCCAAAGCCACCCAGGCGTTGGTTGATTGCTCCACAAGTTTTGATACAGAATTTCCCCTGTAACTTCAAATTATCATCGAAGCCAACACCGTATTGATCTTTTGCGCCAGTTCGACATCTCGTTGGCTGATCCCTCCCGCCTCGTGGGTGGTCAGGTCAATAGTTACCTGGCTATAAACATTACTCCATTCAGGGTGGTGATCTGCTCTTTCTGCCAGGATAGCCACCTGGGTCATAAAGCCCCAAGCCTGGACAAAGTTCTTGAATTTTAGCTGCCGGTGTAGTTTGCCCTCTTTTAGTTCCCAGCCAGGTAATTTTGCCAGGCTGAGCCGGACTTGTTCGGTCGTCATTTTTTCGACGTTCATAAAAAAACCTCCTTATCAATACGGGTCTGTCCCAAATTCCTGGAATTTGAGACACACCCATCAATACCGACACTATAACAGTTTCAAAGTTGAAGTCAAGCCGTTTCCGGTTTTTGGTTCCGTTTTGACTTCGACTTTTTTCAATCTGCTTGACAATCAATCCATCTTCCGGTATCGTTAGCGTAATCGGATGAAGGAGGACAGAAATGCTCGTCATTATCAGCGACTTGCATCTAACGGATGGCACGTCTGGGGAAACGATCAACGAAAGCGCGTTTCGCGTATTCGCCAATCGTCTCCGAGATTTGGCCTACGATGCCTCGTGGCGGGCCAACGGCAGTTACAAACCCCTTGAACATTTGGACCTGATTTTGCTGGGGGATATTCTCGACGCGCTTCGTTCCACTTGCTGGCTGGCCGAGACCGAAGGCACTCCCGGCTTTACCAGGCCCTGGGACACTGATCCTCATCGCCCGGCCTTTGTCGATAAAATCGACGCCATTACCGGGGCCATTCTGCAAAACAATGCTGCTTCCCTTAAAATTCTGAAAAGTCTTACCAATGGCAAGACAATTACCCTGCCACCGGCCTCACGAGCCGGAAGACCGGCTCGGGTGGGCTGGCAACCGGAAGCCCGTGGTCGGGTGCCGGTTGAAGTTAGCCTTCATTATATGGTGGGCAACCATGATTGGTTTTATCACTTGCCCGGGCCGGCTCACCAGCGCATCCGGCAGAAAATTGTCACGGCGCTGGGTTTGGCTCATCCTGCTGTCCAACCTTTTCCCCACGATCTGAGCGAGTCGGCCACCCTCCAAAACATTTGTGAAACTCATCAGGTGTTTGCCCGTCATGGCGATATTTTTGACCCCTACAGCTACGAAGAAAAAGCCGGGCGCGATGCGTCTTCGCTTTGTGATGCGTTGGTGGTGGAGTTGTTGAATCGTTTCCCTCGTGAGGTCAGGCTCAATATGGAGCATGAATTGCCCCCGGTTTGCCTGGAGGGTTTGAATGAATTGGATAACGTGCGGCCGATGCTGGTGATGCCGGTGTGGCTCAATAGCCTGTTACGTCGCACCTGTACTGAGGCCAAACAAATAGCAAAGGTGAAAGACATTTGGGATGGTCTGGTTGATGATTTTCTGGACATCCCCTTTGTGCAGCAACACAATACTATAAGCCTGTTTGATGAGGTTGATCATCTCAGGATAGCTTTGAAATTCTCCAAGGGTGTATCGCTGCATACAGTCAGCCGCTTGATGAGTTGGATCGGCAAGGAAATCGACAGCGATACGTTGACGTATTATCGAACCGCGTTGACGGAACCGGCCCTTAAGAATCAGACGGCCCGTTTCATTGTGCACGGCCATACCCATCACTATGAAATTGTGCCTCTGGATACCACATTAATCCAGGGAGAGGCTTTCAACCAGATGTACCTGAACACCGGTACCTGGCGCCGGGTGCATGAATTGGCCAAGGTCAACCCTGAAGAAGAAGAATTTATGGGGTATCACGTGATGGCCTATTTTGCCTTCTTTAAGGATGACGAACGCGGTGGGCGGCCATTTGAGGCATGGTCAGGGGCGTTGGGAGTTTAGGTGATGGCAGGCAAACGAGGCAAAGATAGTCGGGTGACCCTGAGCCAATTAATGCTGCCTCACCATGCCAACCCAACGGGTAATGTTCACGGTGGCGAAGTAATGAGACTGGTCGATGAAGCAGCGGCCCTGTGTGCTATGCGTCACGCCCAACATCAGGTGGTGACGGTGGCCATTGACTCGATGACCTTCCACTCGCCGGTGCACGTGGGTGATTTGGTTACCTTTACGGCCAATCTTAACTGGGTTGGACGGACTTCAATGGAAGTGGAGGTGCAGGTTACCGCCGAAAATCCACTTACCGGTGAGTGTACCCACACCAATACCGCTTTTCTGGTTTTTGTGGCTTTGGATCATGAGGGACGGCCGACGCAAGTTCCCCCACTAATTCTGAAGACAGATGAGGAGCGCCATCGCTGGACCAAGGCCGAAGCCCGCCAGCAACGTCGGCTGAAACGCTAGATTTAGGTTTTCCCTGCTCAACAACAGATCGACTTGAGCGAGTTCTGGTTGGTGACGCGGTGGTGATATTCCACACTGGCCTGGGAGGCTATCTGGGCCATCGGAAAATAATCACGGGGGGATAGCGCCCCGGCGGCTTGCCAGTGACCGGGATCGACACAGCGGCTACCGGCAAATTCAGCCAGGGTGGTCAGGTAATAGCCGCAAATAGGGCAGCGGTCGGGTTTGTTGGTGGCGATCATGATTATGATTCCTCCTCTATTGGATGCAAAACAGAGTGCCTTGTTAACCTCAATATACGCTATTTGTTTTAGTAAGTCATAAAAATAAACTTATAAAACGGTTAGAATTACGTTGCCGGTTAACAACAGGCAAAATCAGCTATTCCCGTCAGATACGTCAGAAGAAAGCGGCATTTTCCTGCTTGACTGGCAGATTTAAGATTACGGCCAAAATCATCTCAGGTTGGTGATGATGTTCAGTAACGCTTGCTCAATTGAAGTTACTACTACCAGGGTCTGTCCCAATTTTTAGGCCATAGGGTAGGGACAGGACAATGTCCTGTCCCTACCGCCAAAATTTTGGGACGCACCCTACTACCAAGCAAGGAGGCCGCAATACCTGTTGTATGGCTTGCTTCTGTTGTTGTTTGGATTCCAAATGGGGGGTAACTCGACGGGGCGTTAGTCTTTTGACATAATAGGAGTTATTTCTCCGGGGGTGTCCAGTAAGCCAGACCGGACACAATTTTTACCGGGGTGCCGATGTCTACCCAATTGTAGAGGGTCGCCGCATCGGTATCGCTCAGGATGATGCAGCCGTAAGAAACGCGCTGGCCCAAAAAACCATCCCAGAGTTTGTAGCCGGTGTGTTTGACAATAGGCAGGGCGTGAATGCCGTTTTCCAGGGGACCCGACCAGTAAATTCCCATCCAGTACGGCATATCCAGATTCCAGGTGCTGGCGTAAGCCACTTCTATTTTATCGAGAATCTCAAACTCGCCGATGGCGGTGTCGCGGCCTGGCTCTCCTGTGGAAACCACAAAATCAAAGACCAGTTTGCCATCTTCGAAAACCTGCATGCGCTGTTCGGCAATGCCCACCACAATAATCCTATCGTTGGAAGGAGCAGGAACGGGTGTAACCAGCGGCGTTTGCGGGGCCAGGGCAAATTCTATTTCGGCAATCTGTCGGTATGGCTCATTCAGATCCGGGCGCAGAGCAATGGCGGCTTCGAAGGCTGCTCTGGCTCCAGATAATTCGTTGGCGGCCTGCAAGGCCAATCCATGGTTGTAATAGGCGCTGAACAACAAATCCCTGATATTGGTATAAGCTTTGTCCTCGGCTTGCACGGCCTCCAGGGCCGCAATCGACTCCTGCCACTGGCCGGTTTGATAATGTTGAATACCCGCCAGATAATGCCGGGCCATCTGTAATTCCTGTTGAACCTGGGCATGTTGGGGGCTGAGTGCCAACGCCTGCTCAAACTCGAGCAGCGCTTCTTCGACAAATCCTTTGTGGCGTAGCATCAAGCCATGTTGGAGATAGGCGTGGGCAAGCTGCGCTTTGATTGACGCGGAGTCTGGCTCAAGTTGCTGATACTCCTGCAAAATAGCAATGGCCTGAGGCCAATCTCTGGCAGCTATTGCCTCATTCAATAGAGAGGGATTATCCCCGGATACCCGATTTGACCCTTTGCTGCCATTCTGTTGGGCCTGGACCGTTGTATTCACCTGAAAGGCCAACCCCACAAACAGAACTATCAAACCCGCCACAATCACCGCAATCATCACCCCAAAAACAAAAGAATTAATCGATCTGGCCACCTCTTCGGTTTGCGGCGTTGGCCCTGGAAGTGAAACCGCGGGTGGTGTAGACGGGGCAGGGGGCGTGATGACCACTTTACTCTCTTGGGTAGAAGGTTGCGTGGCAAAGTGATGAGCCAACCACTGTTCAGCCTGAATCAGACTCGGGTGGACCGGGTTGATCTTTCGGGCCTGGGCCAGGGCTGTTTCAGCCTCGGCCTTGTCTGTTGCTACCGCCGACAGCCACAACCAGGCGGCCTGATTGACCGGTTGCAAGGCAACAACCTTGCGCAGCAGATCACGTGCTTCAAGCTTGTGCCCGGCTCTGGCCAGGTTGATGGCATATTCTAATCTGGCCGCGGGTGGGGTGGGCCGAGTCTGGTCGTTGGTTTGGATCACGTTTTTCACAAGTTAAAAAGGGTAACGTAATTATAGTCAAAATTAAGTTGATTTGCAATAGACATAATCTTTTGGGGGTATTTCCCCAATTTTAGGAGTTTGGGAAACACCAGGGAAGATTTAGGGGAGATACCTCCGCGCGCCCCGTCTGTTCCCAAAATTTGGAACAGTCTCATCTTCAGGCGCAAGGTTAAGCCTTATGTACCATTGCTGAGAGTTTTGGGGGGGTGATATAATTGGAATGAGATATGGAATATGTTCCGTTTGATTGAGTCTTGTCGGGGCCGAACTTGATCGAGACCAAATCTGGTCGGCTAGAAATATGGACAACTCGAATAATCAATATTATTTAGTTGAAGATAGCCTGCTGCGTATCCCCTTTTTCAGTAGCCTGCCGCGGCATACCTTGTTGGCCATTGCGGCCAGATTGCGAAAAGTTCATTTTGGGCATGGCGAGGTTATCTTTACCGAGCATAGCCTGGGCGACACCATGTATTTGATTGAGTCGGGTCAGGTACAGGTATCGGTTGGTCCAAATGGCGGGCAGCAAGAGAAGATCATTAATTATTTGGGCCCGGGAAACTTTTTTGGAGAAATGGCCTTATTGTTAGACCAGCGTCGCTCGGCCACGGTCACGGTAACCCTTGATGCTGACCTGTGGGCTTTGCGAAAAACAGACCTGGATGAACTTCTGATTGACCATCCCGAAATTTCGTTACAAATCACCCGCGAGCTGAGCCGCCGTTTGAGTGATGTTATGACCAACGTAAAAAGGCGTTCGGGGTACAGCCTGGTGGCAGTGTTGGGAGATGGGGCATGGCCATTAGCCCAGAAAATATTCAGGTTGACTCGCCAACGGGTGGTTGTGCTGGATATGACCGGCCAAAATTTGGCCAATCACGTTGAGGCCAATGTTCAAAGCGATGACCTGGTTGTTCTGGAAGCAATGGCCAATCTGAGCAGTGATACCCTGGTTGGGACCTTGAGCATCTTGATGGATGGTTATGAGTGGGTTCTCATGGCGCTTCGCCCTGGTTGTAATCCGGTCAATGCCAAGGCCCTGCAATTGGCCAAAGCCACGGTATTACTCAATACCCCGTCGGAAGCGTGGATTGTTGACGCATCGTCCGGTCCCATTTTTGCCAGCGATGTTTCCGGGGAGCAACTTGGCCGGATATCACGCCGGATTACCAACCGGGTCATTGGTCTGGCCCTGTCCAGTGGGGGCGCCCGGGGAATTGCGCATGTGGGGGTATTGCAGGTTCTTCAGGAAGCCAACATCCCCATCGACATCATCGCCGGAACCAGCGCCGGGTCATTATTTGGGGGCCTCTATGTTTGTGGCAAATCTATTGCTGAAATTACCGACTTTGCCCGGAATCTGGTCAATTTGATTGATTTTAAAAGTGGTTTGTGGGATCTCCGGCTCGGTTTGCCGTGGAATGGGGTGATCAAAGGTAATTCCACGCTCAAATATCTGGCCAGGCATTTTGGCGGGGCCACTTTTGATGATACCATCGTTCCTTTTTACGTGGTGGCGGCAGATGTCGTCTCGGGTGAAGAGGTTATTTTTGATGAAGGTTATCTGGCCGAGGCGGTCAGAGCCAGCATTGGCATTATTGGAATTTTTTCGCCTTATCAGCATAACGGGCACCACCTGATTGATGGCGGCGCGGTCAATCCGATCCCGGCCAATATCCTGGCCGAAAAGGGGGCCAATGTCATTATCGCGTCCAACGTTATCCCGCCGGTTGAAAAGGGATGGCTGCTGGGACAGACGATCGACGACCGGCGCAAGTCCCCCGGCTTTTTGAGCGTGTTGGGCAATATGATGGCCATTATGGAGCGCGAAATCATCAAGACCCGCATGACACCGGTTGATATTTTGATTCAACCCAAGGTGGAAGTTTTTACGTCGATGGACTATGATAAAGCTGAAGAGTTTATTCAATTAGGCAGAGAAGCCGCCGAGCGGGAACTACCCCAACTCAAAAAACTGGTAGGTAATTAGACGTTTTTGTGAAACTGAGTTACGATGGTGATAGGTTCGTCTTTGTTAGAAAATGTAATGGGGTAGAACACAGGGACATACCTTGAATAGTGAGGTAAGAATACCCGCCCAAGAATTGGCAAAACTCCGAGTGTCGGCTACAAGATTGGAAGCAAATCTTGAGGAAGCTCGGCAAAGGCTGGCTGCCTTACAAGTAGTCCACGAAGTTGCCCAGTCGGTCACGTCGGAATTAAACTTAGAACCTTTGCTCCACAAGATTGTCAGTGCAGCCGTAGAGGTAATGAACGCTTCGGCGGGATCGCTGCTGTTGCTGGATGAGTTTAGCGATGAGTTGGTTTTTGAGGTCATCGAGGGTGGCGCTGGCGGCGAACTCAAAGGGGTGCGGATAGCACGAAACAAGGGCGTTGTGGGCTGGGTGGCCACTCATCGCAAACCCCTGATTGTGGATGACGTTAACAAGGATAATAGATATTATCAGAGTATTGCCCAATCGTTTGGGATTGAGCCAACCTCGCTTCTTTGCGTCCCCATGATTTCACGTAACAGGCTAATCGGGGTGCTGGAGGTGCTGCATAGCACCCCAGGGCGTTATTTTGGCGAGTTGGACCAACAATTGTTGACTACCTTTGCCAACCAGGCGGCTATTGCCATAGAGAATGCCCGTTTGTACGAAAGCCTCAAACGAGAGCGAGATCATCTGGTTGTGGTTGAGGATGAAATTCACAAGCGTCTGGCGCGAGACCTGCACGACGGCCCTACCCAATTGTTGGCCTCGATTGTGATGAGTTTGAATTTTGCCAAAGAACTGATGAACCGGGCGCCAGAGCTTGTTCCAGAGGAAATTGACGAGAGCGCGGCTGTGGCCGAAAGAGCCTTAAAACAGCTCAGAACCCTGCTCTTTGACCTTCGTCCGGTTATTTTGGAAACGCAGGGTCTTTTCCCGGCGTTAGAATTGTACGCCGAACGGCTGCAAGAAACCGAACAACTAAATGTTGTTCTGACCACCACCCACGAATTCGCCCGGCTTTCTTCGCGGGCAGAAGTGGCCATTTTTGCGGTGATTCAAGAAGCAGTTAACAACGCCAGAAAGTATGCCTATGCTTCCCGCATCGATTTGATTCTTGATCCCGATGAGGATAATGATATCTTAACGGTGTCGATTAAAGACAATGGCGTGGGTTTTGATGTGCAGACTGTAAAAGGCAGATATGATGAGCGGGGTAGTTTGGGCATGATCAATATGCAAGAAAGAGCGGATGGGGTGAATGGCACGTTCAAAATTCGCTCCGAGGTGGGCAAAGGGACCGAAGTTACTTTGAGTTTACCACTTTCCGAAAATCTCCGAAACTCAGAGGATGAATAACATGGCCTTATCCTTCTTTTTACTTCTCATCTTGGGACATTTAATTGGTGATTTTGTGTTACAGCCTTATTGGCTGGTCCTGGCCAAGCGGAAAGGATGGCCGGGTTTAGCCATTCACGTGGGGGTGGTTACGTTTGTAACGGCCATTTTGCTCTCGATTTCGGCTGTGCCAAATTGGTGGGTGTGGGTAATTGTCCTGTTTGTGGGTCACCTGTTTATCGATCAATTCAGGACGTTTGTATTTGTTGATAATAGTAAGGGTAAAGGGTTATTGCTGCTTGTCCTGGATCAACTGGCCCACCTGGTGCTCATCACGCTGCTGTCCTGGTGGGCCACGGGCTGGACATTTTCAGATTTGCTTATCTTAACCACGGCTGCGGCTACGAATGCACAACGGATGATGGCTTATCTGATTGGCCTGGCTGTGCTCATTGGGATAGCCCCGGTGTTAGAAGTAGAAACTGCGGTTGTCGCTTTATATGTGCGGGGAACCAATCTGAGCCATACGGTGCAGGTTGACCTCATGGATAGGATTTTGGGTGGAATTGAGCGCGTCGCCGCCACTGCCTTGGGATTAATCGGTTACATCTTGCTGGTCCCGTTGATGTTTATCCCCCGGCTGGGGTTTATGATTTATCAAGGCCAGGCCAAAGGTGACCCCACGCCGGTTATAGCCAAAGTTGTGATAAGTCTGCTGACGGCCATTGTTGTCAGCTATGTCCTCAGCTTTATCTCTCCACCGGTTATTTTCTAAGCCCCTGAAACCAATCTACCGTACCTTCTGAGTTTGCCTATCCCGTCTATACGGCAAACACTACGGTTACTTCGAATCTCCCCCTATGAGGTCCGGGAGTTACCTGTGTTCTGAGGAAGGGTGGCCAGACTTTTGGCCAGGGCTTTTTCAAACCAGTCAACCAGCCGGGTCTTTTCGGGTTCGGGCAGAAAGGCAGCTCTGGCAGCATTGAGGATCATTTCCGGAAGCACGCGGAAGGGGACCCCGATGCCCCGTGCGGCCACCAAAAATTCATCCGTCAGGGTGGTGTTAGAGATGGAAGGGTCATCGGTATTGATGGTGACCGGGATGCCAAGCTGGTAAAAGGCAAACAGGGGATGCTTGCCAAATTTGGGAATAATTCCGGTTTGTAAATTGCTGGTGGGGCACATCTCCAGAACCATTCGATGTTGCCGCACCAGTTCCACCATGGCCACATCTTCTCTGGCCCGCACGCCGTGGCCAATTCTCTCGGCCTCCAGTTTTTCAATAACTTCTCTAATACGATAGGGGGGACCCGCTTCGGCGGCATGGGCCGTGATGTGCAGGCCCTGTTTTTTGGCCCAGTGAAAGGCTTCAACAATAAAATCGGTGATAGGGTAATTTATTTCGTCGCCCACAATATCGATGGCCACAATTCCCCTGTCCTGCCGATCGGCAGCAATTTCGGCCAGTTGACGGGCATATTGTGGCTCCTGGCGGTTGATGGTGACAATCAGGCGAACCTGAATGGGGTAGTCGGTTTGAGCTTGATTGACCGCCAGGATAACCCAGTCGGTTACCTCTTCAAAGCTAAAGCCCTGGTTAAGCGCCAGGGCCACCGGATTGAATCGTAATTCAAGGTACCGAATGTTATCCTCGGCAGCATCGACAATGGCCTCATAGGTCACCCGGATTACGGCTTCACGGCTGGAATAAAACCGGCGCAGGAGTTTGAATTTGGCCAAAAAACCGACAAAGTCGGGTGGATCATCTACTACCTGGACATAAGGACGCAGTTCTTCCAGATTCCAGCTTGGTAAATCTACGCCGTGTTGGTGCGCAATCTCCGAAAGCGTCGATAAACGTAAACTACCCTCAAGATGGCGATGCAGGTCAATTTTGGGCAGATTAAAAATGATACTTCTAAGATCTCGTAGATTTGTCTTTTCTTGGATGCTGCTGGAATAACTCATCTTCTCTTTGATAACCTTGACGTTCATTTTAACACGACAAACTCCACTTTGCCAGTCGGTTTTGTTACCAATGAACCGAGTTGGCGGCGGGTTCCTGGCCAATGGGCAGCCAAAACGAGAACGTGGAACCTTTATTCACTTCACTCTCAACCGTTATCTGCCCGTTATGGGCCTCGACAATTTGTTTGACAATGGTCAGACCAAGTCCTGTCCCACTATACTCGTGACCGGCAATTGTTTCTACCTGGTAAAATCTATTGAAAATTTTGTCCAACTTGTCGGCGGGGATGCCTCGCCCCCAATCCTGAACCGAAAATTTTATACATTGGCCATCTTGTTGGGCCATGATATTGATTTTGCTCCCGGCTGGGCTGAATTTTATGGCATTGCCGATGAGATTGTCAAACACCTGCCCAATTCTGGCAACATCTACCAACACTTCTGGAAGATTGGGCGCGCTGTTGGCTACCAGTTTTATATTGTGTTCGGCGGCGCCGGCGCTGGCTCCATCGGCGACCTGGGCGATCAATTGGGAAACCGCAATTGGTTCAAGCTTTAAGGTTTTGGCCTCTATTTTTTGGAGCAACACCAGGTCTTCAACCAAACGAATAATCGCCTCGGTTTTTTGCGCAATAATTTTTAACCTATCTCTGGCTTCGGCTGAGATATTTTCTGGTTTCTCTTCCAGAATCAGAGCTACGTAAGCTTTGATGAAGGTGAGCGGGGTGCGCAACTCATGGGAAACATTTTCCACAAACTCGGTTTTAAGACGGTTAACGGCCTCTACTTCCTGGAGAGCTGCTTCCAGTTCTACCGCTCGTTGTTCCAGGTGGTCATAAAGCCGGGCATTTTCAATGGCCGCCGATATTTGCGCCGCCGCAATAGTGAGTAACCGACCTTCAGCCTGATCAAACGCCTGGGGTTGTTTGTCGGTAATTGAGAGAACACCCAGTAACTCTTGTTTGACCAGAAGGGGGATCATCATTACCGAACCTAATTGGATTTGCTTATAATTTTCTTCTTCAAATTCCATAGATTCAGAGTGTTCGAGAACCCCGGTTGATAGCGCTTCTGGTACGTTTTGCACATAAATTGGATTAGGTCTTTCCAGAAGGTTTTTGCTCAATTGGATGATAAAGTCCAAATCCACCCCCTTGTGCGCTCTATCGGGCCAGCCGCTACAAGCTTTGAGTAAAAAGGGTTCTGGATCGTCTTCTTGTCTTAAAAGGATGCAGCAACCACTGCAATCCAGGGCATGTTGCAAAATGAAGACGCTGGACTCGACAATGTTGTCCAGGGCTAACGCCTTGGTCAGTTGTTGGGCCAGCGTGTAGAGCGTCGATACTTCGGCCAGGCGTTGATTTGTTTCCAGAAATAAACGAGCGTTGTAGATGGCTACGGCGGCCTGGCTGGCAAACGCGGAGAGTAAAGCCTCGTCCTGGGCGGTAAATTCTTCGCCCCCAATTTTGTGGGCAGCTTCGATGACGCCAATAGCCTCCCCCTTAACGGTGAGGGGGATTGATATTAAGTTAGAAATGAGGTGCGATTTGGTACTTATATAGGTGAATCGCTCATCCCGGGAAACATCGTTGATTCTGAGCGGCTGCTGGTGTTTAAAAACCCACCCTACGGTTCCCTGCTCAAACTTAAAGGACGGCGTGGGCGTACCCTTCATATTACTGGTGCTAAAGGTAGCGGTGGCATTGAGTTGGCGCGCCTGGTAATCGGCCAGATAAACTACAGTGAGATCTGCGACCAGGAGGATGCTGGCTCTTTGCACAATTGTGTCAAGAATATCTTTCAGATCCAGGGTGTTCAGGGCGTGGCTGGCATCCAACAGACCTTCTACCCGCTGCACGTGACGTTGCAGTTGGCCAAACAGCCGCCCGTTTTCTATGGCAATAGCTACCGACGAAACAATAAATTCCAGCGTCACCTCATCCTCTCGACTGAACGGGCGACCATCCAGCCGGTTGATCGCCTCGATGACGCCCAAGACGCGGTCTTGAATTTGAATTGGCACCGCTAACAAAGAGCGGGTGATAAAGTTTAGCGCCTTGTCAATGCCCTTGAAATGGCGAGGGTCGGCCTGAACATCGTCGACACGAATCGTTTGCCCCGTTTCGACAACGGACCAGGCGATGCCCTGACCTGGTTTGAGAATGAACGAGGTTATCTTTTCCGCGCCCGTACCCGAGGCCGCTACAAACCGCAGATTATCTCCCTCGAGCAAAAGTAGTGAAACCGCCTCAACCTGAAAAAGTGCGTTAATCCGCTGGACAATGTTTAAGAAGATGGTCTCTAAATCACTGAATTCGGCAATAACCAGGCCAATCTGGTTAAAGGCAACCAGTTCGGCCATCCGCCGGTCTCGTTCTTCAAGCAGGCGGGTATTTTCGATGGCTATGGCTAATTGGCTGGCCAGGATTTCCAGTAACAGGAGATCGTCCTCCTGGTAATAGTCGGGATCGGGGCTTTGCAGGTGTAATATTCCCAGAACCTGTTTGCCGGTAAAGAGAGGAATGGCCAATTCGGATTGGGGTTGCCGGGGCAAACAGTCGAGGGGCAGGTAGTTGTGTTGGGAAAAATTGTTAACCAGAATCGGGGTTGCGATTGCCGCGGCATGGCCAATTGTCGTCTGGTTGGTTATGGGCACGGTTACGAGGTCAGGCGGGATCGCCGGCAGATCAACCCCGACGATGCTTTTGAGCAGCAGGGTTGTCTCTTCGGCATCGGCGAGGAAAATAGAAACGTAGTCGTAGCCAAAATCTTGATTCAATATTCTGGCAGTATCATTTAACAACGTGTCTAAATCCTCAAAAGTAGCCAGGTGATGGCCAAATTGAGCGATTGCGGCCAAATCTATGTTTGAGGGGGATTGTTTATGCTTGAGAGTTTCCTGGGCGGGATGGGGCATGGGGCGAATAAAGCCGGCATAGCGTGCCTGAGGATTTTCTGGGCCTGCTGGATACAATATAAATTCAACCACTGGCGCGACTGTCCCCGTTGCTGGCCGGATCAACATTGCTGCAGAGATAAACTCGTCGGGGTTTGAGGCCAGTTGGGATAAAAGAGAGTTTAATTTATCTTGCTCCGAGGGATCAAAGATACTGGCAAATGGCTTATTCTTTAATGATTCGGGGGGAAACCCGCTCAGTTTGGCCGGGGCAGGGTAGGGGGGTAAAAGGTAAAATTGCTCATCCAGAAAGAATTTTCGCCAGCCTGAGTGAACAAAAAATTCAGCAACATCATCAGTAAAAACGGCTGGGGTCATAGTAACCTAGTCGCTGCGTTCTGTTATAAGCCAACTCCAATAGTGCCAGGCGACATAAAGGGCAAGAGAAATGGCAATAGTGTGGGGCAGATAGTAAACCACTAATAGAACCCAGGGATTGGTTAACCAAGTAGTATCTGTTGTGGTTGTCTCTGCGCTAACTGCCAGAATATGAATAATGAAACTGATGAGAACCAGCAGAATGGAGACATAAAGATACCGATAGCGTGGTTGCATCCTGACCACGGCTCCGAATCTCTCGGAAAGTCTGGCCAACACATAAAAAAGGATAATTAACGATAGAGTTCCAGCGGTTCCTAAAATTGACATTGTTTTGGTTTAACGTCGACCGCCCATCATATATTTGAGCAAAAGGAGACTGAATATTCCCAGGATCACGCCTCCCAGAAAACGTGCCAGGTCCCCCGGAGTATCGCCGGTGATTGCCGGGGTCACGGCTAAATATCTATAGGCGGCAAAAATAAAAAGTACAATGGCCAATAGAAAGGCAGCGTAATAGGAGCGCTGGCCCGATTTTCTTTCATAAAATCGGGCAATGAGGAGTAAAAGAAGCAGTAAAATACAAACAGCACCCCAATTGTATATGGTTAATACAAAACCGGCGATAGCTGCGGGACTCTCTAGATCTGGCATTAGTTATTTTTGAAAAGCTCAGGATTTCAGATTAAATAACTGCCCGGATAAGCCAAGATGCGAGGCATTTTTACCGACCCAGAGGGAAGCTATTAAATCCCAAGTTTTTAACGTTTTACAAAAGCCTCAACAAAGGAATCGGCCATCCGGCGAGGGCTACCGCTCAGAATACCTTCACGGCCTTCAAATTTAGACTGCACTTCAATCCCTTTGCTGGTAATATCGTATTGGCGGATGTCTTTGGCATGATTGCTGCCACGCATTTTCAACACCAAAAGAGCTTTGCGAATGGCAGACTCTATTTCAACGTAACGTAGAATGGTATAGGAATCAACCACAAAGCTCAGATGGGTATCCTCCGGGGATTCACCCAACAAGACAGAATTTTCACGGGTAAGCACGCTGGTCAGGTCTTGGCGTTTGAGGGCATTGATAAAAGCAAATTCCAGGCTACGAAGTTCAACCGGGTCCTGGGATAAACGGGCAAAATGGGTCATGCTATCAACCACCACCCGGCGAGCGCCCATTTCCTGGATATGATTTTCAATCATCCCTCCCACGCTTTCAATATCCAGGCGACTCACCTCGGGGCTGGTCATGACAATTCTGAGCATGCCCTGTTTCTCAAGCTCAACAAAATCCCAACCAAAAGCAGCCGCATCGTGATAATACTGTTGCGGAAATTCCTCAAAAGTGATAATAAGTCCAGGTTCGTTATCTATAACAATACCGTTATAAATAAATTGCATGCCCAGTGTGGTTTTGCCTGTACCGGGAGCGCCTTCAACCAAGTTGGCGGTTTCTCTGATAAAGCCTCCGCCCAGCATTTCATCCAGGCCCTTAATGCCCGTTTTTACCCGTTCCATACTTTGCTGCTCCTTTTACCGCATTCCCCGAATGATGTGGTAGACAGCTTTCACCCTGAAATGCCTGTCTTCGCAAGCCAGAATAAACTTGTCGACCAAAGCGCGCATTGTTTCATCTGTTGATAACGAATAGATTGCGGTGTTATCCAAAATCTTTTTCTGCATGATGCCGCTTTCAACCAGGTCTTCCAGCTCCGGCCTGACTGCGTCGGTATTTCTGCCAGCGTACTTGGCAATATTCTCCACGGTGTCAGCAGTATGAGGATTTTCGTAGAAGAATCTCACCAGGTCCCACTTGATAAAAGAGTTGACCTTTTTCTTGACAAAGTCAAGTAAAATGGGGTCCATATCATCCATCAGTCGAGTTGTGAAGTCATCGTTGTTCGCAGTCAAAGTAATGCCCTCCTTTGACCAGGGATTTACATAAAATGAGTCCCCACCCATTAGAGTATGACCTTGCCAGAAGGTTTACTCCTTTCAGGATAAAGGGATGTATCTACAAGGTTGAGTTTTGTTTTTTAGGAGCTATGCCGAATAGACAGCCTGTGAAATAAGGAATTTCCGTCTTATCTTAGCATTAACACGCAGAAAATGCAACAGTATTTATGGGTTGTAGACACCATATCCTGGCGGGTTTTCGAGAGCCGACCAGAACTTCCCGGTGGGTTACCGCTTGCGCGCTCTGACTCGTTTCTTCTGTTCTCCGGCTGCTTTGGCCCCCTGCCTGCCCGGTGCAGATACTTTTGGCCCGCTTTTGCCATTGCCTCCGGCCAAATCTGATTTCAGGTGGCAGTGTTTGTATTTTTTGCCGCTGCCACACCAACACGGATCATTTCGGCCCGGCGTTTTTTGAACCCGAATAGGCGCAGGGGCCTGCCTGGTGGCGCCGGGTGTTTCGGCCTGCATGCGGCTGGCCGCGATGGCGTCGGGGTGCTGGGCCTGTAACTCTCGCGGACGCGGCGTTTCCACTTGAATGGCCGGGTGGTAAATCCGGCGTACCACCTCTTCTTGAATCGCTGCACGTAATTGGCCAAACATTTCGTAGGCTTCTTTTTGAAAAGCAACCAGCGGGTCTTGTTGGCCAAAGGCGCGCAGCCCAATACCCTGGCGTAACTCGTCCAGGGCCGTCAGGTGACGAACCCACAAGGTGCTCACAATTTGCAGCATCAATTGCTGTTCGGCCCGGCGCATCTCCTCCGAACCGAGAAACTTTTCCATTTCCTCGTAATTCTTCTCGGCCAGGTCCAGAAGTTGTTCCTCGATCTCTTCCGGCGAAAGCGCCTCCCAGGCTGTAGAGGTTACTGTGGGTGGAAGCGGCATAATGGTGCGGACGGCGCTGTGCAGGGCGGCCAGGTCCCACTCGTCGGGTTCCTCGCTGGCCGTGAAATTTTGGACCAGCCCGGCCAGATGGGTTTCAATCATGCCCCGAATGCTGTCTTTTAAGTTGGTGCTGCTCAAAATCCGCCGCCGTTCGGCGTAAATTACTTCGCGTTGCTGGTTGATTACGTCGTCGTATTTGAGCAGGTGTTTGCGGATGTCGAAATTGTGGCCCTCAACTTTGGTCTGCGCGTTTTCTATAGATTTGCTCACAATCCCGGCTTCAATGGGGATGTCGTCATCCACGCCAAAACGCTCCATTAAATTGGCCACATTTTGACCGCCAAAGCGCCGCATCAAATCATCTTGCAAAGAAACAAAAAAACGGCTAGAACCGGCGTCGCCCTGTCGGCCGGCCCGGCCCCGTAACTGGTTATCAATGCGCCGCGCCTCGTGACGTTCTGTGCCGACCACGTGCAGTCCCCCCAACGCTTTCACTTTTTGCTTGTCTTCCTCAACCATTTTGGTCCATTTGGCCAGGGTTTTTTCCCACAAATCCGGATCAATTTCGGTTAAATCCATGCCACGTTTGCGTAACTCGTCGCGGGCCAAACCTTCCGGGTTGCCGCCCAGTAAAATATCCACCCCGCGCCCGGCCATGTTAGTGGCAATGGTCACCGAGCCGGGACGCCCGGCCTGGGCAATGATGTTGGCTTCGCGTTCGTGCTGTTTGGCGTTGAGCACCTCGTGCTTCACTCCCTGTCGCTCTAACATTTTCGAGAGATATTCCGAGGTTTCAATGGCAATGGTGCCCACCAGCACCGGCTGACCTGCTTCTTGTCGGGTTTTGATTTCGTTGGCAATGGCCTTGAATTTGGCCTGCGGATTTTTGTAAATAACATCGGGGTAGTCGACCCGTTTGTAATAAAGCTCGTTATTATCCGGGTTGTGATAGGTGGTCATTACCACGCCATTCTCTTTATGCGTTTCTTCAACCAGCTCACCCTGCATGGCCCGATATTCCACGTTGGTGGGCAGCACGCTCACTTCTAGCTTGTAAATGTTGCCAAACTCTTCGGCTTCGGTTTCGGCCGTACCTGTCATTCCGGCCAGTTTGTTGTACATCCGGAAAAAGTTCTGGAAGGTGATGGTGGCCCAGGTGAAACTCTCGTGGCGCACGCTCACGCCTTCTTTGGCCTCAATGGCCTGGTGCAACCCCTCGCTGTAACGCCGACCGTGCATCAGGCGTCCGGTGAACTCGTCGACAATGATGACCTCGCCGTTTTGCACCACATAATCCACATCGAGTTTAAACAGAACGTTGGCGCGGAGGGCATTATCCAGGTAAGGGGTCATCGCCGCGCTTTCACCTTCATACAGGTTTTCCACGCCCAGCGCTCTTTCAATTTTTTCAATGCCGCGTTCGGTCAGATAAACCACGCGCGATTTTTCGTCAACCACGTAGTCGCCGTCCGGTTCCACGCCTTCGGCCTCAACACTTTCTTTGCTGCTGGGTTTTAAGGGTCGGACGAGTTGGGCAAATTTCTGGTACAGTTCGCTGCTTTCCTCGGCCTGGCCGGAGATAATCAACGGCGTGCGGGCCTCGTCAATCAGGATGTTGTCCACCTCATCGATGATGCCATAGTGCAGTTCTTGCTGGGTGGTCAGGCGTAAATCGGGCACCATATTATCGCGCAGGTAGTCGAAGCCGAATTCGTTGTTGGTGCCGTAGGTGATGTCGCAGGCGTAGGCTTCGCGACGGGTGATGGGTTCCAAATGTTGGTAACGGTCGTCCTCGTTGTGATAATTGGGATTGTATTTGAATGAGGCTTTATCCACCCCGCCATTTCCCGCGCTTTCGATGACGGCCACGCTCAGGCCCAAGAGATGATAGATCGGCCCCATCCATTGACAGCCGTATTTGGCCAGGTAATCGTTTACCGTAATCAGGTGCGCCCCGCGGCCCATTAAGGCGTTGAGCGCCAACGGCATGGTGGCAACCAGGGTTTTACCCTCGCCGGTGCGCATTTCAACCACGCGTCCTTGATGCAGCAACGCCCCCCCCACAATTTGCACGTCGTAATGAACCAGGCCAATGGTCCGTCGGCTGGCCTCGCGCGCGGCAGCAAACACCTGGGGTTGAATCTCGGCCAGCAATTCGTCTTCCAGGCGGAGCAAACGCTTTTCGGCCTGTTCCAATTGGACTTGTAACCGCTGGCGCTCGCCCCGAACCGTCTCGGTGACTTGTTGCTGCAAGTTTTTCACTTCGGCTCGTTGTTCAGCCGTGGCCTCGGCCAGGTGTTGGCGGAAATTGGCCATCATCTGCCGCAGTTCAGCGTCGCTTTTGCGTTTCATGTCGTCGGCCAGCGCGTTGACTTCTTCAACCAGGGGCGTGAAATTTTTGATTTCTTTCTGGTGTGGGTCGCCAAAAACGCTTTTTAAGACGCTCTTAAACATAATCTGTTTGACTCCTATCCGTCCGGTATCCAGCGTAACACACAGTAGATTGTACCACAATCGGTGGTACTACCCAAGAACCGAAAACGAGTTCACATTTGAGAAAGGGCTTATCCTGAGTTTCTGGGGTGGGTTTGTCGGCGGGGATCGTTTTGTTGGTAGACTCGTTCAAGCTGGGGCACCAATCTGTCCCATCCGTAATTGGCCCGGGCAAATGACTCTCCGGCTGCGCCTAATCTCATCCGGCGGGCCGGATTGTCGAGCAAATCGAGGACTTCCCGGGCAAAGTCTTCCGGCTCATCGGCCAGAAGCAACTCCTGCCCATTAACCACCGGGAATCCTTCGGCGCCAACAGTAGTTGCCACAATAGCCTTGCGCATGGCCATGGCTTCCAGTATTTTCAGCCGGGTGCCGCCGCCAACCCGCAACGGAACTACGTATACCGTTGCCCCGGCAAGATAAGGCGTTATGTCGTCTACGTAGCCGGTAATGACAATATTGGGGTTGTGGCGCAACCCGTCCAGCCGGGGGTGAGGCCGCTGGCCGACAATGGCAAAAGTGGTGTGGGGACGTTTGGCCTGAATCAGCGGCAGCACCTGGCGGCCAAACCAGAGGGCAGCATCGATGTTGGGCCGGAAGTCCATTTTGCCGGTAAAAACCAGGTCGTGGTGAATAGGCGTTCCTTTGAATTGGCCGAACAAGTTTAGGTCTACTCCATTGGGAACTACCGTCATGGGCGCGTCGGGAGCCACATCGCGCAACACAACTTTATCGGGAGCAGACATGGCGATAGTGTGGTCAACGCGGTGCAGTAGATCGGCCTCATATCGCCGCAAGCGATGCCATTGCACCCAGCTATAGGCGGCGGCGGGCCAGCGAGCCGGATTTTTGATGTCGGCCAGAAAGGCTCGCTTTTGCAGAATCCATTCGGCGTTGTGCGCGTCGTAAATAATCAGGGGGCGGGGTTGGGCGGCGGCGATGGTGGGCAGGTAAGGGGTCATCTCAATGCCTTCAATTTCTACTACATCAAACGATTCCCGGCGGAGGTGCCAGGCCAACCGTTCCTCAAAATCAGGTGACCAGAGCCGCCAACTCATATCGGGACGGGAGGTGGTCAGCATCTGACGCAGCCGGAGGCTGGTGCTGCGTTGGGGTACGGGTATCATTTCAATCCATTTGCACAGGTCGGGCAGGGGGCCAGGGTTGCCCGGGTGTTGGTCGGGTTCTAAAAAAGTAAGCAGGCAAACAGTGTGCCGCCGGGTTAATTCTTTGACCAGATTGAAGTTGCGCAGGGTTGTACCCTGGTGCGGGGGGTAGGGACGTTGGGGAGTTAACAGTAAAATATGCATGTCTCGGCGAATGGGCGAGTCAGCGAAGGAACGATTATTTTTATCGCTGAGGTGCCGACTCGCTGGTTTCTCTACTGTTTTCCTATCTTGTGATAAATCTCGAGCGTCTTTTTGGCCGTCTCTTTCCATGAGAATTTTTGGGCGCGCTTGAAGCCTTTTTGAATTAAATCTTGCTGCAATTCTTTTTCAGTTAGCGCGCGCCACATGGCCACGGTCAGCCCGTCGATGTCGTGGGGGTCAACCATCAGGGCGGCGTCGCCAACCACTTCGGGCAAGGCCGAGGTGTTGGAGACAATCACCGGGGTGCCGCAGTTCATCGCTTCCAGAGGGGTCAAACCAAAGCCTTCATAAAATGAAGGATGAACCAGCAGGTCAGCCGCGTTATAGAGGTAAACCAGGTCTTCCGAGGGAACGCGTCCTAAAAAAGCCACATGTTTATCCAGGTTTAACCGGTCAGTCGTTTGGTAGACTTCTTCCCATAACCATCCCTTTGAACCGGCCAGGACCAAAACTTCATCCCGTTTGTATTCGTCACGCAGCCGGCGGTAGGCTTGCAACAGTCCAGGTAGGTTTTTGCGCGGTTCGATGGTGCTAACAAACAGAATAAACTGGTTATCCAGCTTATATTTCTCTCTAGCCACGCGTTGGGCTTCTGTTTTGGGGATGGGCCGGTAAACGGGATTGGCCGCCTCATGGATAACCGTGATCTTTTTTTCCGGCACGCCCAGCATGTTGATGCTGTCGTGTTTGGTAGTTTCAGAAACGGCAATAATGTGGTCGGTATTGCGCCAGGCGTGATCGATTTGGCCGTAATAGCGGGCGCTTTCTTTGGTAAGAAAATGAGGATACAACAAAAAGGCTAAATCGTGGATGGTAATGACCGATTTGCACTTGCGCCGAAAGGGCGGAATGAAATCCGGGCTGTGGAGCAGGTCTAATCCCAATCGCCTGATTTCAAAACTCAGCGCAGGCTGCTCAAAGCGATTATGGCTGGGTGTCCACAGAGATTTTCGCTCAAAGCCGTTACTATAGATAATAGAAGATTTGTCTTTTCTGCTTTGTAACAAGATGAATCTATCGTCATTGAGTTCAAGGCTGGCCAGCGCCTCGGTAAGTTGTAGAATATATTGACCAATTCCCGCTCGATTATAGAATACCAGTCGTGCGTCAATCCCAATGCGCATTACCAGCTTTCCTTCCTTACAACCTTACCAGGTATCTTCTTCCCAATTTCGGGTGAATTACTCTCGGAACGATGGGCTTTTCTCCTCCGATGATCAAGAAGCTACCTGCCTAAAAAAATAAAAGCCCCCTATTCCTGCCTGACGCTGGCATAGGGGGCACCGTTGACCCTGTATAATATACCACCGATTCAGATCAAGGTCAAAATGAGCAAATTGTCTTGCCGGGTTTATTTTTGGTAAAGCCTGGTTTTATGACAAGGGTGCGTCCAGAATTTTAGGAAAGCACAGGGGGGAATTGGGGGGATACCCCCCCACCCCCAGTCCTCCTAAAATGTCGGACACACCCTTATGACAAGAATTTGGTGATTACCCATAAGTTCCTCCTTCTCGAGGGAAGGGATAGAGGAACAAGAAAGAGATGGTGGCTACAGTCTTGAAGATAGCGCTCAAGCCACGTAACACGAGATAAGGGCCATCAAGATCATGGATAAGCCCAGTTTGCCTCCTAACTCACGTATCCAACGAACAGCCCGTCGGGGCCAGGTGTCGATGAGATAGAAGACGAATTGAGCGGCGGCCAAGACCAAGAAAAACAGACGTTTCATGCGTTCCAGGGTTTGTACTCGCATATCTTCGACATCCAGGCCTTGTTCTTGATCAAAGCGATAACCGTGTTCAATACGTGAACGTAAGCGCCAGTCATCATAGACACACCGGGCCTCATGGACCGAATGGAGGGGGACGTTGGTGAGCAAGACCAGGCTGTGGTCCATATCGACATCGTAAGCGACCAGAGCCCACAAACGTTGATGGGTGGTGGGTAAACGGAGTGGGAACCAGCCGACTTTGATGGTGGCGAAACGGGTTTTACGGGCATGAGTAAAGGTGACATGAAAGGTATGAGTAAACCAGACGACATCAACCAAATCCTGTAAGCTTTCTCGTTCCCAGCGGTCTAAACGTTCGTTGTAAACTTCAACGATCCGTTCCAGGTGAGAAGCACGGATAACAAATTCGTCATCAGCTATACTCAACAGCGTCATAAAATAACACAAATCCGCAGAGAATCTTGTTACTTTTTAATGCTGTTGAGTATAGTTCGGCAAACAGCTTTTGGTCGTCCAGACCGGCATCGGTTACAAAACGCAGTCGATACTCCGGCAATAGGCTCCGGGTGGCCCTAATCGTTTGCTTGATTTCGAGACTTTCACTGATAAAGTCGGTGGTGTAGGGAAAACCAGTTGGCATAGGTCACGGCCGGAACTCTGGTATTGACCACCGAGGCCGTGATGGCCGGATAACCTGATGTCAAACGGGCTTGACCATTGAGTTGAGGCGGGGTGCTTTTGTAGACCGTACTCACCCCTTCCTATACGGCTTTTCAAAATTGACCGGATCAAGGGCGACCACAGCGTAGAATGGGTCTTCGACCTGAACGTTCGCCCGAGATATAGCATACAGACCATCACCCAATTCTTGATGAGTGAAACGATCATTGCCCCAAAAACGATACACCCGTTTGGCGGCAGCCCATACCCCGCTTTCGGTACGAGCTATGGTTTGGGCCATGTGGGTCACCACTGGCGTTTCGCTGCCAATAATCCCTCGAACCGCCAATGGCACCACTTGTTGCAACCGTTTATCGGGCAAGACCTTCATCATTGGATTGAGAAATGGATGCAGACTATTTTCTAATTCTATCACCGGTAATTTGTCCAGTACCGCTTTTACGGCTATATCTATCATGAGCTTCGTCTCCTTGTGATGGAGTGGCTTTGATCACCATTATCTTATCACAAAGACGAAGTTTTTTCCTTACTTTTAAAAATGTGGGTAATCACCAAGCTTATTGAATTAGCTCAAGAAGAATTCGCTGATTGTGCGGAGGATGCGGCGGATTTCAATCTTAAGGTTTACCTCCAAGAGGTAGCTTTGTTGACCGATTATCTTAATGGTTTGGCTCCTCATTCTGAGTTGTTTGCTGTCAACTTGAACTGCGAATTTGAGGAAGCTAAATGTATCTTGACCCTCACCCCAAATGGTCTTGTGGTTGACCAGTGGGAGGAGAACGAAGATTTTGTCTGGCCGATTCTAGACTCAACTGACCCAGAAGACCCAGACGAGCCAGTTGAACAGATGGAGCGGTTATCAAACATTGGTGAAGAAATTCCCATCAATGATCTAATTCTCTACCGTACATTTTTAATCTATCCACGCCAAAGCGAAAGGGATATGGAAGTCATTATTGAGAAAATGATCTATACTCGACGGCATCATAAAGTACCATTATCGAAGGTTTGAAAATTAAGGGTGAGTAAGGTGGCTAACTTGTCTTTGTGAATATCGTGAGTGTGAGTCAGACAAGAAGTGATAGCCTCTTTGAAGGCATCAAAGGCGGGATAGTATTGGGTGGCCAAACACTCTTTTTTGACAAATTTCCATAACCGTTCAATCAAATTCAAATTAGGCGAATAAGGAGGCAAGAACAGCAATTCAATCTCGAGCGCAGCGGCGGCATCGATCACTAATCGACAGCGTTGATAACGAGCATTATCCAGAACCACACTCAAGGGGTCATCGGGAAAAAGGAGCCGGAGTTTCAACAGCAAATGACAGACACACAGCGCATTGATGTAGCTGTCATTGGTGACGGTTACCAGTTGGTGAGTGACTGCATCCAAAGCCCCCAAGACATTGAAACGTTGCCGACCCCTGGGCGCTTTGATGAAGACCCGGGCAAAGCACCACAGAAAGCCCAGAAAGGGTCGCAAGACAAAATGGGCGGCATCGACAAAGAAGAGCCGGCGCTGGCCTTGTTGGGCTTCTTCCAGCCGGGGGTTCAGTTTTTTTTCAGAAATTCTGCCTGGGCTTGTGGATCAGCTTTGGCCGGCACTTGACCCGTTTTCAGCCGCTTGAGCCCAATCCTGGTCAGATATCGACGGACTTGGTCTGGACTGCGACACACGCCGGTCAACTGTTCAATCCGAGCGGCTGCTTCTTTCATATTCTGGGCCGGCCTGACCTTGAATTCTGCTTCCAGTGTGGCTCGATGCGGGTCCAGAGCACTTTCAGGTTGATAGAATTTGCGAACCTTCAGCGCTTCAAGCCCGCCAGCTTGATAGAGCCTCAAATAACCTCTGAGTGTCTTTGGGGTAATCCCGACCATTTGACCGATCTCTTGATGGGGGTAGCCCAATGCTTTCAGATGCAGCGTTTCCATACGGCGTCTAACTCGTCGGTCTGGATGTGACTGTTTTTCTTGCTGTAATGCTTTGATCTCTGCTTCACTAAATTCTATCCGGATCATTGGCCTTTTCTCTTTTTAATCCTATTTTACTGTTCTATTTCTCCTTTTCAATTTTCTGTTATTTTTTTATGCTGTCCAGTATAACAAGCGCAAACCTAACTGAAACAAGCTCAAGTCACAACGGTCGGTGCGATGAATGATGGCGGTCCATTGATCACGGA
>JAFGNV010000048.1 GCA_016926805.1 Anaerolineae bacterium
AAGCAAGATTGCCTGATGGACAAAGTGCGGCTCTTTTATTTGTTAAATCTGTTTAATCTTACATAACTTTTAAAACACATTCTAAGAACGAGCATAGGTGGAGGGGTGTGGAAGTGATTCCGCGCCCCTTGATTGTTTTAAAAACCTTTACAAATATCCAAATTTTGCCTTTTTGGGGAATTGTCTATATTATCGATTTATATATTTCATTGCTCAATCATTTTTTAGGACTTAAGCGCCCATTCCAAAGATAGTAGTAGATGACATCCTCCAAAATAGACTCACAGATCTCTTGCCGGAATATTTGGAAAATATTTGGCCCTCATCCCCAACGGATCAGGCGAAAAATGTCGCTGGCTTCCCGGGAAGAGATTCTGGAGAAAACCGGGCACGTGGTGGCCGTCAGGAACGTTTCTTTTGATGTTCGGGTTGGAGAAACGTTTGTGGTAATGGGACTGTCCGGCAGCGGCAAGTCGACCCTGATCAGGTGTATCTCCCGCCTCATCGAACCAACCGATGGCCGGGTGGTCATTGATGGCGAAGACGTCACGGCCATGGACGAGAAACAGCTTCGCCGCCTGCGCCGTCAAAAAATGAGCATGGTCTTTCAGCATTTCGGCCTTTTCCCGCACCGCCGCATTATTGATAACGTGGCATATGGCCTGGAAGTACAGCGGGTTGATAAATCCGTCCGGCGGGCCAGGGCCAGGGAAGTGCTGCGCCTGGTTGGTTTGGAAGGTTGGGAGAACCACTATCCCGGCGAATTGAGCGGCGGCATGCAGCAGCGTGTTGGCATTGCCCGCGCCCTGGCCGTTGACCCCAAAATCCTCCTCTTTGACGAACCCTTCAGCGCTCTAGACCCCCTGATCCGGCGGGAGATGCAGGACGAGTTGATTAACCTCCAAAAAATTATGCATAAAACCATTCTGTTTATTACTCACGATTTTCTGGAGGCGCTGAAATTGGGGGATCGCATTGCCATCATGAAAGACGGCGAAATTGTGCAAATGGGCACGTCCGAACAGGTGGTGATGAATCCGGTTAATGATTATGTGCGGGAATTTACCAGGGATGTGCCTCGCTCCAGGGTGTTAACGGCCAAATCAATTATGCAAACAACGCTGGTGGTAACCGAAACCGATAGTCTGGCAACGGCGTTATCTATGATGCCGGGCGAGGAGAGCGCCGTTGCTTTTGTCCAGGGCGAAAACGGCCGCTTTTTGGGCATGTTCACCCGTGAACAGGCCCGTAACCTTGCCGTGACTCATACGGATGTTAAATCGCTGGTGCGGGCGTGTCCTACTGTTTCTCCCGATACTACCCTGGCCGACTTAATTTCCTTTGTGGCCACTACCAATACCCCGGTGCCGGTAGTTGACGGCGACCGCAAGTTGGTGGGCAGTGTTGACCGTGTCTCGGTGATGATGGCGCTGGGCGGAGATGTCGATACCGGCTACGGCCCTGCGCCCAAGTTAGGTGAAAACGGCCGCACCGGCGAGCCAAGCGGGTTGGCCTCCGATCAACCGTCGAAGTGAAGTAGTATTGGCGGGTAAAAAGGGCGTAAAATGATGTTACGGTGGCAATCATTTGGGGGATATGTGTTCACGCGCCGGCGGATGTTTTTTTACCCGGTGGTGCTGGCGACCATTTTTGCCCTGCCCCTGCTTATTCACCGGTTGCCGGTTGACGTTGGCGCCTTTCCCGAAAATTGGAATCTGCATCTGCGCGAGCCGATTGATGAGTTTCAGGATTGGGTCATTGGTAATCGCGCCTCACACTTTATATTTGTGTGGTTTTTTGAACCTATCAGCGATGCCATTGACGTCGGTATCAGGCAGGTGGAACAATTTCTATTATGGCTGCCCTGGCCGGCGATCATCCTGAGCGCGTATCTGGTGGGGTATCGGGCCGGGGGCGTGCGGATTGGTTTGCTCGCCGGGGGCGGGTTGCTGTTTATGGGGCTGGTTGGCCTGTGGGATCAGAGCATGCAAACCCTGGCCCTGATGGGGGTGTCGGTGGTTATTTCGTTGGCTATCGGCCTCCCGTTGGGCATCCTGACCTCGCGAAACGACAGGCTCGAGGCATCCTTGCGGCCTCTGCTCGATGGGATGCAGACCATGCCCGCCTTTGTTTACCTTATTCCGGTGTTGCTCTTTTTTGGCATTGCTCGCGTGCCCGCCGTAATTGCCACCGTAATTTATGCGCTGCCTCCGTCCATCCGCTTGACCAATTTAGGCATCCGCCGTGTTTCCCCGACGGCAGTAGAGGCAGCCCGGGCTTTTGGCTCCACCGACTGGCAGATTTTGACCAAAGTGCAATTGCCCTTGGCTATGCCCACCATTATGGCCGGAGTCAACCAGACCATTATGATGGCCCTGGGCATTGTGGTGATTGCGGCGCTTATTGGCGCCGGAGGGTTAGGCCGCGAGGTACTCTTATCGCTCCAACGATTGCGGGTGGGAGAAGGGTTAGAGGCCGGATTGGCCATTGTATTCATGGCCATTATTTTTGACCGCATCAGCGCCGGGTTCAGCCAGAAAGACAACTCTCCGGCAGCCCAAAAAAACAAGAGCTTCCACTTGCTTCCCAACCGCCTGGCCCGATTTGCCCTGGCCCGGGCTTTTGAACAAGCCATCGACCTGATGATTGTTGGTATTCGCCGTTGTTCTAAAACGTTGGCGCGGGGCCTGGGAGCGATAGTAGGCGAGGTGATGAGTCTCATCGGACGAAAAAATGCAGGCCGGGCCATTTCACCTTTTTTACAGCGTCACGCTTTTTTTGTTACTTCTCTGATTTTGCTGGCAATTCTGTTGTATATTGGGATTACCAACTCGACGGCTGAATTTTCCGAATTCCCGGAGAATTGGAGCCTTAATCTGAGCCAGCCAGTGGACTCGGGTGTGGCCTGGATGCGCGACAATTTGTATCAGGTGGGTAATTTGCCCATTGGCACCGGCCCGTTGAGCGACTTTTTGGTGATTTATGGCCTTAACCCGTTGCGTTCTCTCCTGCAAAACTGGTTGGTGTGGCCGTTGTTTATTGTTGCGGTAGTGCTGGTGGCGCATGCAGTAGCGGGTTGGCGCACTGCTTTGTTTTCGGCCATAGGCTTGGCCGGGATTGGCTTACTGGGGATGTGGGATTACAGTATGGACACCTCCAGCCAGGTCATCATTGCGGTCTTGGTCACGGTGTCGATTGCCGTGCCGTTGGGTATTTTGTCGTCCCGCAGCGACACGTTTGAGGCATTTTTGCGACCCATCCTGGACACGTTGCAAACCATTCCGCCCTTTGTTTACCTGGTGCCGGTGATTATGCTCTTTAACGTCGGCCGTGTGCCGGGCATTATGGCCTCGGTATTGTACGCTCTCCCGCCGGGGATCCGGCTCATCAATTTGGGGATTCGTCAGGTTGCGCCGGACACGGTCGAGGCGGCGCAGGCGTTTGGCTCAACGCCCCGGCAAATTTTGGTTAAAGTGCAATTACCCCTGGCCATGCCAGCCATTATGCTGGGCATTAATCAGGTGATTATGATGGTGTTGGCCATGGTAATTATCGCCGGTCTGGTTGGCGGCGGCGGTTTGGGGCTGGAGGCTGTGGTTGGATTGGCCAAAAATCAAACCGGGCGTGGCATTGAGGCAGGGTTGGCCATTGTTATTTTGGCCATGATTATGGATCGCATTACTCAAACCTGGGCTAAAAAACGGAAGGTGGTGGGTCAGAAGGATTGACCTCCTGGTTTTGATAGACATAATACAGAAAACAGGCTCTCAGCTTGAGAGCCTGTTTTGTTTTCAGGACTTACGCAAACATGTCATTTTGAGCGACCAGAGGGAGCGAAAAATCCCTAAAACGTGGTCTTGCCAATAGAATCTCTGTGG
>JAFGNV010000049.1 GCA_016926805.1 Anaerolineae bacterium
GCAGGTTAAAAACCTGCCCTACATATAGGGGGTGTTCTCTGCATAAACAGCCGGTTTTGTGCAACCACGATTTAATGTTGCGCTACCACGAATTCGAACTCAGGTTAACAAAGTAGCAGGGTAGCCGTCTTTTGTTACCCTGCTACCCTGCTTGTTCCGTCTTTTAGTCAGATGCCGGGTTTAGCTCCGCAATCTGGCGCCCAACTCCTGTTCCAGGCGTTTCACAATTTTGTCCTGCTGCCTGGCGACCACCTGGTCGGTGAGCGTGCGGTCTTTGGCCTGGAAGGTGAGACTGTAGGCCAGGCTCTTTTTGCCCGCCCCAATTTGCTCGCCCCGGAACACATCGAACAACTGCACGTTCACCAACAACGGCTGGCCGGTTTGGCGGATGAGGGCCTGAACCTGATCTGCCGGGATACTCTCGTCAATCACAATAGCGATGTCCTGCTGCACCGCCGGGAAGCGCGAGACACCGTGGACCACGTGCAGTTCAGGTATTTCGCACAACAACGTGTCCAGATCAAAATCGGCAGCCAAAACGGGCTGTTTTTCATCAACCTGAAACTCGTACGCCGCCACCACCAGCGGATGCAACTGCCCCAGCACGCCTATGACCTTACCGTTGACCTGCAATTCCGCCACCCGACCCGGCTGATAGGTCCGGTGTTGGGTTGGAGTAAAAGTCACATGCTCAAAATGCAGCCCGGCCAGCAACGATTCGACCACGCCCTTCAAATCGTAAAAATCAACCCCATGCCGGTCGGCGCCGGGCAGCCAGGTGTTTTCCTCACGGGGGCCGGTCATCACGATGGCCAGACGAGTCGGCTCGTTGGGCAGAATGGCGGCTTCGCCTTCACTATCGGGTGGATGGGGCAGATAAATGTGCCCCACTTCAAACAGTTGCACCCGGTCGTGATGTTTGGTGTTTTCAGCAGCCACGTCCAGCACGCTGTTGAGCAGGCTGTGGCGCATCGCGGCTCGTTCTGGCGTGGTAGGATTGGCCAGGGTGACATACCGGGCATTTGCCCCATATTCTGCGCCCAGCACCCGCGCCTCGGCTTCGGGCGTGGTCAGACGATAAGTGATGACTTCTTGCAGCCCGGCCTGCGCCAGCAGATCACGGGTGCGCTCTTCGCGGTCGAGCGAAAGGTTATTGCGTTGCGGCGGCAATTCGTCGGTGATTTCGGACACCGGGATGCGGTCGTAGCCGTAGATGCGGGCAATTTCTTCAATCAAATCGGCCCGGCCGGTAGCTGGTTCGCCGGAGATGTCCAGCCGGTGGTCGGGCACGATCACCCGAAAGGTTGAAGGCTGAGGGCTAAAGGAGGAAGGGCCGGCAGCATCCATAATTTCTTCAACCTTAAATTCCAACGACTCCAATATTCGTTTGATTTCGGCCGGTTCGATTTTGATCCCCAACAAACGGGTGACTTCGGCCTGGGGCAGGTCGATTACCACGGCTTCAGGCGGGTTGGGATAATAATCTAACAACCCTTCAATGTTACCCCCGGCCAGGTCGACCATCAATTTGGCCCCGCGCAGCGCGCCGAGCATGGCCAGGCTGGGATGCACCCCCCGGCTGAAACGATAGCCCGCCTCGGATGCAATATTGAGCGCCTGGCTGGTGCGGCGAATATTGATAAAATCCCAGGCCGCCGCCTCGAGCAGGATGTTTTGGCTTTTCTCGCCGACTTCACTTTCGGCGCCGCCCATAATCCCGCCGATGCTGAGATTGCTCTTGGGGTCGGTCACCAGAATAGTGTAGCCGGGCATCTGGTGGGTTTTGTCATCCAGGGTCAGCACGGTTTCGCCCGGTTCGGCCAGCCGGGTGATGATTTTGACCGGTCCGTGCTCCCCCTTAGCGGGGGAATTGTATTCATCGGCGCGGCGGCGTAGCACCTCCCAATCGAAGGCATGATTGGGTTGGCCGGTTTCCAGCATGACGTAGTTGCTGATGTCCACAATGTTGTTGATCGGGCGCATTCCGGCCAGCCGCAGGCGGCGCCGCATCCAGTAGGGTGAGGGTTTGATCTCGATCCCCTTAATGAGGATGGCCACAAAGCGCGGGTTCAATTTTGGCTCGGTGGTTTCAATGGTTAGTCTGGATTCCAGCGACGGCAAGGATCCTTGGATATTTTCATCTGTAGGGTCATACGTGACAGATGTAATCCCCTCATTGCCGTGACACACTTCGGGATAGCGGATCTTTTGCCCGGTCAGCGCCGCCACCTCGCGGGCCACACCCAAAATGGAGGCGCAGCGGCTGAGGTTGGGGGTAATATCTATATCCAGCACCACGTCACCCCACAGGTCAACCAGGGGCGTGCCCGGTGGGGCGTTGTCATCGCACAGGATGATGCCGGTGTGATCATCGCTGAGGCCCAATTCCTTTTCCGAGCAGAGCATGTGGCGGTTCATAATGCCCCGGACTTCGCGGCCTTTGAGTTTCATTTTTGCGCCTGGTTCTTTGGCGTGACCGTCGTACACCGTGGCGCCCTCCATCACAAAGGGCGATTTGAGGTCCAGGTGGCTGATGTCGCCCTGGCCGACGAACTCAAACAGATTGGGCGCGCCGGTGACCACGGTTTCCGGCGCGGCAGCGCCAATATCAACCGTGGCCAGCACCAAGCGGTCGGCGTTGGGGTGCTGCTCAACCTTGAGAATATGGCCCAGCACCAATTTATCGCGGTCCCAAACCAAATCAGCCCCCTCCACGCCGATGTATTCAAGTGCGCCAACTTCCAGTCCGGCCAGGGTCATCCGTTCGGTCAGTTCTTTAAGGGGTAAGGTAATATCTACAAAATCTTTTAGCCAGCTAATGGGTACTTTCATGGTTCGTCTCGATTATCTATGGATTTTTGTAATATTGTGTGTGTTCGTATTGGGTAGTACGTAGGGCGCGATACGGAATACGCAACATGCCCTCCGTTTCTCATTCTGCCTAAAACTGCTCCAAAAACCGCAGGTCGTTGCCCCAGAAGTAGCGAATGTCCTCGATGCCGTGGCGGAGCATGGTGACCCGTTCCGGCCCCATACCAAAGGCGAAACCGCTATATTTGGTGGGGTCGTAGCCGCCGTTGCGCAGCACGTTGGGATGGACCATGCCGCAGCCCAAAATCTCCAGCCAGCCGACATATTTACAGATGCGGCAGCCCTGGCCGTCGCACAAAAAACATTGCACGTCCATCTCTGCCGATGGTTCGGTGAAAGGAAAGTGGCTGGCGCGAAACCGCACCGGCCGTCCCTCACCGTAGAGCCGGTTGGTGAAGTTGATGAGCGTGCCCTTCAAATCACTAAAGCGAATGCCGGGACCCACGGCCAGCCCTTCCACCTGGTAGAATTGAATCTCCGAGCGGGCCGTAATCTGCTCGTGGCGATAACACATCCCGGGTAGAATGACCCGGATCGATTCTGGGTAGCGTTCGCGCATCACCCGAATTTGGCCGGGCGAGGTGTGAGTTCTAAGGAGAACGTCGGGATTGGTGGTGTAGAAGGTGTCCTGCATCTCCCGGGCCGGGTGGTGCGGCGGGAAGTTGAGAAGCTGGAAGTTCATCTCGTCGGTTTCGACATCACGGCTGCGAAAAATTTGGAAGCCCATATCGGCCCAAATCTGGTAGATGCGACGCAGGGTGTGGGTGCTGGGGTGCAATCGTCCTTGCGATACGGGTCGCCCCGGTAACGTCACGTCGAGGGCGTCTTTGGCCAGCGTTTGCTCCATCTCGGCAGCCTTTACCGTTTGGGTTTTTTGCTCGTAGGCAGCTTCCAGTTCTTGTCTTAGCTGGTTGGCCCGCTGGCCAAAGACGGGGCGTTCCTCGCGGGGCAATTCGCCCACGCGCCGCAACATTTGGGTGAGTTCACCCTTGCGGCCAATGTATTGGCCATGCCACGCGTCAAGCGCGTCGCCTGTACCGAGTTGGGTCAATTCAGTCCGGGCGGTTTTGGCCAGGGTTTCGAGTTGGTTAAGCATATTGTTCTCCTCATTGGATGGTTTCCTGAGTTGGCGGAGCCATATCATAGTCTATCTTGCGTTGTGAGACAAGTTTCAGACAAATAAAAAGGGCGCAACCGGGAAGGGGTCGCGCCCTGGATGTGCTGAAACTGCCTATCCTGCCTTAACCTCCCACCAGGACACGCCACAACGCGCCGCTAAAAAAGAAAAAGAAGCTGGTAAAGGCAAAGGCAAACACAGCCAGCCAGGTATTGCTGGCAGCATTATCTTCGGCTTTGGCGATGACTTCTACTTTTGGTTGATGTTTGAGCCATTGATAGAGTTGTTTTGACATGATATTCTCCAACTATTGATGACAATATAACATATTATGAGGGGCATGTCAACTGATTTTTAAAAATTCAGCCAAATTTCCTATCAATAATCGCTGAGATAGAATGACATTTGTTATCTCTCTAGGTGACAAATATCATTTGACATCTTCTGGCACAGAGCGTATAATCCACAACGAATATTTCAATGGATACTGAAATAGTTAGCTCAAATAAATAGTTTGAGCTGTCTTTTAGGCGATATATTTCAATAAGTATTGAATTTATTACCGGGAATTAGGATAAAAATATGAGCAATCATCGACATCTTGATGAACAAACCCTGGCTGAGGCCACGGCTGTACTCAAAGCCCTGGCCGACCCCAACCGCCTGCGGATTTTTGACCTGTTGATGCAGGGCGACTCGTGCAACTGCGAACTCAACGAACAGCTAGGGCTGCCGCCCAACCTGCTGTCGCACCACCTGAACGTGTTGCGCAGGGCCGGGTTGATCAATAGTCGCCGTGATGTAGTGGATGGTCGCTGGATTTATTACGCTGTAGACCGCGATGGGGTCACCCGCTGGCAAAGTTGGTTTGGCCAATTTCTCGACCCGGCCCGGATTCAGGCGCGAGTTAATCTTTGCGGGCCGGAAGGTCAACAGGCCAACATTATCGAGTCATCGCGCCTGGCGGTCGAATAGAAACAATGTGAGGAAAATACAATAGTCGCCGAAAATAAATTCGCCCCTAAAAATCAAAACTAACCTCTTCTCATTCAAGGAGAATCACATGAATATCGTTCAAGAAACTGCCGCCTCTTCCACGCCTGGAGCGGGCGCTCAACCTGCCGGGAGGATATTCAGTAAGTTGAGCGTCGGCCTGGTCCGTTGGAAAAGCGATTGGAAATGGTTAATCGTTCTTATTGGTGGATTTCTGGTATTGTATTACCTTCCCTTGGGCGCCGAACGGTTTGACAACGCGGTGATGGAGGCGCTGTATCTGGCCCAAGATTACGCCAGGGAACACGTGTTATTATGCCTGGTGCCCGCCTTTTTTATTGCTGGCGGCATTGCCGTATTTATCAGCCAGGCCGCGGTGATGAAATACCTGGGAGCCAACGCGCCCAAAGTGCTGGCCTATGGCGTGGCCTCGGTGTCGGGCACAATTTTGGCGGTCTGTTCCTGCACGGTGTTGCCCCTGTTTGCCGGTATCTACCGGATGGGGGCCGGGTTGGGACCGGCCATTGCGTTTCTTTATTCCGGCCCGGCTATTAATGTGCTGGCCATTGTGTTAACGGCCAGCGTATTGGGACCCAAATTGGGCCTTGCCCGCGCGGTGGGAGCCATCCTCTTCAGCATTGTCATCGGCGGTTTGATGCACCTGTTCTTTATGAAAGAAGAACAGGAGAAAAGCCGTGTGCAGGCTATGTTGCCCCAACCGGAAGTGAAGCGGCCGCTCTGGCAAAACGTCCTTTTCTTTGCCTCGATGGTTGGTATTTTGGTGTTTGCCAATTGGGCCAAGCCTCAGACCTCCGACACCCTATGGGCCGCCATTTACAATGCCAAGTGGTTGCTCGCCAGTGGTTTTGCCGTCGCCTTTGGCCTATTTTTGGTGTTGTGGTTTAACATTCGCTGGTGGGAAATGGTCAGCGTGGGCGGGCTGGTTTTATTGGCCGCCCTCATTCTGCCGCATACCCCCACTGTGCCTTTTGTGATGGGGGTGGTTGGCCTGGCCTGGCTCATCAACCGCGATGAGAGTGGTGACGGCGAATTGGGCGCCTGGTGGCAACAGACCTGGGGATTTGCCAAACAAATCCTGCCCCTTCTATTCTACGGCGTGCTCATTTCCGGTTTTTTGTTGGGACGCCCCGGCCACGAAGGTCTAATTCCCTCGGCGTGGGTGGCCTGGGCGGTGGGTGGTAACTCTCTGCTATCTAATTTTCTCGCCTCATTCGTCGGTGCGTTTATGTACTTTGCCACTCTCACCGAAGTACCCATTTTGCAGGGATTAATCGGCAATGGCATGGGCCAGGGGCCAGCGTTGGCCCTCTTGCTGGCCGGTCCGGCTCTGAGCCTGCCCAACATGCTGGTCATCCGCAGCGTGCTGGGCACTAAAAAAACAGCAGTGTTCGTGGGCCTGGTGGTGGTTATGGCCACGATAACCGGTGTTGTTTACGGTACTTTCTTTGCCTAAATTAATTTTCAATAAACGATAAGGAGAAACAAACAATGACCAAAAAACTTCAAATTCTTGGTAGCGGCTGTTCTAATTGTCAAAAATTAGCCGCCCACGCCGAAGCGGCGGCTCAGGCGATGGGCCTGGAGTATGAACTGGAAAAAGTAACCGATGTCAACGAGATTACAAAATTTGGGGTGATGATGACTCCCGCCCTGGCCGTTGACGGTGAGGTAAAAGTTTCCGGCCGGATTCCCTCGGTTGACGAATTGAAAGGGATGCTGGCTTAAGAGCAATCATTTGTCTTATCTGTCTCGTTCCCAAACTCAGTTTGGAAACGAGACAAACGGCATCATTACCCGTAACAAATTTGCGAAATATTGGACTAAATAAAAGAACAGGAGGAGGCAGTTATGATATCTAAAAGTGAGACCATTGACCCAACTGTAACCTATGGGTTGGGATTTGCCTCATCTGCCAAAGGACCGTCCGGAGGCGCGGAATGGGCGGCAGGCCGCCACCCTGGACGGGGAAGCGCACTCCCTCAATCGCGACCGGCAGGCCGTAACCTATCACTACAATGTGTCCAACGATTTTTACGCTTTCTGGCTCGATCGGCGTATGGTCTACTCTTGCGCCTACTTTACCCGATCAGACGAAGTCCTGGACACATAAAAAAGCTGAACAATCAGGAGTAACTATCTGCTTGAAACAAAACTACCAACACCGGCCAGACTCAAACACCGCCCTCGTTGACCTTGGCGGCTAAGGCTTACCCTGACGGCTAAGGCTTACCAAAACACCCCCAATGGAGCCGATGGCCCAGCCTGTGTTCTTTGTGAATTACTTGCTACTTGGAGAATTGTTAATGAATTTGTACTTTAAACTGATGCTCTTCACTCTGTTTCTTCTCATCCTGGCGACCTTATTTGGCCCGGCGGTGGCGATAGCCCGGCAAATGGACCCGGAACTGGCGGCCACGGCAACCCCATCGCCCCGTCCCTGGCCTTCTGCCACCCTCGTCATCAAAACCTGCCTGGTATGTGAGGAGGAATCCTTCTTACCTGCGGCAACACCGTCACCCACCTCAGCGGCGAAGCCGGGACTGGCTCCTTTACTGCCGGTTATCGCGCCTGATGAGACATCACCCGCGCCGGCCAATCAAATGGCGACGACATCTACAGCGCGTATCCTCTATTTTTATGCCACCGATTGTCCCCATTGCCACACGGTCGAGGCTGAGGTGCTGGACCCGCTCTCGGCCAAATACGGCCTGCAAGTGGAGATAAAAATGATTGAAATTAGCGCACCGGCCAACTACGAGCTGCTGATTCGGGCCGAAGAGATGTTTGGCATATCCTCAGACCGGCGGGGTATTCCCACGCTCATCATCGGCGACCAGGCGCTCATCGGCGAGGAGCCGATCCGGGCGCAACTGCCAGACCTAGTGGAGCAGGGCCTGGCCAAAGGCGGCGTGGATTGGCCGGCTTTGCCTGGCCTGGAAACCGTCGCCCTGGCCGACCCTTTGCCCCAGGTGAGTGAAGACGCCGAATTGTGTGCCTGGGGGCAGCAGGATAACTGTGATACCAACAAGCCGGTTTGGGCAGCCTATTTTTACCAGGTGGGCTGCCCGGAATGCAGCCTGGCCGAAATTGACCTCAAACATGTTCGTAACAAGTATCCGCAGTTAGTGGTGGAAGAATTCAATATTTACGACCAGGCTGCCCTGGGGCAATGGCTGGCCGGGCGAGTCAACCGTACCGATTTGAACACGCCGGCCATTTTTATCGGCGCTGATGCCCTGATTGGTAACCAGGAAATTACGCCCCAAAATCTGGAGCGCCTGGTAACAAAATACACGGCCGAGGGCGCGGAAAAGGTGTGGGACACTTTTGACCCAACCCAGGCCCAGCGCGGTTTGCTGAGACAATTCGAGTCGTTTGGCCCGCTGGCCGTGGTTGCCGCCGGGCTGATAGACGGGCTGAATCCATGCGCCTTTGCCACCCTGGTCTTTTTTGTGTCGTATCTGAGTTTGAGCGGCCGCAAAGGCCGCGAAGTGCTGGCAGTTGGTATCTCGTTTACGGTCGGCGTTTTTCTGGCTTATCTGATGATTGGGCTGGGCTTTTACAAAGTGCTCGATCTGCTGGGGGACTTATTGACCACACTACGCTGGTGGGTTTACGCACTCACGGCGCTGTTATGCGCCGGTTTGGCCGTGTTCAGCTTTTTGGATTTTCTCAAGGCGCGGCGCGGCAAGCTGGGTGATATGAGTCTGAATTTGCCCCATTCTCTGCGATTGCGAATTAATGCGGTTATTCGCCAGGGAAGGCACACCCGCGCTTACGTGGCCGGAGCCTTTGTCACCGGTATCATTATCTCATTTCTCGAACTCGCCTGTACCGGCCAGATTTACCTGCCGACAATTGTGTTTGTCAGCAGCATCCCCGAGATGCGCATGCGGGCCATCGGCTATTTGGTTTTGTACAATTTGTTGTTTATTTTGCCGCTGGTGGTGGTGTTTGTGCTGGTTTATTATGGGACAACCTCAAAACAATTGTCCGGTTTCTTGGAGGAGCAAGCGGCGGTGGTCAAATTGGGCATGACCGTGCTCTTTACCACGCTGGCCGCGTGGCTGGTGATGGCTTTATTAATATAAAAGCGTAAAGCGTGATGCGTAATTAAGAGATTATTAGCCGGTAAAAGTGACTGTTACTTGTTTCCGATATTGATTACTATCACCACGCTTTACGCCTTACGTTTCAGATAGACTTTTCACCTTAGCCCAGACGTAAAAATGGCCGGTCCCAGGGAATCGTCGCCAGTATCACCAATAGAGATAGGGTGTACCAAATAGCCGTGGCCCGATGTTTCTTGACGGTTTCGGTTGCTTTTTTGGAGAGGGCGCGGCCAACGTGGGCCAGCACCAGGGCTACCAGCATGCCAAAAATGTGTTCCACGGCAAAAAAGCGGAGCAGAGAGTCGCCCATGGCTGCCCCGAAATTTGAAAAGGCGGCCTGGGTGATGGGGCTGAGAAAGAGGTATAAAATCAAACCAAGCAGCACATTCAAATCCAAAAAAACCACATAAACAGCCCCTAATCGATCGTTGGTTTTGATCCAATCATTTTTACCAAACCAGCCCGCGAAGGCCAAAAAAACGGCAATTAGCCCACTTACCAGCACGATCCAACGGATCATGCTGTGGGCTATAAGGATGAACGAATACATGTTGGGAGGCTCCTTTTGTTATTTTTTCTGAATCCAGAAACTCCACCTCCAGTTTTCTGTTTCATTATCTTCGGTGGTAATCGTAATCTCTACTGAATGGGAGCCATTCTCAATAGATGGTTGCCCTTCTTCCGGCCAGCGGTAATTGTTTTGGTCAAACTTGAATACATTGCAATCCGGTTCGCCACCGCCAAAAACACAATACCCGGCGTTCCGTTCGGTGCGTTCGTGCACTTTACCGTTGGGGCCAAAAATCTGGATATTGACTTCTTTGATCCCGGCGCCATCGTGTTGGCCCTGGTTGGGATTGTATGCCACTACCTGAAAAACCAGTCGATCCCGGAAGGTTACCTCACTATCCGGTCCCTTGAGTTGTTCTTTGGTAAAGCCTGGTATCCTGATATGTCCGTCCAGATCAGCCCGGCCCCCATCGACCGGCACGTCCACCCGATCGGGCAAAGTGGGTTGCGGCGGAATGGGCGTTGGGGTGGGTGGAATGGGTGTAGGAGTGAGCGTTGGGGTTGGCGTTGGCGGAATCTGTCCTAAAGGCAACCCCGACACATCAATATTGCAGGTAATAAATTGGGCCCCCGTACTCACCCAGCCTACTTCGCCGGATTCCTGAACCTGAACCTCGATCCAGGTATTATCGGCGATACGAGCCAGGGGAATAAGGGCCATGTTTTGGGGCAATGATCGTAGCGGTGGCTCGTAAACCACGCCCGGCCCGGGACGCATGTTCAGCCCGTTGGTCACCACGGCGCAGCGTGGCGATGAAGTTGGCGTGTCTGTTGGCGATTGAGATTGGATGGTATCGCCGGTAGTTTGATCGGTGGTAGGCGAGGGTGTGGGCGTCGGCGTAGCCGGAGCCGCTGCTTCCTCGCCGGACGGTGCTGTTTCGGTTGTGGCTGGCGGCTGTTGGGCCATTGCCTCGGCGGTGAGGGTGGCTGCCGCAGCCTTTTTTACCGCCACTTCGGTAGCCACCAGATCGGGCGTTGAAGTTGAAGCAGGCGATGCGCCACAGGCGACCAAAAATAATCCTAGCAAAGTTAGCCCCCCCCAATGCAGCAAAAATCGAACAAACATAGTTCCTCCTCAAAGATCTGCTAATACTTTTTGTACCTCCTCACGATTAGGAGCACAGAATTTATTTTTTACATCTTGCAACGTGGTATCATAAAATTGAGCTTCGGCTTCTTTGATACAGTTGTCATAAGCCGCGTAAGCTTTTTCAAACAACAATTTACCGGCGGTTTTATCATCGCCGCCAGATTGAATGTATGCCTGCTGTTCATAAGCAATGCCCAGCCCCAAGAACGCCTCTGCCAGCAGCCGATGCTGACCGGGGTCTAACAAAGCAAGGGCTTGTTCGATACTGTCTGTAGCTTGCTCGTAAGCCGGAACGGCCTGATCATACGCGTTTACATCGAAATACGCCTGGCCCAACAGACGATAGGCTTTGCCCAAAGCCAACAAACCCTTTATGCCTATTTGACTTCCTGGCGAATTATCCCCCTCTGCAACTACCCGGGTATATTCCTCAACGGCTAATTCCGGGTAGCCACTTTGGAGACGTTCGGGACGCGAGAGTTGTTGCGCCCGTTGAAAATAGACGCCCCCCAGGCCGAGGTGCGCCCGCGTGTAGTTGGGATTGATTTCCAGCGACTTTTTAAAGGCAGCTTCGGCTTCATCCAAATAGGCGGCGTCTTCCCGGCTCAGGAACAGGGCTTGCCGGCCGATGAAATAATAAAGAATCTCCCGCCCCTGGTTGTCTGACCAGCTCTTTAATTGTTCTTCATTTTCGGCCTCTTGAAGCACGGCCAGGGCGTCTTGATGCCGGCCGCTCAAATCCAGAGCCAACCCGCGCGTAAACCAGGCCAGGGCGTCGGCCCGCACGCCCAGGTTTTGTTCAAAAAAACTGCTGGCCCGCTGGTCGTACAAATCCAGAGGCAGACGAACCTCTATGGGTTGGCCCAGTTGGTGGATACCCACAATTTCATCGGCCTCATTCTCAATGTCGGCAATGTAAAATTCGGGGATGATGTGAGGCGGATCGGCATTGACGGCGATGTTGCCGTAAATCACCATCGTCGCGCCCAGTCGCCCGGCGATTTCTTGGGCCGCTTGCTGGCGCTCTACCGGGGTACTGCCACGCACCAGGCCAATATTGGCCCGCTTTTGGAGAAAGTTCATGCTGTCGTGCCAGACCACTGGTGGTTTGGTGGGCCAGCTTTTGTATTCCGACTGTAACTCCCCAAACATCCATTCACTCAACTCCTGGCCGTCTTTGGACGCGCTTACCTTGCCCTGGGCGCCAATTTTACCAAACTCGGCCACGGCAACATTAAAGGTGTTGAGCGGCATTTTAGCCGGAACCAGATAATACCAGCCCAACAAAGCCGATACAACTACCACCGCCACCAGCGCGACCATCAAAGGAAAGGCAGGGACAACCAGGCTGCCAATTTTGACAATATTCTTTCCGGCAACAATTTCCGTGTCACCCCGGTCCAGGCTCAGATTGAGCGGAGCCAGGGCATCTTCGAGTTCTCGAGCAGAAATGTCGCCGTTGATCCGGCTCTCAACCAACTGGATGGCGGTGTGGTGGTCTTCAATTTGGTTGAGTAGTTCCAGAGGGGCATTGCCCCCATATTTGGCTTCACGCTCTCTGAGGATATTCAGATGATGGTGCAGGGTTTCCAGAAACGTTCTGAGTTCAGATTCTTGCATACACGGCTGCCGTCGGCACAAGCTTTAAAGTTAGATAAAATAGTATAGCCGCGAGGTTGGATTTTTTCAATTGGGTTGACGATGTTTTTGGGGTGATTGGGGACGAATTAGCCAATCATGGCCAGGGCAGCTACCCCCAGACAAAACTGCATAACAATGGTACTACCCCACAGCAAATAAGCGGCCAGGTTTTCCCGGTGGTAAACCAGTTCGCCCAGCAGGGCATTTACTAGCAGGACGATTGCTCCGGCGGCGGGTAAGATCAGGAGAGTAGCTTTCCCGGCGATCCGGTCGACGCGCCCTAAGGCGTTGGAGTGAACGGGCAACACGGCAGGCAGCTCGGCAAACGTGAGGGCCAGGTAACCGGCCAGCGCCAGCCAAAGCAGAGCGGCGATACCTAACAGCCACCAGGCCATGGGGTCGGCCAACAGCGGTGAGTTGAGGGGCCAACTCCGGCGTACGCCAGGCAACCATTGTTGGGTGGGGCCAAGCGATTGGCGGGTTTGCCAGGCCCGGAGAAAATCGTCGGGGTGACTTGGCGAGATGACAAAGGTTCGTTCCGGGGTAACCACCACCACGCTATCGGCTAAGGCGGCGGTGGTGTGGAATTTGGCCAGGCCATACTCGGCCACTTTACCCCAGCCCAAACGCAAGCCGGTCAGATTCAGGCCCCAAAATTGAGCGGAAGTAGACAGGTTTTTACCGGAAACGATGGTTTCAATGTCTTCAAAGGGAATCCGGTAGCGGCTGAGGCCCCACTGAATGACCAAACCGTTGCGATTGAGCTGGTAATGCAGTTTGAGCGCAATGATCGTTGCATAGAGAGCCATAATCGTGATAGTGAGCGTGATGAGCAGACTCACCAACAAACGAAACGCAGTGACGGGGTCATTTTTTTGCAGAAGTAAATTGATGAGGAAAATTGTGGCCGCGCCAAAAATAAGGGCCACACCCAGCGAGACAAAACCACTGCGAGTAGGGTAGGGTTGAAAGGTCATAGGGCCAGGTCTTCCCAATGCCAACGTTTCAGCTCGTCCAGCATGCGATAGGCCGTCATGTCTAGGTTGACGGGGGTGATGGAAATGAGTTTGTTTTCCAGCGCCCAGATGTCGGTGCCGTGGTCGGCCAGACCTTTGGGGGGCAACCCGCCGATCCAATAGTAGGGCCGGCCGCGCGGGTCCTTTCGCGCCACCAATTCATCCCGATACACCCGGTGGCCCAACCGGGTCAGCTCGATGCCTTTGATTTCCGGCCAGGCCACGTCGGGTAGGTTGACGTTTAAAAAGGAATTGGCCGGCAAACCGCGGGCCATCACTTTTTGGACGAGCCGGGCACAGAAATCGGCAATAGGAGCGTAGTCGATCTCCGGATGAACTTCTATGGTCTGGTCATCTTCAAACCCGCGTGAGATTGCTTCAGCAATGTCTTCGTCGGCGCGTTCGCGGGAGATGGCCAGGGCGGGCAAGCCCTCGATGGTAGCTTCGACAGCGGCGGCCACAGTGCCGGAGTAGAAAACGTCATACCCCAAATTTGCCCCATAGTTGACGCCGGATACCACCAGGTCGGGGCGTTGCTCGGCCACTCCCAACAGGGCCAGGGCTACACAATCCGGCGGCGGGGCGGTGGATACAAAAGCTGCGCTGCCGTCGGACAGGGTGATCGAGTCGGCGCGGAGGGGTTTGTGCATGATTTTAGGATGTCCCGAAGCCGACCAATTATGGCTTGGGGCAAAGACGAGCGTATCGGCGATGCCGTCCAGTGCTTTTTTGAGTGGAAAAAGCGCCGGGGCGTCGATGCCGTCATCGTTGGTGATGAGAATGAGCATTGGTTCTTCTTTGTTTCAAGGATGATGCGATCCTATATTCACTGCCTGGCAAAAGATAGCATAATCATATCAGAAATACAAATTACTACCTCCTCTAACATTCCCGCTATCACCCGCAAGAACACGACCTGCCAGGGGGTAAAAATAGGTGGTCAATTTTTGACATATCTATACTCAACAGCATTAAAAAGTAACAAGATTCTCTGCGGATTTGTGTTATTTTATGACGCTGTTGAGTATATTAGTGCCTTTAACAACTGAATATCATTTTATTTAAGATTCAAATTCACTCCGGGGTATGGCAGATTGCCGGATAATAGAACGTAATGTTCCGGCGCGAAGTTCTTTATGATCTGGAACCGGCACTGTACTGGAACCGGCACTGTAATTGTACTATCCTCTATTTGTCGCTGCATCACGATATGGCTGCCGCGTCTACGGACCTCAACAAAGCCGTGTTGAGCCAAAATATCACAGACAGCCTTACCCGAAAGGGTGCGCAGTTTAGGCAACGGCTACCTCCAACTGAGTGATGTATATTTCACCGGGAAGCCGGTCGCTGATTTCTTGAGGCGAGGCACTTTCAAAAAACAACTCTATGGCCTCACGAAGATTGGCGCGGGCCTCCTCTACAGTGTCACCCTGACTGGCTATATCTAACTCAGGACACAAAGATACGTAGCCATCGCCTTCACGCTCGATTATGACGGTTAGTTGTCGTGTCATTATTGTCTACCTCCGTTCTGTTTGGCTACCGATATTGTACCATAAAGGCGGAAGAGTTGCTCACGAAAGGTTTTTGGCAGATGCCCGACCCAGACTCACCCATCTCGCCAACACTCGTTTGGAAATAGGGTTGGGGCAATTTGATCAGTGGTGTTCAAACAGGTTTGTCAGAACACCGCTATTTCTGGATTATAGGCATAACTCTTTCTGTAAGGAGAGGGTAGCACAAATCCCTGCGGCTTATCGGCGGCTTCTTTTTCCTCCTCTTCCTCGTGAACGATGAAGACGCGAACAGGTTCGGTTTTGGTTTCGTTGCCTGCGGAATCGTAAGCCACAATGTGAATCTGATGTACCTCGGTATAGCCCAGGGTGGTGCTGATAATGGTCCAACCGTCGGAATAGACTTTTTGATAGCCAATGGGTTTTTCGGCCGGTTGGTTGGGCGGTAAAGCGGCCAGTTCAACCGGATCGGTGATGGGTTGGGTAACGGTGAACACGTGGGTTACGGTGAAAAACTCGCCGGTTTCCATTAGTGAGCCGTCCGGCTGGGTGATAACCACACTTTGGGTAACGGGTTCCTCCCATTTTAATTTGGCATCGGTGAGCACCAGATTCCAGCGCAACGTGTACGGGTCTACCGTGCTCTCGCCGATTTTCTGGTTGTCCATAAAGTATTCAACCCGGTCCATCGAGAAGTTATCGAGGGCATCTACTTGAAAGTTGATCCATTCGTCATCTTCCAACACATAAACCCGCTCTGGTTCAGGGTTGATGAGTCCGACTTCCGGCGGGGTGTTATCAACCGTGACCTGCACCGCTTTACGTTCAACACTCTGGTCGCCTCTGACCACGGTTAGCTGGAGGGTATACAGTCCTTCTTCCTCGGCGGCGGTATCCCAAAATTCCAGAGGGCCACCCTCAACCGGGCTGCCGTGATCGCCGCCGAGTTGTCGCCATTCAGCCGGGTTGAGGCCCGGACCATATTCCATGCGGTACAGTTGGAAACCGTCGATGTTGGCGTTGCCGCTAATAACCGTCCCCCCTTTTACATATTCATACGGGCGCGGGTTGATGATGGCCACCGGCCCCAAATTGACCGCCGGGCCGGTGCTGTCGTCGTACTCGGTGGGCGGTTGGGGAATGTCGTTTTCCCGCACCCAGTCATTGGCCACGGGTGGATAAATTTCATAAACGCGTTCTTCGATTAATTCAGGCGGGGTGTAGACCGTGGCCAGTTTTCCGTTTTCCTTGTTGACCCGAAATACCTGATGCACATTGTCCTTTTGTTTGGGTTCGGTACCTTCTAGAAATATTTCGGTGACAACCCGGTCGGTGTGATCGCCGGGTAGGAGGCCGGACACGGCATCAACCTGCACATCCACCAGGCCGCGCGGGCGTTGCCAATATTCAATGGGTTTACCTTGATGGTAAAAAAGCATGACATCGTGCCAGATGGGCGCGGCCCCGGAAAGACCGGTTACGTCCTTCATTTCTTCGTTGTTGTTGTTGCCCACCCACACAGCGGTGGCCAGTTGGGGGGTAAAACCAACGGTCCAGTTGTCTCTGAAGTTGTTGGTGGTGCCGGTTTTGGCGGCAATGGGTCGATCTTCAAAATCTCGTTTCAGCACGCTGTTGGCCCCAAAGGCCGGAATACGGGCGTTGTTGTCGGACAGGATATCCACCATCAGGTAGGCCAGGGCCGGATCGACGACCTGTTCGGTGGCCGGTTCCTTGTATTCGTAAAGCACGTTGCCCGCTTTGTCTTCAACCCGCAGAATGGCTACGGGGTCCAGAGTGCGGTGACCGGGCCGACGGTCCACTTCGGGCACAGGCTGGCCGGCCATCACGCCCAGGTTGGCCAGGGTGCTGAAGGCGAAGGCCATGTCTATCGGCTTGACTTCACCGCCGCCCAGGGTCAGGGCCAGACCGTAGTAGTCGGCATTGAGGGTGGTAATACCCATGCGGTGGGCTGTGTTGATAACATTCTTGACCCCGGCTTTGTGTAACACCCACACGGCGGGGATATTGTAGCTGTTGGCCAGGGCATTACGCAGCCGTACCGGGCCGTGATATTTGCGGTCGTAATTTTCGGGCACGTAGGGCGGGTTGGGATCGTCGGGGAAGGATTGACGCACGTCCATCACCAGGCTGGCCGCGTTGTAGACGCCCTGGGAGAAGAGGGTCAGATAGTTAAAGGGTTTAAAAGATGAGCCAGGTTGGCGGCCCGGATCGGCGGCGCAGACGTTGACATTGCCGTCGTTTTCGCGGTCCCAATAATCCACGCTACCCACCATCGCCAGAATCTCGCCGGTTTTGGGCCGGATAGAAATCACGCAGGCATTGCTGGCGTTGTGGTCGTTTTCTTGCAGGTCTTTGACGTGCGCCGCCGCGATTTCCTGAGCTTTTTGGTTTAGCTCAAGATCAACCGAGGTGTAAACTTTTAAGCCGCCCCGGTAGACCTGATCCAGGTTGGCGATGTTGTATTTGCCTGGGGCGCGTTCCAACTCGTTGCGGATATACACGGAAAAGTGCGGGGCTACAATATCGAACCGCTCTTGGATCTCTTTAATGTGTATCTCTTCGCTAAAAATTTGATCAGCTTCGGCTTGGCTGAGCGCGCCTTCTTCGACCATCCGGTCCAGGGTGATTTTCTGGCGTTTTTTGGCGTCTTCGGGGCTGTCGATAGGATTGAGGTAGGGATACTGGGGCACGGGAGCCAGCATAGCGCACTCGGCTTTAGTGAGGGCGCTGGCGGGTTTGTCAAAATAAACGCGAGCCGCCGCATCAATACCGTAGGCCAGGTTAAAATAAGAGTTGGTGTTAAAATACCACTCCAAAATCTGGTCCTTTTCAAAGCGGCGCGTAATTTCGGTGGCCAGAATCATCTCTTTGAGTTTACGGGTGTAGGATAGTTGGGTACGTTCTTCTTTGTCGATCAAAATGTTCTTGATGAGCTGCTGGGTGATGGAACTGCCCCCTTGAATTCGCTGACCCTGGATGTTTTGCACAAAGGCACGGCCAATACCTTCAGGGTCGAAGCCAGGGTTGGTGTAAAAGGTTTTATCTTCCAGAATAACCGTGGCGTCGCGGCAAAATTCGGGAATTTCGCTGAGTTTCACGTAGTTGCGGTCGCCCCAGAGGGGATCAAAAATCTCGTAGAGTAGTACCTGGCCGGTGCGGTCGTAGATTTTGGTGGTTTCAAAATCTTCCTGTTCGGTTTCAATGGAGGTGGGGTCGGGGAGTTGTTGGGCAAAGCTATCATAAACTGCATAAGCTGCGCTGACACTGGCCAGCAGGTTGAACATGATGGCGGCCAAGACAATGGCCACGGCAACCAGGACCAGGCTGAGAAAATAAATAAATATTTTGGGTTTTTGCTCTTGCACCCGTCGCCGCCGGCGGCGGGTAATCATCACTTTTCGACTGACTTGCATAGGCTCCAATTTCGCTTTCAGGCTGTTAACGAACCTGATAATTTTATCACAACTGGCTAAAAAATGGCTGAATTTTAAGCGTCAGAAATCCAACGGCCAACTGACGAAGTAACAGCAATTCTTGTTATCCGGCCCTGTAGCTGGTTATGGTCAGGGCGTCATGGTAGCAGAAAGGAAACGGTTGGGCAAGTTGAAAAATCTTTTGCAATAGAGATGGTAGCGTTCACATTTGGGTAAAATAAGCTGATTGGATATACTTAAAATGTATCCGGGTGGACTTTGGGTATATTTACATCATTTGTTTGATGTGGTAGAATAGTGAACGTCAAAAGAGAGTGATATGTCAAAGTTTAGAATCCTTTGCATTGAAGATAACCCCGATACTCAACGGATGCTCACCTTTATTCTGGCCCGGGCCGGTTACGATGTGATTACGGCTGATGACGGGCCACAGGGCATCCAAAAGGCCCGGGCCTGGCGTCCGGCGCTGGTTTTGGTCGATATGATGATGCCCAAAATGAGTGGCGCTGACACTATTCGAGAGTTGCGCAAGATTGAGTCGATCAGGGATATTCCCATTTTGGTATTGTCGGCCTATAAGGAACAGGCGCTGATTGATGAAGCCCTTGAGGCCGGGGCGGATGATTATTTGATCAAGACTGTTTTGCCCAATGATTTGACCGATATTATTGACCGTTGTTTGGAAATAGGCTCAGCCGTGTTGACCAAAAATGTTTCCGGAATTCGGAAGCTGGTTGATAATCCGGTTGAAGATAGAGACGACGAAGATGAAGCGGAAGAGTGATTGTACCTTTTGCGTTATAAAGCGGAGTTGAGTTTTTTTCGGCTCCGCTTTTTTGATGCCGTTACCCCCTGAATTTGCCTGACTCCTGGCATCGGGGTAAACTTTGAGCTTTGAGAAGGGGCGAATCCCGGGCAGGCTCAAGGTAGCCTCCTTGTGATCGTCCTGGATAAATATAAAACCGATTGAATGCAACTACAACTAGAGAGGCACGGCGATGCATCTTAAAAGCGTTACCCTTCTCCCGGAAAAATATCCCACTACCCAGAATTATCCCTTTAATCAGCCCATTTTTCATCACACTAAAAGCATCAGGTTTAACGCCCCGGTAGTCTGTTTTGTGGGTGAGAACGGCACCGGAAAATCAACCCTGTTAGAGGCGATCACCCACAAGTGTGGGATTCACATCTGGCGCGGCGTCGAGCGGGCCAGGTTTGAGGTTAACGTTTACGAAGAACAACTCTATCGTTGTATTGCGGTGGAATGGGCCAATGGCCAGGTACCCGGCTCGTTTTTTGGGTCCGACACGTTCAACTATTTCACCCAAAGTCTGGATGAGTGGGCCAGGGCGGATCCGGCGATGCTACAATATTTTGGCGGAAAATCATTGATGACCCAATCTCACGGCCAGTCGCTGATGTCTTATTTCCGGTCACGCTATCAGCGGAAAGGGTTGTATCTGTTGGACGAGCCGGAAACAGCCCTCTCGCCCCAGAGCCAGGTGGGACTAGTAAAACTATTGCAGGAGATGAGTCAGGCGGGGCACGCCCAGTTCATTATTGCCACCCACTCCCCCATTTTGCTGGCCTGTCCCGGCGCACAGATTTTTAGCTTCGATAGCATCCCGGTCAGGCAGATTACTTATGAGGAGTCGAGCCATTACCGGCTGTACAAGGCGTTTATGACCAACCCGCGCCAGTATTTAGCCGATAATTAGCGTTTCAATTCCCCCACCATCAACCTGCCCCCTGCGTCAATCTCGAGGGTTGAGGTGTCTACCGGAAAGTGTTCGCCTGTTTCCGGCAGCCACAATCCCAGCCGGATGGTGAGCGACTCTTCAGCCGCAAGGGCTGTCTCCGGCACCGGCACGATGTCCAGGTGAACCAGCCGGGGAGTCCAGGTGGTGGTTGGCCCTTCGCTGCGGACATCCCAGGCCCAGAGTTGGTGATCGGCCTGGGCGATGATGTTGCCGTCAGTATCGACTAGATGGACGAAGAGGGTGTAATTTTTATCGACGGACCGGGTCAAACGCCAAGCAGTGACAAGACCAGGTGTTTCCCCAAGGGTTGACGGTTCCCCCGGAAAAACGGGGGCCAGGTCAATAAAGTAGCCTTCAAATTCAACGGTGTCCCGGTCAAAACTGGCCTGGCCGGGCTGGTAAAGCGGCGGTTTTACCTGGTAAATCTCAAAATCACCCTGTTGATACACCTGTTGGAAATACAGCGAATGTTCGTATTTTTCAGGATGCCGTATGGTTTCGCGTTCGGCCGGACCGACAAAAATGTAGTCTGCCCCCAGATTGCGGAACATCTGATAACTCCACACCGGCAGGCCATTGTCGAACGCCTGCTGGCTCAGTTCAAGTGCCAGAGCCAGACTGGGCAAATCCCGGTGAAAGACAACCGCCTCGCCCGTGGAAAAACCCACCGGACGGTTCCCCAGTGAAAGTTGGAAGCGAGAGGCATCGCGGTGCAGGCGATGTTGGACCACCGGGAAGGGTTTGTCCTGGGGATAGGTGACTTCGGGCAGCGCACGCAGAGTTTGGACAACATCCGGCGCGAGTTTGGGTTGGTCGAAATATTTGGTCAGGCCCATCGAGATAAACTCCCAGCCCGCGTAAGCAACTCCCCCCGCAATCAGCAAGCCCACAATCCCCATCAATAGAGTTCGTCCCCAACGGGGCAGCGGCAAAGTGGGCAATCGCACCATAAAGTATCCGGCAAAAAGGGCCAGCACCAACTGGCCCGGCATAATCGCTCGCAGGCCCAAATCGTTGTTCAGCATCAGCCCCAGTTCGGCCCAACCGCGGCCTGAGGCAAACAGACTGACCGTGAGGACGCCGGTTATCAGGAGAAGGGTCCAGAAGGGAAGGAGCGAGAAGGGAGGCGGGAGGGGGGATGAAGGAGGGGGGCGGAAGGCGGGCGGCTGGCATTCGGGGGAGGTTGGGTGTTGGTTCCGGTTTAGTTGGCTGCGCCAAAAAAGAAGCAGGCCGGTTGTTCCGGCAACCAGCAGCGCCCCCATCTCCAGAACAAAATGAAGAGGCAGGTCGAGCAGTCTGGCCCAAATGGTGGGGCCAAAGCTGGCTTGAAAAGGTCGCAGAATGGACCAACTATCGAGTTTGGGAATCTCAAAGACAAGGCCCGACTTCGGCGCTTGCGGGCCAATCAAACAAAGCAAAAACGGGGCGGCCACCGCGGTAAAGATCAAGGCAATAATTACATAACCTAAAAAGAGGGTTCGGGTGGCGGCCAAGCCTTGAACGCGGGCCGTCATCCCAATTTGCAGCAACGCAAAAAGAAACAGACAACCCAGGGTTACCACCGCAATCCAGGTACTGTGCCCCACCAGGGCAAACAGCAGGAGGGGCAACATCATCAGTAATTTACGCCGGTTTTTGAGGGTAAGGTAAAGATAGCAGCCCAGGCAAAGAATGGTCAAGCCGGTCAGATGTTGGGGCACCCAGATATGATGGGCAAAAAATGTGTTCAGCCGCAACGATAGGGCCGACACCCAGTTGTCGATGTGTTCGCGGGGTAAAAAGACGCCAATGGTCAGCGGGTCGGTGGGGAAATGCTCGCGATATTTTTGGATGGTCCGGTGCAGGGTTGGAATAACGTCCAGACCCCCAATGACCGTGGCAAAAGCCAACGACCATACGGCTGCTTTTTGGTTGCGCAGGGTGGCCTGGGCCAGCAGCAAAAAAACGCCGCTAAAGATCAGAGAGGCCAGCACAATGACGGTCACAAAAGTGAGTTGCAACGCCGGTTGGCCGTTTTGCAGCAGATCGAGCGTGGCGCCGTTAAGATGAAGGAAGTAATAGTAGACCAGTTTTTCTTGGGGAAACATGCCGTAGAAAAACATACTGGTGGGCGGGATACCGGTGTAACGCAGGGCAAAGGCCACGCCATAATGTTTCTGCCAGTCCTCCATCTGAACCGGATAATAACCTTGCGCGGTTTCCAGTTCAAAATAAGCTAAAAAGACGCCCAGGGCGGTCACACCAATCAGCAGGGCGACCAGCAGCCAATTGCGGCGAGAGCTATCGGCAGGCTCGTCTGATGTGTCTGACTCGTTGCCGTTGTTTGTTATGTAGGAGTCATTTCGACTCACCCAGGCAGCCAGGGCGATGGCGTAAACAGAGAAGACAACCAACAGCGGCCAGCGGCTAAAACCAAACAGCAGACTGCTCCAGTAAATCAAAATGGGCGAGGTGACCATACCCAGGGCTATGCTCAAAACAACCGCTCTGAAATCCCATTGTTGCCGGAATAAGTCCAACCAGTGCAGCAACTGGACGCCGGGTAGTACCATTGTAAGCGCCAGGCCACCGACAATCGCCAGAGGCGCGATGGGCACAAAGGTCAATATAACAGCCGCAATCGTAAGGGCAACAGTTTTGCGGAACCAGGGCGATGATAAAACAGATGATTTGGGCATAGAGCAATCAGTTTTCAAAGTTTTGCCGGAAGGACCGATTGGCAAAAGAGGTACTATGATAGTGAAAAGGGGGGAAGTTGGCAAAATAGGTCGGCCTGGGATCGGTTTATTTGCTTCCAATCCCTTCTCTCAAGTATACTACTTTCCGAATTTTCCAGGTTGAAAAGATGGCATCATTTCAATCCAAGCAAAAAATTCTGCCGTTTTTAGTTATATTCATTCTCACCGCCTATCAACTTGTCCGCATCATCGCCTTTATCAATGTATATGGTGGTATTGAACACGACGGCGGCTGGATGCTGTCTATCTCTCGTTCCCTGGCCGAACAGGGGACGTATACCACTATGGTCAGCACCATTGTTGACCCCACGGTGTCGGGCGCGATTAACGTTGATCAAAAATTTGATATTCAAGCCGCCGATGGACGGATCTGGTTTTTTACCGGCAATGGCGTTGGCCCGGCTAGCATTATCCCCGATGCGATTGTTCTAAGAATTTTTGGCGCTGGATTTTGGGCGCTGCGGGCCGGCCCGCTGATTTTTTACACCCTATTCTTGCTGCTGGTGGCCTATATTTTGTATCGCCTGGCTAGATTAGAGGCCGTGGTATTATTTCACACTTTTCTCTTTTTTTATCCCCACATTTCTATATTTCTTGGTTATGAAGCGATGGGTGAAGTACCCGGTATGTTCTATATTTTGGCGGCGTATTTAGTTTTTGCTGTCATGCTCAAAAAACCAACGCGACGCTGGTGGCATTTTTTACTTGTCGGCCTGGTGGTGGGATTGGCGCTCAATGCCAAAATGATTACGTTGTGGTCGTTAAGCGGAATTTTTGTTTGGGGCGGCATCTTGTGGTTGATGGGTGGAAGGCGGTGGCGGCAGTCGGTGATGGAGGAGCAACCATCGGCCAGGTTACGTTTTAGAGATGTGGCAGCTTTAGGTGGGGGTACCATCCTGCTCCCGGTTTTATGGGAGATGGTTCATCTCATTATTTTGACTTACTTAACCAACTTCGATCTGTATCTGCAACACGCCCAACAACGATTGACATTTATTTTAGATGATGGTAGTGGGGTGGGGTTGCAGATTCATTCCGGCCCAGAGTTTTTCTGGGACAAATTTTTTCTATTGGTGGAGGTTGCCCATCCCCAGCGATGGGTGACGGGAGTCATTTTTGCCTTTATCTTTTTAGGGGGCTTGGCTTTGATCTGGCTGTGGCGAAGCCGGGGGCAGAAACAAAATTTATTGGCTCCAATGTGGTTTGGCTGGCTGGCCAATACTATCTGGTTTGTCGGCCTGGCCAAAACCGGCTGGGCGCGTCATTTTTGGTTTGGGTTGGTGTTGGGGGTCATGTTATTGTGTGTTATCGCGGTCACCCTGCCGCGAATTAGGATTGTAGGATCAAGGCGAGATCATAGATCAGTGTCCCGCAATTTTCTACAGACGATATCACTGGCAGCGGGTGTTATGCTGTTGGCTTTAATCGCCTGGGGTTTTGTGAGTCAGCCGTATGTATGGGGCTTTTATGTGCCGGATGAGATTGTGACCTATTGGCGTGAAAAGCGCGTCAACCACAAATATGCGCCCATACCGTGGATCGTTATTCCCCGGAATGCTCAAGCCGAGGCAGTGAACTACATTCAGCAAATGCCAGCCGAAGCGAATGTATATTACCCGGAAGGATACAAGGTGGCTGAAATTCCTGCCCAGACCGGACGATTACATTTTCCAATTGGCCGCCGAAATCTTCAAACCCCACATCCGAAGGATGTGATCATCTTTTCTCCATCGGCCATTTCCCCCTGGCGTAAAGACACGGTTATGAGGCAAAACGTACTTCGGCTTATTGAGCAGGTATGTCCCGAGCCGGTTGTGAAAAACGATTTCTATATCGTCTGTTCCGTTGATATACTTCGGTTACCGTAACTTGCCTCAGGGAAAAAACAATCTCTACACTCAGGGCCATGCCGTACTATCTATTTGCTCACAATCCTACCGCTCAAGTATACTACCGGTCTGTCTTAGATTGAAGCTGCCCCATTCAATAGGTTTGGGTATAATAGATTGACGGTTTTGTCGCAACCAGTAAAAAAAATATTACCACCAGTTGTTATACTTCTTCTCACAGCCTACCAACTGGCTCGGGTAATTGTTTTTATCATGGTATATGGTGGCGTAGAGCATGATGCAGGCTGGGCGCTAACTATATCCCGCTCGCTGGTGGAGTATGGTACCTATACAACCACGGTGAGCGAAATTGTAGATCCAGCAGTACCCGGCGGCTTGAATATTAGCAAGAAATTTGATATTCAAGCCCCCGATGGACGTATCTGGTTCCGTAGCAGTAGCGTGACGGGGCCGGCCAGTATTGTGCCAGATGCGCTTGCCCTCAAATTGTTTGGAATGGGGTATTGGGGTTTTTGGGCCGGGCCACTTATTTTTTATGTCCTCTTTCTTCTCCTGGCTGCCTATATTTTGTATCGACTGGCCGGGTTGGGAGCAGTTATTCTTTTTCACCTTTTTATCCTCTTTTATCCGCATTTGTCAATTTTCCTCAGTTATCAGGCATTGGGTGAAGTTCCCAGCATATTCTATGTTCTTTGGGCTTATTTGGCCTTTGTGTGGGCTACCCAGAAACAACAGAGACGTTGGTATCATTTTTTTCTGGCCGGATTAGTGGCCGGGTTGGCCGTAATTAGCAAGCTAATTACGTTGCTCTCACTAAGTGGAATCTTTATTTGGGCCGGAGCCTTATACTTGATTAACCATCCCTATGTAATCAGGCTGCAGAATTTCCTGGGGAGGGTAATACCTGTTCAAAGGTTTAACGTGTTAACTGGTACCAAAAGCTCTGATGACCCAGGTAAGTCAATAGAAAAACAGAAATTTCATTTTCGTGAACTATCTGCTTTGGCTGGAGGATTGGGGTTGGTGTGGAGTTTTTGGGAGGTAGTTCAGTGGTTTGTATTAGTTCGGCTTACTAATTATGAACTATATCTGCAATATCTGCGAGAAAAGTTTAGCGAATTTCTTGATGCCGGTAGCGGATTACGCGTGCGAATCTACTCCGGGCCCGATTTTTTTTGGGATAAGTTCTTTCGTTTGCAAGAGATAGCCCATCCGCAGCGCTGGGTGACTGCTATCATCTTTGTGGCTATTTTTGTAGGTGGAATGGCCTTGATATGGTTATGGCGTACCCAAACCCGTAAGCAGAATCTATTGGTTTCGTTGTGGCTTGGCTGGTTAGTCAATATGGCATGGTTTGTTGGCTTGGCTAAAACAGGTTGGCTGCGCCATATTTGGCTGGGATTGATTTTGGCGGTGATATTATTATGTATAATTACGGTCACCCTGATTAAACTGGGCATAGGGACAGGCGGCCACACCCAAGTGGGTAAGGAAAATTCGCAACCTAAGTTTTCGTCAACTTATCACCTGACCCCGTTTGCTTCAGGCATCTTTCTACTGATTCTGATTGGGTGGGGTTTTATCAGTCAGCCGTATGTATGGGGCTTTTTTCTGCAGGACGATTTGATTCCGTATTGGCAAGAAAAACAGATAAGTGATAAATATGGGGCTCATTTACCCTGGATTATCATTCCCAGAGCTGTCCAGGCAGAAGTTATTGCTTATATTGACCGGTTACCACCGGAAGCCCACGTTTACTATCCCGCCCAACACAAAGCCGCTGAAATTTCGGCCTTGACCGGACGAATATTCTACCCACTCGACCGTCGCCAATTGATGCAACCTCATGCTCAAGATGTTGCCATTATTGGCCCATCGTTGATTGCGCCCTGGATGGATCCGGTTCGCTGTGAAACTCTGCGGAGTATGGTTCGAGAAGAATGTCCCCAGCCTGTCGTCGCCAATGATTATTATATGCTCTGTCCCTTTCCGGCAGAATAGTTTTAAATCAAGGTTATTGTTAAATGTCTGTAAAAAATAGTATCAAGATTCCCCGATTTGTCGAATTTGTAGTTATCGGGCTGCTCATTTTCTACCAGATGGTACGCATTGTGGTGTTTGTTAATGAATTTGGTAGCGTAGAACACGATGGCGGTTGGGCTTTAGGTATCTCTCGCTCTCTAGCAGAACGAGGCACCTATACCTCCTTGAGCAGCACGGTGGTAGACCCTAACCAAAAAACCGGATTTAACTATGACGATCTCTTCACCGTTCAGGATGAAAAGGGGCGAGAATATTTTTTTGTAGCTCATACAACGGGGCCGGGAGTTGTTTTGCCTAACGCGGTTATCTTTAAACTATTTGGGGTCAGTTTCTGGTCAAGCCGAGCCGGACCGCTTATCTTTTTCCTTTTGTTCTTGATTTTAACCACAGGCATGCTGTATTACATCCAGGGGCTAGTCAGCGTTGTTATTTTTCATTTATACCTGTACTTCTTCCCTCAGTTATACATTTTTCTGGGCTATGAAGCCAATGGAGAAGTATCCAGTATGGTCTATCTACTGATCAGTTTTGTATTATTTATCAAAGCCACCGAGGTTAAACATCGGGTACGGCTCTGGTTTTTCCTTTGCGGACTCTTTGTCGGCATAACGTTAAACACCCGCCTGCCTACATTAATCGCCTTTGGCGGATTGGCTATTGTCTGGTTTATTCTGTACCGGCAAAAGAAAACCGGCTTTAAAGAAGCCTTTATGATTATAGCAGGCTTACTTTTAGTAGCAGCATTATGGCAATTGTATATATTTATCACTTTAATGCAGGTTAGCGATTTTCCCACGTATCTTAATCATGTTTGGGGACGGCTCGATTTTTTTCTGCGTTCCCTGAAAGGTATCACCCCCATTGCGGAAGGTATGGAATTATTTCTGTTAAAAGCTATCATACTTTCAGAGATCTCTCGTTCGCATCTTCTGGTCAGTCTTTTGTTGGTTCTGGTCACTGGCATGGGCGGCATCTGGTTGATCCGCGAACTTTGGACCGACCAGCCCCGGCGCAATATGACCATTCTACTGTGGGTGGCCTGGCTCATTTATACAATTTGGTTCCTCAATGGGCCTAAGAATGCCTGGACACGTTATTATTGGTATGGTCTCATCTGGATGACTATGCTTATGGGCCTTTTATTTGGCATGTTGGTGCGGCGTATGAGCGCCAAGCCAGGTACGGTAAATATTGCCGGTACTTTTTTATTAGGATTACTGTTTCTATTTAGTTTCAGTAGCCAACCCCAAGCCCTGCATGTCTTCATTACGCCAGAACTGATTGAGGTATGGCATCAACGACAGTTAACAACCCGAGATACTTACCTGCCCTGGATAATTATTCCCAGGGCAGAACAAGCACAAGTGGTAGAGTTTATTAGAAATCTTCCTAAAGATGCCAATATCTATTATCCCGAAGGACACAAGACAGCCGAAATTTCTTTTTTGACCAATCGGATTTTTTATACTATACCGCGTCGTAAATTTATGGGTCCTCATCCAGACGATGTAGCGATTATGGGGCCAGCACTTATCTCGCCATGGAAAAAAGAGCGGCAGCAACGGCTCGACATCCTTGAAACCATTCAGCGAGAGTGTCCTATGATTGTTTTGGAAACACCCAACTATATTATCTGTAACATCGGCACTGTTGAATAGGATCAACTTGAATAATGAGTCTCCGCACCCTGTATCAAAATAGAAAATTTCAATTAATAATATTGCTGATCCTGGTATTGCTTCAAGTTATCCGTCTTCTGGCCTTTATTGATGAATATGGCGGATTGATTCAAGATAGTGGTTGGTCTCTGGGTATTGCTCGTTCATTGGCCGAACGGGGTACTTATACAACTATGGTTGCTACCATAACGGACCCCACTATAACCGCTGGACCAAGTTTACAAGGTGAATTTCATATTCAAGATAATGAGGGGCGACTTTATTTTCGGTCTGACCGACCCGCCTTGATTATTCCTCAAGCTATTATTTTTAAGATTTTTGGGTTCAAATTTTGGACTTATAGAGCCGGGTCGTTGTTGTTTTTTGTTATTTTTCTCCTAATTGCCTCAATATTCCTCTGGTTTGCAGGTGGAATAGAGGCTGTTGCTTTTTTTCATGTGTATTTATATCTATATCCAAGTTTGTTAATATATTTGAGTTTTCAAACATTAGGCGAGATGGCTGCGCTGGCTTATATAATGCTGGCATTTGCCCTGTTTGTCTTTGCCTATCAACAACAGAATCGTCGGGGGTGGTGTTTTTTTGCCAGCGGAATAGCTGTGGGACTGGCCCTTTATAGTAAATTAATTTCAGCCCTAGCTTTATCAGCCCTGGGGTGGTTAGGATTGCTCTTTCTCTGCCGAAAACAGGCTACTTGGCGAGAGATCTTTGTTTTTTTAATTGGTTGTATGACGTTCCCGACTATGTGGGAACTTTTCCAACTAATCTCTATTATCCGAATAACCAGTTTTGAAACTTATCTGAGACATATCGGTTTTCGTTACGAGTTTGCCAAAGATTATGGACGTGGTCAAGACGATATCATATCTCCACCGCTAGAGTTTGCCTGGGACAAACTGAAAATTATCACCGAAATTTCCCAACCTAACCTTATTTTTGCTTGTCTCACCCTGTTGATTATTTTGATAGGTGGCGCTTATCTCATCTGGCGTTGGCGGGAGGAAAAAGTTCGTCATAAGGTGATTTTTCTATTTTGGGTGGGCTGGCTCACTCATTACATTTGGTTTGTCGTTTGGTCTACCGGCGGGGTGACCCGCTATAACTGGATATCGCTTATGTTGGGCGTACTCAGCCTCACTATTGTAGTAATTTATGTATTCAAACAGACTATCCAGACGACCAACTGGCGTTGGCTGGCTTTGAGTGGCGGTATTTTACTCATCTTGATATTAAATTTCTCAACTCAATACTTAGCTTTTAGTCCTGTTATTTCTGAGGAATTAATTGAGGCTTGGCGGCTGAAGCAAGTTTATGGAAAATATATTCAAATGCCAAGTATGATCATTCCCAGCCAGGCGCAGAACGAAGTGATAGATTTTATTAAAAATGACGTGCCAAAAGCACGAGTCTTTTACGCCTTGGGATATCGTAATGGCGAAATCGCGTCCCAAACGGGACGAATTTTCTACCCTTTACAGCGCCGGATTAATATGCCGCCGTTGCCGGGAGATGTCGTTATAATAAATCCCGGTATTATCTCCACCTGGCGTAAACCGCCAGATTTACATGACGAGATCCTGGCAGAAGTAGAGCGACAATGTCCCAATATGATTTTTCGGAATGATTATTATATTTTATGTGCCCTAGACTAACTGGCAGCTTATTTGTTTCGTAAACTGATCACTATCCCAATGGTTGAAACTATTAACAACACCAGGTGGAGGCCAAGAATAATCCAATATTCTTTTGTTGAACTCAGTACCCACACTTTATGTGTTGCCATATAGTCGACCCCTGCCAGGAGTTTTTGCCATAAAGATTGTTGACATGTAGCAACAAAAGCAAAATCAGCCTCAATTTTTTGCAAACTGCCAAGTGCTCCTGCATAAGCTTGGCCAGATTTATAGTAATCAATAGGTACATCAGAATAGCCGCGTGTGGTTAAGCTATTATCTACTGTGGACGTTGGTGACGTGATAAAGAAAAAGTAGGTTTGCCTATTTGAGTCTGGCAGCGGCTCAAATTCAAAGTGAAGCCATGTATTATCTTGCACCTTACTTCCATCAAATTGTCCCGCCAACAACGTTTGTTGGGCATCTAAATCCTTTGTCAAAAATAAGGTCACAGGCTGATCATGATTGTTATCAAATGTACCCATTTTTATCCATAGGGAATCAAATCCATCGCAGTCCATTTGAAGAGTTTGCCCCAAAATTCCTTGCCCCACCAATCGTGGCCCCAGATAGTGCGCAATTGTTTGAGACACATCATTAGCGGCCATCCGGCTATGGATAAAAAAACCTCCTACAACCAAATAGGACCAAATGACAATAAATGTCCAGCGGTGTACCACGTCGCCACTAGGTTTGGACGCTGCCCATAACCCCCGTAGACTGTAAATAAGGATAAATATCCACAGCGATGGCAATATAAGATACATTGCCAACAAGACAATTAATACAAGCCAATACCGTTTTTGGTTTTGCTGTATCCAATTACTGGCCTGAGTTACCAAGGCCATAGCATATATCACCACAATGGGGACAAAAGGCAATCGAAAACGAAGCTGGATAAAAAACAAAATTGTGGCGAGGCTGAAAAAGCCATATACCAACCAGACCAGCATATTAGCTTGATGCTGTCGGCTTTTTGCTAAAACCAGGCCTAACAAAGCAGTAAACGCCATCGCTTGCCACTCAATGGGTAACCACCGTAGAATCATTGACTCTTCAATGGTCTGCGAAAAAAACGGTGAAATTAAAGGTCTGTCTGCTTCACCAAACCATAACCATACTTTCCTTCCAGTTAATTGAATCCAATCCCCGGGCTGCTCACGAATGTATTTAAATACCTCAGCTGAGTAGGTAGTCTCACCGCTGATGCGTCGTTTTTGAAGTTCCACATGGCGTAGAACTGCTGGTTGCGACTGGACATGAGCCAAGGAGTCCAGCCCTGAAGCATCGGGGTTATTTCCTGTAAAGAGATTAACGCCGCCATTTTTGGACAGAGGGATAAATAGGCCACTGGTCTGGTAGTTATGCCAGGTAATCGGCGAAATCAATATCAAGACCAACCCGGCAAAGCCAAGTGCTTCTAAAAGAAATCTCTTGAATGAAATCCGGTAAATAAAAAGCCATAAAAGAACGGCAGGTACTATAATCAAAATAGTGGGACGACTCAATGCGCTCAAGGCTACACAAATAGCTGCAAATACCAACCACCGTATCTGCCGATTGGCCTGGAATTTAAACAGAAAGAAAACAGTCAAGGTAAAGAAAGGAACTGTTAGCAAAGACTGATCGTAGCAGGGCAAATAATAAATAAACGGGGCATATAAAACAAATGCCAGAGTTGCTAACGTGCCAGCTAAATTAGAAAAAAGGTAACGGCCTATAGCATACAAGGCCGCACAGGTGATCAGATTGAAGATAGACTGAACAACAACGGGGAAAAAGAAATCAATTCCTAAAAAGACATAAAGTGTTGCCAAATACGCGGGATAAAATGGAATAAATAACCAGGGCTTATCACCGGGGTACTGACCCGATATCAATCCCAAAGCTCGTTGGTGATGAGTTTGGGCGTCAACACCACAAAAAGGTTTGTTTATAAAACCGTTAGGAAACGTAGCGTGTAAGTTAGTTGGGTAACTTAGAAACAAAACAAATGTTAATAATAACACAAAGATGGGGATAGTGTGGCTAATAAAAAAAGGATTTTTAGTCAGTTGACGCAGGTATTCGGCCATTTTGTGATAACCATAGAAGAAGAGCGTCTGCAGATACCGGGCGTCAATAAGTGAGATGCAGATTTGTTCGGAAGAAAAGAAGGTTCTCTATTGAAGATTTTCTTCATAGGGATGCAATACAATATTGTTTCGGGGATGTTCTGCTTATTTCCGGCCAAAAATATGATAATACTGAATCGCTGTCTCAATGCCCCGGTAAAAATTGGGCAAATGGAACTTTTCGTTGGGCGCGTGCAGGTTATCGTCGGGCAGGCCAAAACCCATCATTACCACGGGAGCGTTGAGCGTTTTGTGGATCATACTGACCACTGGTAGGGTACCGCCTTCGCGTAGATAAATCGGACGGCGACCAAAACCGCGCTCGTAGGCTTTGGCAGCGGCGGCAATAGCCGGAGCAGTTATATCCACCACCGCGCTTTCCGCCCTGGCCAGGGTTTCTACCCTCACCTCCATTGTTTTGGGACTGATACGGTGAATGTGTTCCGTAAACAGGCGGGCAATTTTGGCGGGGTCTTGATCCGGTACCAACCGCATACTCACTTTGGCGCTGGCCGCCGCCGGGATGACCGTTTTTTGACCCGCCCCGATGAAACCACCCTTGATGCCGTGGACGTCGAGCGTGGGACGTACGCCCCTTTGCTCAACCACGGTATAGCCGGTTTCCCCCCACAACGCTGGCGCGCCGGTTTCGGCCAATATAGTCTCTGGGGTGACCGGGCTTTTATTCAAGAGTTCGCGTTCGGCGGGAGTGAGTTCGCGGACTGTATCGTAGAAGCCGGGAATCGTCACCCGTCCCTGGTCATCGTGGAGGGAGGCCAACACCCGCACCATGGCGTTGAGTGGATTCTCGACCACGCCGCCATACGTGCCGGAGTGTAAATCTTGCCGGGAGCCGCGCATAAAAACTTCCATGTAAACCAAACCACGCACACCGGCCACCAAAACAGGCGTTTGCGGGTCGATGATGTGGCTATCGGAGATGACGGCGGCGTCGGCTTTTAACAAATCCTGATGCTCCAACACAAAATCGCCCAGACTCAGACTGCCGATTTCTTCTTCACCCTCAAGCATAAATTTAATGTTCAGTGGAAGCTGCCCGGTTGTTTTGAGAAAGGCCTCAACCGCAGCGATGTGAACATACAATTGTCCCTTGTCGTCGGTCGCCCCCCGGCAAAACAGTTCATCACCCTTAATCGTTGGCTCAAAGGGGGGCGTTCGCCACTCGTCTAGGGGGTCAACCGGCTGGACATCGTAATGCCCATAAATCAACAATGTTGGCGCGTCGGCCCCGGCATGCAGCCAGTCGGCGTAAACTACGGGATGGCCCGTGGTGGGCTTAATGTTGACATGCTCCAGCCCCAGGCTTGTTAATTTGTTGGCCAACCATTGCGCGGCTTGGCGCATGTCGGCCTGGTTTTCCGGGAAGGTGCTAATACTGGGGATACGCAATAATGTTTGTAATTCGGCCAGGATTTTGGCCCGGTGTTCTTGAACATAAGTGAGGGCTTTACGCATGAGTGGCTTTCCTTTCCGTTCCAGATTGTTCGGATTATAACACAACTCAGGCTTGGGGAATAATTGCCGCTATTTCACGCGAGGTAAGGTAAGGGGCAGACATTTTTGGGACATCAAAATTTGGACAATGGATTGATTTAAAGTATACTTTTGGTTTGTGTTTTCCAACCGTTGCTAAACGTGGGGAAAACTGAACGGGTCTGTCCCAATTTTCAGGCCATAGGGTAGGGACAGGACATTGTCCTGTCCCTACTGCTGCCAAAATTTTGGGACGCACCCCATTGAACATACCAGTGTAATTGGAGAGAGTTAGTAATGAAGATTTTATTGATTCAAGATGTCGACAACCTGGGTTACGCCGGTGATGTAAAAACAGTTGCCGACGGCTACGGCCGCAACTATTTAATTCCCCAAAAAATGGCCGTGCTGGCCACGTCTGGCGCGTTGAAGCAGGCGGAGACCATTCGCAAAGCTGCCGAGAAGCATCGCGCCCAGCAAATGGCCGACGCGCAGGCCATAGCGAACCAATTAGTTGGCCTGGAGCTAGTTTTTGAACGGCGGGCCGGGGAAACCGGCAAGTTGTACGGTTCGGTCACTTCAACGGATATTGTGGAGGCCATTCAGAACAAAACCCAGATTGAGGTTGACCGGCGCAAGGTAGCCTTACATGAACCCATCCGCACCCTGGGCGATCAGGAAGTTGTCATCAAGCTAATGGTTGATGTGAATACCACCATCAAGGTAACGGTTGTCCCCGAAGGTGGTATTTTGGAGCGGGAGCGTCTCGAGAGATTGGATGAGGAAACGGTAGAAACCCCGGCTACTGAAACTCCTGCGGTTGAAGTTCCTGCCGAGGATGAAGCAGAGGCGGAGTCTCTGGCCGAAGAGTAAGCTAAAATCAGAGTAGATGAAGCAGAAACGTCGAGTCTCGGTTTTGCCGGTCAGGCTCAAAAAAGTCCGCAACTAAGGCGGACTTTTTGTTTTTATGGAGTTAAGGTAAAACAATAGGGCCTGGTCTTTTTACCCTTCTCTGGCAGTCGGTACCGGAATAGTGAGGTGAAAGGTGGTACCTTCTTGCCAGGCACTCTCCACGCCGATGCTCCCCCCCAATCCTTCAATGTAATCCCTGGTCCAGAACAGGCCAAAGCCCATGCCTTTACCTTCTTTCGTCGACCAGCCCATCTCGAATATCTTGCCCAGGTTTTCGGGCTTAATGCCAATCCCATTATCCCGAATAGATATTTCTATTATGGAATTTTTACCCAATCGGCTTTCCACCCACAGTTCTCCCCCGCTATCCTTTCTTTCAATGGCCTCGACGGCATTTCTGATTAACACTCTAAATGCTTCGGTCAACATATCGGGCATGGTTTTGATCTGGGGCAAACCCGGCGATAGTAAGCGATGCACCGCAATCCCCAACTCATTCTCCGTATCGGCCTGTTCCGAACCGTAGGCTGCCTCAGGAAAGACCTTGCCCAGGGCGCGGGCCAAACAATCATTGACGTTTGTCAGCACATCTTCAGGTTGACGCCAGGGTTTATGTAGATTATCCAACACCTCAACTGCTTCATTCAAATGTTTGATAACCTCGGGGGCCGACTCGATCACCCTTAAACGCCGCTCTTCCGAGAGTTGAGGGATCATTTGTACCAGTTGGAGGTAATTCATCGAAACCCCCACGTGATTGCGCAAGGTGTGAATGTAAGCTGCCGCACTGAAGGCCATTTTGCCAAACATCTGGGCAATCTGCTGTTGTTCTTCTGCCTTGCGATATAACCGGGCATTGCGAATGCCCACCGCCGCCTGCTGGCCAAAAGTTTTTAACATCTCTCGTTCACTCTCGGAGAATGATGGCTTGCGGGTGGCTACAAACAGGTTGCCCACGGCCTCATCTTCAATAAAAAAAGGAATAGCAATCACTTGTTTGATCCCGGCCAATTGCTGAGCCATATCGGCCAGCGGCTTGCTGACCACCGGGCAAAACAGGTCATACAGTTTGTCAGACACAACGATACCCGGCGGCCCGTCGGCCCCTTTAACTGCCTTGACGCTCAGGTTATCCTTAAATCGTTCATCATCCAGGTAAGCCACAGATTGGGGACCAATCATGCTGACCCCCAGTTTTTCTTCCATTTGTTTGAGCAGGTTCTGGGCCATATCAACAGCGTAGGCGCGCACGGGCAAACTGTTGTCTGCCTCCAGAGGGGCTACCATGGCTCCGGCATAGCCCAGCTTTTCTACCACGGCATCAACAATGGTCTGCAGAATTTGGGTTTCATCGGTGATGTAGGTTTGCAGCGCCAGGCTGACCTGTTCCATAGCCTGAATGTTATCCAATCGCTGTTGGCTCTGGATGGCTGTGGCCGCCTGCCGGCCCAAAGCAATCAAGAAATCGATGTCACGGCGCGAAAACACCTGGCGGGCGGCCACAAACAGATTCCCTACAACTTCATCCTCAAGAAAAAATGGCACGGCGATAACTTGTTTAATGCTGCTCAGGCGTTGGGCCAAATCGGCCAGCGACCGGTCTACGACCGGGCGAAACAGGTCGTACAGGCTATCAGATACCACCACGCCCGGTGGATCGTCATCACTCCCCTTTACCGCCCGAACGCTCAGGTTATCCTTAAACGATTCATCATCCAGGTACGCCACAGATTCGGGGCCAATCATGCTGACCCCCAATGTTTTTTCCAAATGCTCTAATAAACCGGGTTCAACATCAACAGCATACGCCCGAACTCGCAGACAGTTTCCGGCTTCCAAAGGCGCAACCATGGCCCCCACACAGCCGAGGGTTCTAAGAACATCATCAACAATATTCTGGAGGACGGCCTGGAGGCCGGGGGAGATGTCGGGAAGATGTTTGCTCTGCGGGGAACGAGATATATCTACCTGATCTGGGGTGTTAGTTTCAGATGATTGCGAGGAAGTCATAGAAATCTCCGGCAATAGCAACATCCTGCGGTAAAAAGGATACCATTCTAATTATACACCTTCGCCCAAGTCGGGCAAGCCGGACTCTTTTTTCCCGCCAGAGCTGCGGGTTGTTTGACAATTGAGATGTGGTTTTTGGGGTGGCGCGAAAAAATTGTCAGAGCAACTCGTCGCCGTTTGGAATAATTTCTGGGCCACCCGGGTTGAGGCGGTACTCCGGCAACTCCAACTCGGGCAAATCTTCGATTCTTTCCAGGCCAAAATAGCGCAGAAATTCAAAGCTGGTGCCAAAGAGTGTCGGGTGACCAACGGTATCCAAACGGCCTATCTCTTCCACCAGACCCTTGCTGAGCAAGGTGCGCAGCACCCCATCGCTATTCACCCCCCGAATCGCCTCTATTTCAGGACGGGTCACGGGTTGGCGATAGGCCACAATCGCCAGGGTTTCCAGAGCGGCGGTAGACAATTTGCCAGAAATGGCTAAACCCAGGAGTCGTTCAATGTAGTCGGTTAGCTCCGGGGCGCTGACCAACTGAACTTTCTGGCCCTGGCGTTGGAGGCGTATGCCCCGGCTGTGATAAGCCTGGCTCAATTGTTCCAGCGCAATTTCTACTTGTTTTGCCTCACATTCAATGGCCGAGGCTAAATGATGGATCGTGACCGGTTCGGGCGCCACAAATAAAAGCCCCTCGACAATTTTTTCCAATTCTTGGTCGGTTAAGTCTGTTGTCATGTTATTTAAAGGATGCTATAATCTTCTCTCTAAAATTTCGTATATCTTTTTTGATCGGGCGAAAGCAGAGGATATTCGTGTCTCAAAAATATCTCGTCAAGTACTTGGTAATTATCATCCTTGCCTTTACCGGCCTGGCCTGTGGCCTCGGCGATAATCGGGAGCAGGTTGGACCGCCAAGTGGTTCTATTCCCGTCAGCCAGGAAGCCACGGATCGCTTGAAGCAAAATTTTAATCAGGCGCTTCAGGAGGCCAGCGGCAACCATATGTCCCAATTACGGGTGACCAACGAAGAAATCACCTCTTTGGTAGCCATTGAGCTGACCCAAACCGGCCAGCTTCCCTTGAGCGATCCCCAAATTTGGTTCACAGCCGGTAGAATTTATATCACTGGCAAAGTAAAAGCCTTTGGCTTTTTCAATCTCAATTCCTTTATTGTCGCCACCGCTCTGGTTGATAATGGCGGCTTGGTCGTAAAGGTGCAAGAAGCTCAAATGGGTCCCTTTGATTTTCCCGATGAATTGCTCCAATCAATTACCGAAACCGTTAACGAAACTCTGGCCGGAATTCTGATCGATTTAGAAATCACCCGCCTGGAAATCTTTGAAGGTGAAATGTTTGTGGTTGGTATGCGCCGAACGTCGTCGTAGTTGGGCAGTTCATCACGCCTCAAACAGGCCATCCACAAAAGCCTGAGCGTCAAATGGAATCAAATCTTCCAGACCCTCACCCGTGCCCACAAAACGCACGGGCACGCCTAGCTCTTTACCGATGGAAAAGACCACCCCCCCCTTGGCCGTGCCATCCAGTTTGGCCAGCAAAACGCCGGTAATATCAACACTGTCTTTGAAATGTCTGGCCTGGGCCAGCGCATTTTGACCGGTGGTGGCATCGAGAACCAGTAACGTTTCATGCGGCGCCGCATGCACTTGTTTTTGGGCAATGCTGCGTAGTTTTTCCAGTTCCTTCATCAAATTATACTTGGTATGCAAGCGACCCGCCGTATCAATAATCACCATATCGGCCTTCCGGGCCTGGGCGCTTTTGATGGCGTCGAACACCACTGCCCCGGGGTCGGCGTTGGGCTGGTGCGCAATCACCGGACAGTTGGCCCGTTCCCCCCATATTTTGAGTTGGTCAATCGCTGCCGCCCGAAACGTGTCCGCCGCTGCCAACACCACCTTTTTACCCTGCCGACGATACAAATCGGCCAGCTTGGCAATGTTGGTGGTTTTGCCAGAACCGTTCACGCCGACCACCAGCATCACGGTCAGTAGTCGATCTTTATCAACTTGCGAGGGAGTGTAACCCGCCAGCAAGCGTGTCATCTCATCCTTCAAAACATCCCGAACCTGTCCCGGATCGGTCATACCTTCCTGCTCGACCTGCTGGCGGACGGTTTCAAGCAAGGCCGTCGTTGTGTCGACGCCCACATCAGCCTGAATCAGCAACGCTTCCAGATCGTCCCATAGTTTGTCATCGATGCGGCCGCCCCCAAACAGGTCGGTAATCTGGCCAAAAACCGAATTCCGGGTTCGGTTTAAACTTTTTCGAATCTTTGTGCCAAAATTTAACACCAAAACTCCTCAAGATACCATTACCATAAATTTCTCCGCATTATATAACACCCTCTATTCTAATCCAAATCCAATCCAAACCTGGGCCAGCTCATGATAGCCGTGATGAATGAAAAAAGGGGGTTGACACTGCCTCTGTTCTGTGCTATGATGCTCTCAACTTTTGTGAGAAATATAGCATGCCCCATAACGTTCATCAACTTCAGAGAAACCAAACCCACGGTCAGGTTATCGCTCAGGCCCATCCGGCTTTGAGCAATCTTTGGTTTTGGTTTGTCGCGCTCGCAGTTGTTTTTGCGGGTGCTTTTTATTTTTGGGGCTATTATTACTGGGCTTACCTTTGGCGCGTTCTGACCGGGGGCTGATGTAGGTTTTCGGTGGATTTCACAGGGCGCGACCAAGAAAGGTTGCGCCCTTTTTATTTTGACTAAATTTGGGAGAAGGGAACTAAAATGATTATCATCATGAAAATGAACACAGTTCAACAGAATATTGAGGCGGTTGTCAGCCGGGTTGAAAAAGCGGGCTTCCGGACTCACCTGTCGGTGGGTGAGGAACGAACCATTATCGGCGTGATTGGCGATGAGCGCAAGTTGGATCGCGGGGCTATCAGCCGGATGGAGGGGGTTGATCGGGTTGTGCCGGTCTTGCGCCCTTTTAAACTGGCCAGCCGGGACTTTCAGCCGGAGGACTCAAAGATTTCGATCAATGGCCACGTGTTTGGTGACAAAAAGGTTATTGTAATGGCCGGCCCTTGCTCGGTGGAGAGCCTGGAGCAGATGCGAGAAACGGCAGTGGCAGTTAAAGAGGCCGGGGCGCATCTGTTGCGAGGCGGGGCCTTCAAACCGCGCACTTCACCGTACAGTTTCCAGGGCATGGGTGAAGAGGGACTAAAGATTTTAGCGCAAGTGCGTGAGGAAACCGGCCTGCACGTTATTACCGAAGTGATGGCCCCGGAACAGGTTGATCTGATCGCCCAATATGCCGACGTGCTGCAAATTGGCACCCGTAACATGCAAAATTACGCCTTGCTCAATGCGGTAGGGCAGAGCAACAAACCGGTTTTGCTAAAACGAGGGATGATGAGTACCATTGAAGAGTTGTTGATGAGCGCCGAATACATCATGTCAAACGGCAATCACAAGGTGATTTTGTGCGAGCGAGGCATTCGCACTTTTGAGAAGTACACCCGCAATACCCTCGACATCAATGCTGTGCCCGTGTTGAAAGAATTAACCCATCTGCCCGTGGTGGTCGACCCCAGCCACGCTACCGGCAAGTGGACCCTGGTGAAAGCAGCCAGCAAGGCTGCCGTGGCTGCCGGAGCCGATGGCCTGATTATCGAGGTTCATCCCAATCCCGCCGAGGCTCTTAGCGACGGCGAACAATCGCTCAAACCGCACCGTTTTGTCGAGCTGATGAGCGAGGTCAGGCGGGTGGCTGAAGCCGTCGGCAGAACCATATAACGGAGGTGCATCTTCGAACCTGCGTTTAGTCTGAAGGAGTCTCGAATCACCCTTGTGGGCCTGGGCTTGATGGGCGGCTCGCTGGCCCTGGCCTTGAAAGAGCGAAAACTTTGCCGTGAGGTGATCGCCCTGGTGCGGCGTGAGGAAGCTGCGCGTGAAGCCGAGCAGGCAGGCGTGGTTGACCGGGCCACCGTCGATCCGGCTGAGGCGCTGGGCGACGCCGATTTGGTTGTGTTTTGCACGCCGGTGCGAGTCATTGTGCGCCAACTGGCCGCCTTTGCGCCCTATTTTAAACCCGGCGCGGTAGTCACCGATATGGGCAGTACCAAACAAGAGATTGTGGCGGCCATGGCCTTATTGCCGGACAATGTCCACCCGATTGGTTCGCATCCGATGTGCGGCAAGGAACAGGCCGGTGTGAGCGCCGCCGAGACCACACTCTTTGAGGACGCCCCCTGGGTTTTGACGCCCCTAGATCGCACCCCGCCCGCCGCTACCCGCCTGGTGCAGGAATTGGCCGCCGCCGTTGGCGCTAAAACGCAACTTCTGGCCGCCGACCGTCACGACAAGTTGGTTGCTGCTATCAGCCATTTGCCCTACACCCTGGCCATCGCGTTGGTGCTTGTGGCCCGGCGAGTCGCCGAGGATGACCTGGCGGTGTGGGACGTGGCCGCTTCCGGTTTTAGAGACACCTCTCGCGTGGCTGCGTCTGATGTGACCATGATGTTGGATATTTTGTTGACCAATCGCCAGGCCATCGGGCAGATGCTGGCTCTGGCCCAAACCCAACTCGACCGGTTGGCCCGGGCATTGGAAGCCGGCGATGAATCAACCCTGCGCATATTGCTGGAACAGGCCGCCACCCGGCGTAAGCGATTATACCGATCAACGATAGCCGAGAAACAAACCGACGGCTAGTTCTTTTTGCTCTGTTACCCTGTTACCCTGTTACCCTGTTACTTGGAGGATAACCACCTTGAAGCTTATCGTTCGTCCAAGCAAAGCCCTCAAGGGCTGTGTGACCGTTCCGGGCGACAAATCCATTTCTCACCGCACCCTGATCCTGGGCGCAATGGCCGAAGGCGAGACCATTGCCCGCAATTGGCTCAACGCGGGCGTCACCGAACGTATGGTAGATTGTATCCGGGCTTTGGGTATCGAGGTTAAGGTTGACCCCACCGGCCCGGGTCGAGCGACGCTTACCGTGCACGGGCGAGGGTTGTACGGTTTCACCTCACCTTCCAGACCGCTCTTCTGTGGCGGATCGGCCACCACCATGCGGCTGCTGATGGGGTTGCTGGCCACCCAACCCTTTACCGCCACCCTCGACGGTCACGAAGGATTGCGCCGCCGCCCTATGGAGCGGATTGCCCAACCGCTGCGGCAAATGGGAGCCGTAGTCAACACCACCGACGGCCACGCTCCCATCACCATTACCGGCGGCCGGTTGGCCGCCCTTGATTATCAATTACCCGTCGCCAGCGCCCAGTTGCAGACCTCACTGCTGCTGGCGGCGCTTGGCGCGGAAGGGCAGATGAGGCTGCGCCAACCCGGCCCGGCCCGTGACCATACCCTGCGGATGTTGCAAGGAATGGGCGCGGAAATCAACGAAGTTGATGGCGTCATCACCTTTAATCCCGAACGGTTCACCCTAAAACCACTCAACTTTACGATCTCGGGCGACATGTCCGCTGCCGCCTTTCTATTGGTGGCGGGTCTCATTGTGCCGGAGAGTAAGGTCGAGATAGAGGGAGTCAACACAAATTATACCCGTACCGGACTGCTGGAAGTGTTACAGAAGATGGGGGGACAAATTGTAACAAGCACAGAGCATCTTGAAGCAGGGGAGCCGATGGCCAACATAAGCGTATCGACCAGTGAGCTGCACGGCACCGAAGTCGGTGGGGAGGTGGTGGTGCGGATGATCGACGAATTCCCGATTTTTGTGGTCGCTGCGTTGCAGGCTTGCGGCAAGACCCTGGTGTGCGAGGCAACTGAACTGCGAGCCAAGGAGAGTGACCGGATTCAAGTGGTTGTTGAGGAGTTTGGCAAGTTGGGGGCCAACATTGTGGCTCACCCCGATGGCTTTGAAATCGACGGGCCACAATTGCTCACCGGAACCACGGTGCAGAGCCGTCGCGACCACCGGCTGGCGATGTCGCTGGCGGTGGCTGGCTTGGTAGCCAGGGGCGAAACCATTGTTGAGGATGCGGAAGAGTTACAAGAAAGTTTTCCGGGTTTTGTGGAAACGTTGCAAACGTTAGGCGCAGAAGTCGAGTGGGCCGGATGACCCAAATAAAATCCTCCAGACAGGAATCAATCTCGTGATGAGCCAACCAATTACAAGTAAGACTGCTCTGGTGGGGGTGATGGGCTGGCCGCTGGAACACAGCCTCAGCCCGGCCATGCACAATGCCGCCTTTGCCGAGCTGGGTATCGACTGGGCCTATCTACCCCTGCCGGTTCAACCGGGCGCTGTGGAACAGGCGCTTAGGGGGTTGATGGCCCTGAACTTCGTCGGTACCAACGTGACCGTGCCCCACAAACAGGCGGTGATGCGTTATATGGACGAATTGAGCGATGCGGCTCAGATTACCGGGGCGGTCAACACCGTTTACATTCAAGACGGTAAATTTATTGGTTCCAACACCGACCCTGCCGGTTTTTTGGACTCGTTGCGGGAGGCTGGGTGTCACCCCCGGGGTATGCGGGTGGCGGTATTGGGCGCGGGCGGCGCGGCGCGGGCAGTGGTATTTGCGCTGGCCCGGGCCGAAGCAGACTCGGTGGTAGTCTTCAATCGCACCGCTCAGCGGGCCGCCTTTCTGGTGGACGACCTGGCTGATGCTTTCCCCGACAGCCGTTTGAGTTTTGAGGCCCTCACCCAAAAAGCTCTAGCCGTTCTGGGGAGTGACGTGGATTTGGTGGTCAATACCACCTCGGTGGGGATGTACCCTCACGTCGATACCTGTCCCTGGCCGGAGGGGGTGCCGATTCCGGCCAACGTCCTTTTTTATGATCTGGTTTACAATCCCCTGGAAACTACGTTCCTGGCCCGTGCCCGCGCTGCTGGGGCTAGGGCTATTGATGGTTTGGGGATGTTGGTTCATCAAGGCGCGTTGTCTCTTAAAATGTGGACCGGCCACTCCGCGCCGGTGGGCGTTATGCGAGACGCTTGTTTGAGAGGGTTGGGCATAAAATAAACGTCAGGAGAGATGATGGAAATATTAGGCGGCCCCCTATTTGGCGTTGCCGGAGCCGGTGAGTCCCATGGCCCGGCCATCACGACCATTGTTTTTGGCTGCCCGCCAGGGCTGCGCCTCTCGCGCCAGGAGGTGCAACAATATCTAGACCGGCGTCGCCCCGGCAGCAGCAAACACGGCACGCCGCGTAGCGAGGGGGATAGAGTTGTTTTTTTGGCCGGACTTTATGCCGAAGGTGAGCTTAACCGGCTGCTGTCCGGCCCAAACCTCCAGGTTCAGGTTGAGGATCAGACCCATCACACCGAAACCTACGAGGAAGGTTTCACCACCGGCGAACCGATTGCCGCGGTGGTGTTGTCAACCTCCCAAAAATCGCGGCATTACGAGCAATTTGCCGGACCAATCGGCGCCGTCCGGCCCGGCCACACCGACCTGGTGAAGTATCACCAGTCCGGAGGTTTTGGCGATATTCGCGGCGGTGGGCGTTCCAGCTACCGCTCCACCATCTCCGACGTGATCGGCGGGTCCATTGCCCGCATTTTTCTGAGGGAGCATTTTGGTACGGTGATTCTATCGTCTATTTGCCAGGTGGGTCCGCTTACTGCCAGCCAGCGCCTGGCTGGCGAGGTTGAGCAGCTTGTCCGGCAGGCGTCAGGCCAGGCCGTCCCGCTGAACAAGATTGCTATCATCGAGGAGCGGCTGGCTAACGCCGAAATCCGCACCCTTGATATCGACTTTATCCGCGCGGCGACGGCGTTGATTAAGGAAACTCGCAAGCAGGGCGACTCGATTGGCGCGGCGGTGGAGGTGGTAGCGGTCAATGTGCCGCCTCTGGTGGGCGAACCGCTCTACCAGAGTTTGAAGCTGCGGCTGATGGGGTCCCTGGGTGGGCTGCATGCGGCCCAATTCTGTGAAGTAGGGGCCGGGGTTGAGGTGGTCCAGCGCCACGGCAGCGAAAACAACGATCCCATTCGCCGCGCCGGGTATCAGGCCAACAGCCACGGTGGAATGATCGGGGGTATCACCACTGGCATGCCGCTGGTGTGTCGCGTAGGTTTCAAACCGACCTCGTCCATTGTCAAACCCCAGCAATCGGTGCGTAAGAATTTGGAAGAGATTAACTTTAGGCTTGAAAAAGGCCGACACGACCCCTGCGTGGGCGTGCGGTCCGGGATCACCCTGGAGTCCCGTATGGCCATTGAGTTGATGAATGCGGTGTTGATGCACCAGGCGCGGCAGGTGGATGTGGATAATTTTAAGCTGTTTTAGGATGTATCGGTTATGATGAATCCAATGACCATCGATGAACAGGTTGACCTGCTCATGCAGGGCACCGAATACGGTGACGATCAAACCAGAGTCAATATGGCCGGTGAACTGCGCCAACGTCTCCTTGAGTCGGAGCGGGAGGGACGCCCCTTGCGCGTGTATTGTGGTTACGATCCCCGCACGGCGGATCTGCACATTGGTCATACCATCACCATGCGCAAGCTGTGCCAGTTCCAGAAATTGGGTCACGAGGTGACGTTCTTGGTTGGCAGTTACACCAGTCTGGTGGGCGATCCCAGCGATCATGATAAAACTCGGCCCGTGCTGACCGAAACCGAGGTGGAGGCCAACGCCCGAACGTATGCGGCCCAGGCCTTCAGAATATTGGATCCGGAGAAAACGCAGGTGCGTCACAATGGTGAGTGGTTGAGTAAATTGAGGTTGGTTGATCTGATTCGGTTGGCCCAAAATTTTACCGTCCAACAATTTCTGAACCGCGAGAATTTTGCCAAACGGTTGGCCCAAAACGAGCCGATTTTCCTGCACGAGACCTTTTACGCCTTGATGCAGGGTTACGATGCGGTGGCCCAACAAGCCGAGGTGCAAGTCGGCGGCACCGACCAGCTTTTTAATATTCTGGTGGCAGGCCGTAAGCTGCAGGCGGCAATGGGTCAGAAACCGCAGGTGGCTATTGTTATGGGCCTGCTGCCCGGCACCGATGGCGTGGTAAAAATGTCTAAAAGTTTGGGCAACCACATTCCCATTTCGGCGCCGCCGGAGGATATGTACGGCAAAGTGATGAGCATCCCCGATTTTGCCATGCCGGTCTACTTCAGGCTGGCGACGCGCTATACTCCGGCCCAGGTAGCCACAGTCGAGACGGCCCTGGCAGATAACTCGCGGCATCCCCGCGACGTGAAGATGGAACTGGCCCGCGAGATTGTGAGCATTTTTTATGGCGAGCAAGCCGCAACCGAGGCGGAGCGACATTTCATTCGCGTCTTTCAACAACAGCAGTTGCCGGAAGCGATGCCCGAATTTCAGCTTGCTCAATCAACTAACCTTGTCGACCTGATGGCTCAGGCCGGTCTGGCCCCCAGCAAAAGTGAAGCCCGTCGTTTGATTCAACAGGGCGGCGTGCGGGTTGATGGCCGGCGGGTCGAAGACATTGCTCAAATGGTTGAACCCGGTGATGGTTCGGTCATCCAGGTTGGTAAGCGAAAATTCCTGCGGGTGACATCTGGTTAAAACGATGTCGCAGATTGGATCTCCTGTTGAGAATATCAATATCGTCCTGACCGGCTTTATGGGCACGGGTAAATCTTCCATCGGCCGGTTGGTGGCTGCTGAACTGGAACGCGACTTTGTGGATATGGACGCCCTCATCGAGCAACGCGAGGGACGCACGATCAGCCGGATTTTTGCCGACGATGGTGAAGCCTATTTCCGGCGGTTAGAGGCTGATCTCTGCCATGAATTGGCCGGAAGGGAGAATTTGGTGATTGCCACCGGTGGTGGAGCGTTGGTTTGGGAAGAAAATCTACGGGTCATGGAATCGACCGGCCTGGTGGTCTGCCTGGATTGCGCTCCGGCGGCCCTCTGGCGGCGGATCGGCCGCAGTCAAAACCGGCCTATGCTTGCGGCCAACGACGCGGGTCGTTTTGACCGGCTGGCCGCGCTGCTGGCACAACGAACTCCGGCTTATGCCCGGATCAAGCATCATCTGGATGTGACCCGCCTGTCACCCCAGGCGGCGGCCAGACATATCTGCCAATTGATTCGCCAGCCGGTTGGTGAGTCTGAGCAAAAGAAATAACGTGAACAGAGAAGGTATTGTTGTCTTACTGGAAGACTCCAAATATCGAGTGGCGATGCAATTGCGGGATGATCGGCCAGGTCTTGCCTACAGCAATTGCTGGGGACTTTTTGGCGGTTGGATGGAGCATGGCGAATCGCCCGTGGAGGCAACCATTCGGGAAATCAAAGAAGAGCTTGGGTGCCGATTAGATGCTGGTAAATTGTCATATCTCAAGCCATACTTTGAAAAAGATTTGGCGATCATCGCCCACATCTTCCATTATCCCGTAACCTATGAACTTGATCAAGCCGTGTTAATGGAGGGGCAAACATTTCAGTTTATGGCGTTGGCCGATTTGGCCGGGCGAAAGGTTATTCCACTTCACCTGGCCATTTTGGAATGGTACTTCCAGGAACACCAGAAAACTTCTTAACGGGAAAATGCAATGGCCATTATCAATGTTTCTCATCCCACTGGTAGTTACCCCATCTATCTCGAATCGGGCGCGTTGGCCAACACCGGCCAACATTTGGCCCAACTGGGTTACCGTGGCCGCTGCGCCATCGTCACCAACCAAACGGTTGGGCCACTGCACGCGGAGCCGCTGCTGGCGAGTCTGCGCGAGGCCGGTTTTGAGCCAATTCGGCTTGACCTGCTCGACGGCGAACAATTTAAAACGCTGGAGACCGTGGCCGGGTTATATCCCCGGCTGGTGGCAGCTAAACTCGACCGGCGTAGCCCGGTGATTGCGTTAGGCGGCGGCGTGGTCGGCGACATGGCCGGGTTTGTGGCCGCTTCTTATTTGCGGGGCGTGCCTTTTGTGCAAATCCCGACCACGCTGTTGGCCATGGTCGATGCCAGCGTGGGGGGAAAGACCGGCGTTGATTTGCCTCAGGGTAAGAACCTGGTGGGCGCGTTTAAACAGCCGGAAATGGTGGTGATGGACCCGGATGTGCTGGGCACACTACCTGAAGTGGAGTTCCGCGCCGGTCTGGCCGAGGTGGTCAAGCACGGTATCATCGATGCCCCCGCTCTGTTTGCGGCACTGGAACAGGGAGATTACGATTTGACTTGGCTGCTGGACGAAGCGGTTCGGGTAAAAGTTCGGGTGGTGCAGGCAGACCCTTTTGAGCAGGGCCGGCGGGCGGTGCTGAATCTGGGGCATACCTTTGGCCATGCCTTTGAGCAGCTTTCCCGTTTTGAACTACGCCACGGTGAAGGTGTGGCTATTGGCCTGGCCTGTGCCGCCCGGCTGGCCACTCGCCTGGGACACTGCTCCGGCGCCACCACCGAACGTATCATCAGCCTGCTAGACCAATTGCAACTTCCGTTTACTCCCCCCGCCTATCCCTTTGCCGATATGTGGGCCGCGATGTTTTCTGACAAGAAGCGACAGGGGAATACTGTGCGCTTCATTCTGCCCCGGGCTATCGGCGATGTGGATATTTTTAATGAAGTCACCGAGGCCGACGTGCGGGCGATTCTAGACAAGAAATAATTGCGTATGGGGCGAATTGACAAATGTCACCAATCGTGATTCAAAAACCAACCCTTTTGCTCGATCGGCAACGGGCGATCAGAAACATCGAGCGGATGGTGGCCAAAGCGCAGCGCAGCGATGTCCGGTTCCGCCCCCATTTTAAAACCCACCAGTCGGCCCAGGTGGGGGAGTGGTTTCGGCTGTTTGGGGTCCAAGCCATCGTCGTCTCCTCGGTGACGATGGCCCGGTACTTTGCCCAACACGGTTGGTTGGATATCGTCATTGCCTTTCCGGTCAATATTCTGGAAATTGAGTCGATCAATCAACTGGCCGGTCAGATTTACCTGGGCCTGCTGGTTGAGTCACCAGAAGTGGTGCATTTTTTAGCCAACAACCTGGCTGCTCCGGTGGATGTCTGGCTGAAGATTGATGTGGGACTTGGCCGAACTGGTATTCTCTGGTCAGACGTTGATAGATGCATCGCTGTGGCTACCCAAATCGAGGCGAAATCCCTGCTTTCGTTGCGGGGGCTGTTGACCCACGCCGGACATACCTATCGCGCCCGGTCGAAGACAGAAATCGAAACCATCTACCACGATGTGGTTGCCAGGATGAATCAGGTACGGGACAGGTTGCTGGCCACAGGCATTGGACCGGTTGAGTTATCCATTGGCGATACCCCCAGTTGCAGCGTGGTAGACGACCTGAGCGAGGTGGACGAAATCAGGCCAGGCAACTTTGTGTTTTATGATGTGATGCAACTTCAGCTTGGTGTGTGCCAGGAAGAGGATATTGCCGTCGCCGTTGCCTGTCCCGTGGTGGCCAAACATCCCGAGCGCCGGCAACTGGTCATCTATGGCGGAGCAGTGCATCACTCCAAAGATTTCATCATCGACAACGATAGGCCCGTTTTTGGCTACGTGGCCCGACTCACTGGCGACGGCTGGGGTCCGCGCCTGCCCGGCGTCTACGTGTCCGGCTTGTCGCAGGAACACGGGATAATTACTGCCGATGAGGAAACCATTGGCCAGGTTCAGATTGGCGATGCCTTGGCGATATTACCCGTTCATTCTTGCTTAACGGCCAACTTGTTGCGGGAATATGTGACGCTTGAGGGAGAGGTGTTGCGTTGTTATCAGATTGGATGATCGGCGCTACAGATTTTCTGATTTATTTCTAACTATTTTTACATTTTATTCATATTGTTTTATACTAATATTTTTGTTTGGTGATTGATGTTACCACCCTATACCAGGCGGGGAGTTTTCGATTCACCCTATAAAATACATATAACCACCCGGAGGATTTCGAATTGACTACAACAAAAACGACAAACTTGATTTCGCCTTATGGGGGTAAATTGGTTGATTTATTGGCGCCAACAGAGGCCATTGATGAGTTGAAAGTTTACGCCAGCCATTTGCCTTCCATCCAGTTATCAGAACGCGCCGTTTGCGACCTGGAGCTTTTGGCCGTTGGGGCCTTTTCGCCCCTGGATCGGTTCATGGGCCAGGCGGATTACCGGCGAGTTCTGGATGAAATGCGTTTGGCCAGCGGCCATCTCTTTCCTCTGCCGATTACCCTGCCGGTTGAGATTGACTCACTGGTTGGTTTGGACCAGGAGATAGCCCTGCGTAACGCCAAAAATGAACTTCTGGCCGTGATGACGGTTGAAGAGATTTATGAGTGGGACCTGGCCGAAGTGGCCGAAAAGGCTTTGGGCACCCACGACCTGCGCCATCCCCTGGTGGCCGAAATGCACCGTTGGGGTAAGTTGAATATTTCGGGGCAGGTGCAAATGCTGCACTTGCCGCCTCATTATGATTTTCGGGAATTGCGGCTGACGCCGGCCCAAACCAGGGCCAGGCTGGAAGCGTTTGGACGTAACAATGTGGTGGCCTTCCAGACGCGCAACCCGCTCCACCGGGTGCATGAGGAACTGACCAAACGTGCGACCCAGGAAGTGGATGGTATACTGATCCTGCATCCGGTGGTGGGCATGACCAAACCCGGCGATGTGGATCACTATACCCGGGTGCGTACCTACAAAGCCCTGGCCGAGAATTACTACGATCCAGACCGAATTTTGCTCTCGTTGTTGCCCCTGGCCATGCGGATGGCCGGACCCCGCGAGGCGCTGTGGCACGCCATCATCCGCCGGAATTATGGGGCCAACTACCTGATTGTAGGGCGTGATCATGCCGGTCCCGGCGTCGATTCTAACGGCGAACCTTTCTACGGCCCCTACGACGCCCAAGAGCTTGTTGAGATGCATAGCGAGGAGTTGAGGGTGAAAATGGTGCCTTTCCGGGCGTTGGTTTACCTGCCGGACGAAGATCGTTACGAAGAAATCTCAAAAGTACCCGATCAGGTCAAGACCGCCTCGATTTCGGGAACTCAGGTCAGAGAGGAATATCTCAACAATGGTAGAAAGCTGCCGGAGTGGTTCACCCGCCCGGAAGTGGCCGAAATTTTGGCCGAGAGCTATCCGCCCCGGTATCGGCAGGGATTTTGTATCTGGTTTACCGGCTTGAGCGGCGCGGGTAAATCAACCACAGCCGAAGTTTTGACCTCATTGCTGCTGGAGTACGGTCGCCAGGTGACGGTTTTGGACGGCGATGTGGTTCGTACGCATCTCTCCAAGGGATTGGGTTTTAGCAAAGACGATCGTGATGTCAATATCCGGCGCATTGGCTTTGTGGCCGGAGAGATTTCGCGTCACGGAGGCACCGTGATTTGTGCCGCGGTCAGCCCCTACCGGGCCACCCGTAACGATGTGCGTAATATGGTTGGCCAGGACCGTTTTGTCGAGGTGTTTGTGGATACGCCCCTGGAGGTGTGTGAACAGCGCGATGTCAAGGGTTTGTATGCCAAAGCCCGGCGAGGTGAGCTTCAAGGCTTCACCGGCATCGACGACCCCTACGAACCCCCACGCCATGCCGAAGTTACCTTGAATACGGTAGACTACACGCCGGAAGAAAACGCTCATTTTATTTTGGATTACCTGAAGAGAAATGGTTTTGTCCGCAGTCTGAATTCGAACGACCAGAAGTAGTTTTGCATATTTTATCCGATATTTGCTAACAACCGCTGCGGAATTTGCTCTCGCAGCGGTTTTGTTATCTTGATTGGGGGGACTTATGGCCTTTAGTACGGTAACATTAATTCTTTTCTTGGGACTGTACGCAGTGGTACATAGCCTGCTGGCCAGTTTGTCCGTTAAAGCGTGGGTGCGCCACATTTTTGGCCCAGGCACCGATCGTTGGTATCGATTGGCTTACAACGCTTTTGCCGTTATCACGCTGCTGCCTCTCTTTCTTTTGTTGGCCATTTTGCCGGACCAGACTTTATACATTGTCCCTACTCCCTGGTGCTGGTTGATGCTGTTCGGACAGTTGTTGATGTTGTTGGGACTGGGGATCGCCTTCTTGCAGACCGGCCTGTTTGACTTTTTAGGATTGGCCCAGTTGTTTATTACCCGACCGGCTCAGAATAACCTGTTTCGGGTGGACGGTTTTTACCGGTGGGTGAGACATCCTCTCTATTCCTTTAGCCTGCTCCTGCTGTGGTTGACGCCAGTGATGAGCGTCAATTTATTGACCATTTACCTTCTCTTCACCCTTTATTTTTACCTGGGTTCAATCCACGAGGAGCGGCGTTTGTTGGCCGAATTTGGGGCTGCCTATCGGGACTACCAGCAACGTGTACCCCGCTTAATCCCTATGCCGGGTCGGCGCTATGAATAGGTTTCTCTCCCTTCTTGCTCAAAATGCTGACAATCTTGACAAATGCAGGGCATGGTTGATATACTCGGAGTTAAGTTGCAGAATAAACAAAATCAAATTTTGTTCAGTTGTTATCTCATTGCAAAGGAGCGGATGATGTCAGACGTAATTATCATTGGTGATGGTCCAGGTGGGCTAAGCGCAGCTTTATTTTTGGCCAAGAATGGACAGGCGGTAACCGTTTTTGGACAGGATAAAACCGCGATGCATTGGGCTATGCTCTATAACTATTTGGGTATTCCCCAAATACTCGGTAGCGATTTTATGAAAATAGCCCGCGAGCAGGTTACAAAGTTTGGGGCCGACCTTCGAGATCAACTAGTCACCAGGGTGGAGAGAACCGGCGATGCGTTTACCGTAATAACCGAAAGTGGCGAGAGCCACAACAGTAAGTATTTGATTATTGCCGAAGGGAAGGGGCTAGAATTGGCCAAGAGTCTGGGCCTGTCGGTAACCGATGAAGGCGTTGAAGTTGACCGTGACTTTCGCACTTCCATTGACCACCTGTATGTGGTTGGCCGGAGCACGCGCATCCAAAGAAGCCAGGCAATTATTTCCGCCGGTAACGGTGCGGCTGCTGCTTTAGATATCCTGTCAACGGAAAAGGGGAAAGATTTCAACGATTTTGATACGCCTCCAAAAAAGTAGAGCAAAAAGCACCTAATATGGTGGCCGAAAGATCGGCATAACCCCCAGAATATATCCAGATAGTAATAAAGTAATATCGATTGTGCCTTGCAATATTCCAGATTCAAGGTATGATATTTAGGTACCTCAAACGTGATGCTGCAACATCCATTCAGGTTAACCGAATAAAATCAAATTCTATGGGCTGTTAAAGACCGTCTTCTTGCTTGGGTTCATGCTACCTACATCAAAAAGGAGAGGAACTTAAAAATGGCTTATCGTACCTTGATTATTTTGTTTCCCTTGTTGTTTATGGTGGTTTCATGTGGTGGCGCCGCAGGCACACCATTTCAGGCTGTCGATGAGGTTGTAGCCATTGATCTGGCTACTTCCACGCCCACCGAGGCTGCACCGGTAGCTGAACCGCCGACCTCTACTCCCACCGCCATCGTGACCGCCTCACCCACGGCAATACCAGGGGTTGAATCTGAACCAACTGAAGAAACTCCGTTGGACATACCCACGTCGGCTCCCGGCCAAGAGCCAACTGTGTCCCCACCCTCGCCCACGCCGCTTGAGGAACCAACCGCTACCCCATCCCTGCCCCCAACCCCACGGGTTAGTGGTGTGGCCGGTTTTGGTAACAATTTGGCCACCACAGACAAATTCCTGCTTAACCTCAGCGGCGTTCCTGCTCCACCGGCAGGGCAAACTTACCAGGGTTGGCTCATGGCGGATGATGGCACGGCGACCAGCGTTGGTGTGTTCAATGTAGGGTCTGATGGTAGTGTTGTCCTGGAATGGAATTCACCCAACAGCGAAAACCTCTTGAGCCACTATGCTGGTTTTCAGGTAACCCTTGAACCCGCTGGGGGTAGCGCCAGTCCAACCGGGCAGGTTATCCTGACGGGAGGCTTTGATGGACAAACCCTGACCAATGCCCGCCGCCTGTTTGTCAAGAATGAAAGCGAACCGGTGACCCCCTTGAACACCGCCTTTGCCCTGGGGCTGATGGCCCAGACGGACATTGCCTTGCAACACGTGCAAAATGCGGTCAACGCGGCGGCGATTGGGGCCTTGCCGGAAACACGCACCCACCTGGAACATGTTGTCAACATTCTTGAAGGGGCGGTTGGTCCTCGTTTTGGCGATCATGATGGCAATGGCAACGCCGAAAATCCGGGCGATGGTTTTGGCGTGATCGGTTATGCCGGACAAATGGCCACTCTGTTCAACCATCAGCCGGCCGTGGTTGAAGCTGCAACCGGGGTAACAACCCAGGTTAGCGCGATTCAGGATAAGGCGCTGCAAGTTCTTACCCTTGACGATATGGGTACTGTAACTGCCCAACTGGCTGAGTTACAGGCGCTGGCCAACCAATTAAAAGCCGACCCGGTAACTCAACTCTATCAGGCTGGTCAGACAGCGGCAAGTTTTAAGGTTACACCACTTGAGTGATCGCTGGAGATTAGTTATGAAACGATTTTATTCCAGCCTTCGCTACAAGATAGGAGCCTGGATGCTCTTGCTTGGTCTGGTGCCCCTGTTTGTTATCAGCGTGGTGGTCCTATCCTCAACCCTAACCCGGTTGACCAGCTTCTCCACGCGCCTGCGCGAAACAGAGAACGCACTCCGTTCCGATGTGGTCGGCCGCAATCTCAGTGGCGCTGCCGCCGACGCCACCGCCGATATTGATAGTTATTTACTGGAACGAATTGCCGACGTGCGGCGTTGGAGTGAAGAAAGTGTGGTGATTGAGGCCGCGCGGCAGGGAACCATAGCCTCACAGCAAAATGGCCTGGTGGGCCTCTCGTCCGAGCAGGCCAAGATGCAACTTCAGGGCAGTTTGTTTGTGCCCATCACTCAAACCGTGTTCTCGCCGGCTCTATCCTTTGTTTTCCTGCAAACCGAGCGTCCGGAAACCCCTTTTGTGGAAGTAATTGTCACCGACGCCAACGGCCTCAACGTACTGATTACCCGGCCGGTGGCAGAGGTGACCCACGCCCAGGCGGATTGGTGGCAGGCAGCCAGCACGCAGGGGGTGGCTGGAATTGGACTAACCGAGGTTCACATCGACCCGGTGACCGGTTTGCCGGTGGTCGGCCTGGCCCTGCCGGTGGTTGACCCCGACACCAAAGAGGTTTTGGGCGTTATTCGCGGCCTGGTGCGGTTGACCGAGTTGCAACGCCGTCTGTCGCAAAAGGCCGTCAGCACCGGGGCCAATATTCAGGTATTCACCGCAGATGGCTTGTTGATTGTCGACACCGCCACCAATCACAGCCCGGAAAGTATTCTCAATGAATCAAAAAACGTATTGGCCCAAAACTATCCCCCGGCGCTCAGGTCGATGGAAGCGCCCAAGGGAGTTGAGGGAGCCGGGGCCATGCTGGTTGGCAGTACCAGGGAACGGGACATTGTGGGTTATGCCCACACCAGCGGCAACGATTTTTACGATGTTCCGGCTCAACTTTCCGGTTTTGCGGGATTTGATTGGGGTGTAACGGTGGCCCAGCCGGAGAGTCTGGCCCTGCAAGTGCTGTCTCGTTTAATCGAAACCGGTCGGGAGTTCGAACGCTTGCCGCCTTTTTTGGGTGGCCTGTTTGGCGGGATTATTGTGATAGTGGCGGTGGCCAGTTTGATTGGTGCAATTCTCGTTTCCGGCGGCATTACCAAACCCCTGCTTGAACTCAGCGAGGTGGCCAGGCGAGTACAGGGCGGCGATTTGAATGCAAAGGTGGAAGTCCGTTCCAGCGACGAGGTGGGGGTGTTGGGCGCTGCTTTTAACACCATGACCGCCGGTCTGCGCGAGCGGGAACGGGAACGCGACATCTTTGGCCGGGTTGTATCGCCCGAAGTCCGTGAGAAGTTACTCAGCGGCGCGCTGGAACTCGGCGGTGAGACTCTCTGGATTGCCGTGCTGTTTTCCGACATCCGCAGTTTTTCGACTATTTCGGAGCAAATGACGCCTCAGGAGGTGGTGACGTTTCTCAACGAGTACCTGTCGGAAATGACTCATGCCATTCGGGAATGGGGGGGCTACATCAATAACTTCATCGGCGATGCAATTGTCGCTATCTTTGGCGCGCCCATTGACCAGCCAGACAAAGAATGGCGCGCCGTCGCCGCGGCCCTGGCCATGCGTGAGCGGCTGATCGAACTGAACCGGCGTCGCACCGGGCGTGGTGAGCCGGCCATTGGCAACGGCGTGGGCATCAGCACCGGCGAGGCGGTTGCCGGGCAGATTGGCTCGCTGGAGCGGTTGATGTATACCGTCATCGGCGATACAGTTAACGTGGCTGCGCGGTTGGAGTCGCTAACCAAGGATTACCCCGAATACCCTATCCTCATCAACGGGCCAACTGCCGAAGCATTGCAAGACCGCACCGATCTGGTGCTCAAGCATCTGGGTCCCATCCAGGTCAAAGGCCGCGCCGAGCCGGTGGACGTATTCGCTGTGGTGGAGTGGTGCAAACCCAACCAGCAGATGTTATCAGCGCAGGTTTAGGACGAAGATATAGTCATAAACTACATATCTCAAGCCATTTCTTTTCCACGTTTATAGGAAAACCGTTAGAACAAAGGTCGTGTTGATTCCGGGCGGCAAAACTTGTATAATGGAAACGATCAAGTTTTGTAGCTTACGAGACCCCTATGTCAAGACCCTGGCTTAATTTTTATGATGACGAAGTTCCGGATGAGTTAGTCATCCCACCCCTCACCCTTCCTGATTTGTTACGTAATGCCGCTAAAGATCACCCCAAACAGACGGCCACCATCTTTATGGGCGCGCGGATGAATTATCGCCAGTTACAGCGAGAGGTTGACAAATTGGCTGCCAGCCTGCATGAGTTAGGCGTGCGTAAGGGTGACCGGGTGGCCATCATGCTGCCCAATTGCCCGCAAACCATCATTGCCTATTACGCTACAGTTTCGTTGGGAGCGGTGGCGGTGATGACCAATCCCCTCTATGTTGAACGCGAGCTAGAATTTCAGTGGGGCAATGCCGGGGTAGAAACTGTTATCAGTTTGAATATGTTCTGGCCGCGCATCGAGGCGGTGCGGCAGAAACTACCCCTTAAGCACGTCATCTTGAGCGCGGTGCAGGATTACATGCCGGGCCTCAAACGCTGGCTGACCCCGTTTGAGCTGCGCCGCCAGGGGAAATGGGTCAAGGTTGAATATAACGATATCGTTTGTTCCTTCAAAACATTGATTAAGCGCCAGCGCAACCGGCCCCCGGAGGTCGATATTTTCCCTAACGATTTGGCCTGTTTGCAGTACACCGGCGGCACTACCGGCCTGCCCAAAGGCGCAATTCTCACGCACCGCAATTTGATTGCCAGTTTGGTGCAAATTCGGCGGTTTTTGCTGTTTGGCCATCAGGAAGGCGAAGACATTGCCCTGGCCATTATCCCGTTTTTCCACGTGTATGGCATGAACGGCATGATGAACCTGGGGACGTATCTGGCCGCCACGTTGGTGCTCATTCTCCAACCCGAAATCAAAACCATTGTCGAGGCGATTGTAGCCGAGCGTCCCACCTTTTTTGTGGGCGTCCCGGCCCTGTTTGTGGCGCTGAATAATTACAAAACTTTTGACCGGATTGATTTGACCTCGATCAAAGCGATGTTCAGCGGCGCGGCCCCGTTGCCGGTGGAGGTGATGGAAACCTTCGAGTCGCGCACCGGCGTCCGCATTGCCGAAGCCTACGGCATGACAGAGGCTTCCTCGGTGACGCACGTCAATCCCCTTAAAGGCCGACGCAAAGTTGGCAGTATTGGCGTACCCATCATCGGCACCGACGCCAAAATTGTCGATGTAAAGAACCCGACCAGGGAACTTGGCGTGGGTGAAACCGGCGAATTGCTGGTTAAAGGGCCACAAGTGACGCAAGGTTATTGGCAAGCCGCCGAGGAAACGGCCAGTGCCTTGCACGATGGTTGGCTACACACCGGCGACATCGCCTATATGGATGAGGACGGTTACTTTTACATTGTTGATCGCAAAAAAGATCTGATTCTCAGCGCCGGGTACAACGTTTATCCGCGCGAGGTAGAAGAGGTTTTGTATCAGCACCCCAAAGTGTTGGAGGCCGCCGTGATTGGCCTGCCTGATGATGTGCGCGGCGAAAAAATCACCGCCTACCTGGTTCTCAAACCCGGCGAAACCGCCACCGCCGCCGAAATTCGCGCTTTCTGCCGGGAGCGATTGGCCCCCTACAAACAGCCCCGCTCCGTTGTTTTCCGCAACGAACTGCCCAAAGCTTTGGCCGGTAAAGTTCTTCGCCGCAAACTCCGTGAGGAGGCCCTGGCCGAGATGGGGCAGAAGTAGGATGCAACCCATCAGTGAGTCAGCGAGTCAACGGATAGCTTCGCTGACTCGTTGATTCGTTTCCTTACTCACTTTCAAAACCCCACCTTCCCGTGTAAAATATCCCTATGCAAGAAATCCTGACCCACCTTGAAATCTGGCAGGCCCGTGGTGATACCGTGGCCCTGGCTACCGTCATTAATACCTGGGGTTCCTCGCCCCGCGCCCCCGGGGCCAAGATGGCCGTAAACCAACATGGAGAAATGATTGGCTCGGTCAGCGGCGGTTGTGTGGAAGGAGCCGTGGTGGAAGAGGCCCTGGCCGTCATCAGAACCGGCCGGCCCAAATTGTTGCATTACGGAGTGGCCGACGAAGAGGCCTGGCAGGTTGGTTTGGCCTGTGGGGGCACCATTGAGATTTTAGTCGAGCGGTTCCAGGATTTTGGCCTAAAAGATTATCTCCGACAAGATAAAGGCGTTATTTTGGCCACGGTAGTGCGTGGGCCTGAGCATTGGCTCGGGGTCAAGGCGCTCATTCCCGCCGAAGGCGAACCAACCGGTCCGCTGCTGGCGACCTTGCTGCGGGACCAACTTTTGCAAGACACGCCAGGTCTGCTGAACCAGGGTGCGGCCATCACGCATCACTATGCTCTGCCCGCCGAGGGGTTGGCCGAGGTTGACGTTTTTTTTGATATTTTTCGTTCGGCCCCCCGACTCGTCATCATTGGGGCGGTCCACATTGCCAGTGAGCTGGTTCACTTTGCCCGGCGTTTTGGCTTTTGTACCTACGTGGTCGACCCGCGTCGCGCTTTTGCCACCCGCGATCGATTTCCGCACGTCGATAACCTGCGGCAGCAGTGGCCCGATGAGGCGCTGCCGGAGATTGGCCTGACCCCCAACACCAGCGTGGTTGTGCTCAGCCACGATCCAAAATTGGACGACCCGGCCTTGAAACTGGCCCTGTCCAGCCCGGTCTTTTACGTTGGCGCGTTGGGCAGCCCCAAAACTCACGCCAAACGAGTCGAGCGGTTATTGGCTGAGGGTCTGACCCAGGCCCAGCTTGACCGTCTCCACGCGCCCATTGGTCTTAATATTGGGGGGCGTTCTCCGGCGGAGATTGCTTTGAGCATTATGGCCGAGATGGTGGCAGTTAGGAATGGTAAACAAATAGTAGATCGTAAGTAGCAAATGGTAGACTTGCTAATCTTACTTCGGAAATTCCAGAGACCTGACAGGTTTTCATGACAACTTTCCGGCAAATTGAGGCTAAAATTTGGGATTTTGATCGGATTTCAAATAGTTATGCCAAAACCTGTCAGGTCTCCTTGAGAAACTTTTTAGAGGAAGATAAATGACAACCAGCGGTTACTACAGATTTCCAACAATTTATAAGAACACAGTGGTTTTTGTCTGCGAGGATGATTTATGGGAAGTGTCGGCGCGAGGCGGGGTGGCTCGGCGGCTGACGGCCAATCTGGGTATGGTGTCTCATCCGGCCTTATCGCCGGACGGGAAATGGCTGGCTTTTGTTGGCCGCGAAGATGGCGAAGATGAAGTGTATGTAATGCCGGCCCAGGGTGGTCCGGCCACCCGCCTGACCTGGTTGGGCAGTCGAACGATGGTGGTGAACTGGACTCCCGATGGCCGGAAGGTTGTGTTTGCCAGTAACGCGGGGCAGCCGTTTTATAGTTTGACCCCGCTTTACGCGGTGAGTCCCAAGGGGGGACAGCCGGAACCTCTCCCGTATGGCCCGGCCCGGTCTATCTCGTTTGGGCCTGAGGGGGGGCTGGTTATTGGCCGACGGGCGCACGATCTGGCCAACTGGAAGCGGTATCGCGGTGGCACGGCGGGCGACATCTGGATTGACTTCCAGGGCAATGGAAAATTCAAGCTACTACTCAAACGATTGAAAAGCAATATGGTCAGCCCGATGTGGTTGGGCGAGCGCATCTACTTTCTGTCCGATCACGAGGGAATTGGCAATCTTCATTCTTGCACGCCCGAGGGAAAGGACCTTCAGCGTCACACTCATCACGAGGATTACTACGTGCGTAACCCTGCTACCGATGGCCAGCGCATCGTTTACCGGGCCGGAGCGGAACTGTATGTGTTTGATCCGGCCAGGGAAAAGATCGATAAAATCAAGATTGAATTGCACAGCCCGCAGGTGCAGCGTAACCGAAAGTTTGTCAAAGCTTCGTCTTATCTTGACCATTACTCCCTGCACCCCAAGGGACACAGCGTCACCTTTACCACGCGAGGTAAGGCGTTTGCCATGTCTAATTGGGAGGGTGCAGCCATTCAATATGGGGAGCCACAGGGCGTGCGTTATCGCCTGACCGAGTGGCTGAATGATGGACAGCGCCTGGTCATGGTCAGTGATGCCACCGGTGAAGAAGTGGTGGAGATTCATAAGGATGCTACCCAGTCGCCCACGGACCGCACGGTAGAGCAGCTAGCCGATCTGGATATTGGTCGGCCTCTTTTCTTTAAGGTGTCGCCCACGGACGATGCCCTGGCCTTTGGCAATCACCGTTATGAGCTAATTCACGTTGATTTAAAGAACAAGGCATTGCGGGTGCTGGATAAAAGTAACTATGGCCGCATCTACGGGGTGGATTGGTCGCCGGATGGCAAGTGGGTGGCCTATAGCTTTAGAACGTCTGTGTTTACATCGGCCATAAAATTGTGCCATCTGGAGAGCGGCGAAACCCATTTTGTGACCGCACCCAATAACCTGTTTGATGTGAGTCCCAATTTTGACCCCGCCGGTAAGTATCTTTATTTCATTTCCTATCGAGATTTTGACCCGGTGTCCGACAGTCAGTATTTTGAGTTGAGTTTCCCTCGCGGCGGTCGTCCCTATCTGGTTACCTTACAAAAAGATTTGCCCAATCCCTTCATTCCTCTGCCCGGCGAGGCTGCCACGTCGGAGGAGGGCGAGGATGATGATAAGGACAAAGCCAAAGAGGGTGAGGCTGACAAGGCGGATAAATCCGTAGATAAATCCACAGATAAAGCCGAGGAAAAGGCTAAGGAGCCGGGCAAGCCGGATAAAGACGAGAAAAAACCGACCCAGATCGACTTGGATGGTATTCAGCATCGGGTGGTGGCTTTTCCTGTGGCCGAAAGTCTCTATCATCAAATCAAGGGTATTAAAAAAGGCAAAGTCTTGTTTACCTCGTTTCCGGTGGAGGGGAGTCTGGATAGCGACGGGCATGACAATGACGACAAAGTTGGCAAGGGCGCTTTGGAGATGTATGACCTGGCCGAGCGCAAGAAAGAGTTTGTTGTCAGTGGAATCAATGATTTTGATGTATCGCGCGAACGAGACTTCTTGATTTATCGGTCGGGCAAAAACCTGCGCGTGCTCAAGGCCGGGGAAAAGCCGGACAACGAGGCCAAAGGCTACACCAAAAAGAGCGGTTGGCTCCACATGAGCCGGGCGCGGGTGGCGGTCAATCCATTGGATGAATGGCGCCAGATGTTCCGGGAGGCCTGGCGCTTGCAACGTGACCATTTTTGGACCGAGGATATGTCGCAGGTGGATTGGCAATTAATTTACCAGCGCTACCTCTTGCTGGTAGAGCGCGTGGCCACGCGCTCGGAGTTTTCGGACTTGATGTGGGAAATGCAGGGCGAACTGGGAACCTCGCATGCTTATGAATTGGGCGGCGATTACCGGCCCGTGCCGCATTATCCCCAGGGGGTTTTGGCCGCCGATTTTGAATACGACTCCAAGGCCAACGGCTACCGGGTTACGCACATTGTGCAGGGCGATTCCTGGCTGGAACGATACGATTCGCCCTTAAACCGGCTGGGGGTTAATGCACAGGTGGGAGATGTGCTGCTGGCTATTGATGGCCAGCTTTTGAGCGCAGACGTGTCGCCCCAGCAAGTGCTGGTAAACCGAGCCGGGGTGGAAGTTCAACTGACCTTTGCCGGGCAGAACCAGGCGGAGGCAGCAAAGAAAGGGGCCGGGGCGGAACAGAAGGAAGACGGCACCGGGAACGAAAACCAGTCTAGCCGCACCGTGTTGGTAAAAACCCTGCCCAATGAGATGAAAGCCCGCTACCGGGAGTGGGTCGAGACCAATCGTCGGCGGGTGCACGAGGCCACGCAGGGCCGGGTGGGTTATGTGCACGTGCCAGATATGAGCGCGTTTGGCTACTCCGAATTTCACCGCTACTACCGGGCCGAATCGGAACGGGAGGGCCTGATTGTAGACGTGCGTTTCAATGGCGGGGGTAATGTATCGCAATTGTTGCTGGAGAAGCTGGCCCGCCGCCGGATAGGTTATGATAAACCTCGTTATGGGGAGGCGGTGCCTTATCCCTACCATTCGGTGTTGGGGCCGCTGGTGGCCCTGACCAACGAGTATGCCGGCTCGGATGGTGACATTTTCAGCCACGCTTTCAAGATGATGGGACTGGGACCACTCATTGGCAAACGAACCTGGGGTGGGGTGATTGGTATCTGGCCGCGTCACTCGCTGGTGGACGGTACCTTAACCACCCAGCCGGAATTCTCGTACTGGTTTGAGGACGTTGGTTGGGCTGTGGAAAATTATGGCACCGATCCCGATATCGAGGTCGAGATTAAACCCCAGGATTACGCCAGAGCTAAGGACACCCAGTTAGAACGGGGCGTTAAGGAAATCTTGAAGTTGATGGCCGCGAATCCCCCTCGTTTGCCCGACTTTGGACCGCGGCCCAGCCGGGCGTTGCCCAAATTGCCCAAGGCAAAAAAGAGGTAAGGGTAAGGCAACTCGTAGCATAGTTGATTTGCTTCGAAATGTTCAATACGAGTTATCTTGAATACGAGTTGCCTTGCCCCTACGTTACCCAAATTATTGAGATAATACAACAGCGGTACAAAAATCCTATTATTTTGGTACATTTGTTCTATCAATTGATATTTTTGCCCAAAATGCACTACATATAGTAGTGCGTTTTTTACAATTACCCAATATATTGTGTATCAGTGTTAAGGGCCGGCCGAATAAATTTGAGGAAAATATCACTTTATGGTATAATATTTTGTCACACAATTAGTTTTATTGAACCTGGTATCACCAACTTGGAGGAACTGACGGCATGGTAAATGCACCTGTCAACACCTATACCGCCGATAGTATTACCGTATTAGAGGGGCTTGAAGCTGTGCGCCGACGGCCCGGCATGTACGTGGGCGGCACCGATATTAAAGCCTTGCACCATCTGGTGTACGAGGTGGTGGATAACTCGATTGACGAGGCGCTGGCCGGATTTTGCGACCACATCCGGGTGATTATTCACGCCGATGAAAGCGTGTCGGTGATTGATAACGGGCGGGGTATCCCCGTGGCCGAACATTCGCAAAAGAAGGTATCGTCGCTGCAACTGGTCTTGACCACCCTGCACGCCGGGGGCAAATTCGACCGGAGCAACTATAAAGTTTCTGGCGGCCTGCACGGGGTGGGGGTTTCGGCGGTCAATGCCTTGAGCGAGTGGCTGGTGGCCGAAGTGGCCCAGGATGGCGGCGTTTGGCAGCAAAAGTATAAACAAGGAGTCCCGCAAGGCCCGGTTAAACAAATTGCCAAACTGCCCAAAAGCCGCGAACATGACACCGGTACCAAGATCACCTTCCGGTTTGACCCCACCATTTTCAAAGACGTGCCGGGCTACAATTGGAGCACCCTGCTGGTACGCTTCCGCGAAATGGCCTTTGTGACCAAAGGCATCCGGATTACGTTTGTTGATGAACGTGAAGACCCCAAAGAAGAATATACGTTTTACTTTGAAGGTGGGGTAACCTCTTTTGTGCGTTATCTCAATCGTAACCGCCAGGCGTTGCACGATCCGGTTTACATGGAGAAAGAAGTTGAGAGCATTGGCGTTGAAGTGGCGGTGCAATACACCGACGCCTACACCGAAAGCGTTTATGCCTTTGCCAATACCATCCACACGCCCGACGGCGGCACCCATCTGACCGGCCTGCGCGGCGCGTTGACCCGGACCATCAATGATTACGCTCGCAAAAACAGCCTGCTCAAAGATGGCGACAGCAACTTCTCCGGCGACGACACCCGCGAGGGTTTGACGGCCATTGTCTCGATCAAACACCCCGACCCGCAATTTGAGAGCCAGACCAAGGTGAAACTCATGAATGCCGAGGTCAAAACCCTGGTCGAGTCAGTGGTGGGCGAAGCTTTCTCAACCTTTTTGGAAGAAAATCCGCGCCAGGCCAAAACGATCATCGAAAAATGTCTGACCTCGTCACGGGCGCGGGATGCGGCCAAAAAAGCGCGCGAGTTGGTGTTGCGCAAGAGCGCGTTGGAAAGCTCGACCCTGCCCGGCAAATTGGCCGATTGTTCCAGCCGCGATAGCGGTAGCAGCGAGTTGTACATTGTGGAGGGCGACAGCGCCGGTGGCAGCGCCAAACAGGGCCGCGACCGCCGTTTCCAGGCCATTTTGCCCCTGCGCGGCAAAATTCTCAATACCGAGCGCGCCCGTTTGGACAAAATTTTGGCCAACAACGAGGTCAAAGCCCTGATCACGGCCCTGGGCACCGGCGTTGGCGACGATTTCAACCTGGAAGGGCTGCGCTATGGCCGGGTCATCATTATGACCGACGCCGACGTGGACGGGGCGCACATTCGCACCCTGCTGCTTACCTTCTTTTTCCGCTACATGCTCCAGTTGATTGAGAGCGGCCATCTGTTTATTGCCCAACCGCCGTTGTACCTGATTAAGCACAAAAAAGAAGCGGCTTACGTTTACACCGAGCAGGAAAAGGACGCTTATCTGAAAAAACTCAACGGCAGTAACCCGGTGACGATGCAGCGTTACAAAGGTTTGGGCGAGATGAGTCCGGAGCAGTTGTGGGAAACCACCATGAACCCCGAAACGCGCACCATCCTGCAAGTGGCCGTTGAAGACGCGGCCGCGGCTGACAAAACCTTTGACATGCTCATGGGCAGCGTGGTCGCGCCGCGCAAGAAATTCATCCAGACCCACGCCAAACAGGTGCAAAACCTAGATATTTAGTTGTAGGTTCTCACAAAGAATGGTACTGTCACCATAAAGAATGGTACTGGTGTTATGAAAACGAAGCCCACCACTATAAATAGCGGTGGGTTTTTATTAGGTTTGCCTGCAAATGACTGAACCCTCTCATTCATTACTATGCCGTTCACCACTTCAGCCGGGCGAGTCTTTGCTGTCGTTGTTAGCTCGACTTTCAGAACTGAATCTATATCCCGACCCTACAATACTGATGCGGATATGCCGGGAGCGACTTGTTGAGCGTGATAATGTGACTCAACCAGCTATGGCCGAAACATACAAGGTATTGGTCAAGTTGGTTGGAATTGATGCGGATGAATTGTATGCCGCTTCGGTACACCGGTTTGCAGCCACGATTACACCTCCCCCCTACCAGAAGCAGTCGATTTTACTCCCCTCAGGTCGAGAAGTTTACGTGGCAGATAGACCTTTTCTCCAAAGAAACATCAGGTGGGAACGCGATTTACAGTTTTGTCCGCTTTGTCTAAAAGAGTCGGTTTACCATCGCCTTTCTTGGATGCCAATGGCCGTAGCTTTGTGTCTTAATCACCAATGTTTGTTGGTACACCGATGTCCTTACTGTCAAAAAAACATCACAATTCAGGATGTTCTAAGAGCTAAATGCCTCACCTGCGGGTTTCATTTAACTGAGTCGCCAGTAATATCTGTGGCTAGTGATAAGTTCGGCTTGTTTAGTCAGACGGTAATCCAATCTTGGCTGTTAGGTATATCTCCACCTCCTAACGTGGAGATTCCGTATTCATTGCCGAGTCAGCCGGTTTCCGTTCTCTACCGGATTCTCGTAGGTCTGTGTAGAGCGATTACGAACATTCAGGATAATTGGCATTATCTCCACGAGGCGCCGATTGGTATAGATTCCTCAATAATTTTCCCCCTCCCTCAAAAGAGAGATATTACCCCTACTCAGTCTTAGAGCGTGTTTTAAAAGTTATGTTGAGCTAATTGCACCTTTACAAGTAAACGGCCTTGTTTCGGGCTAAACGTTGGAGCATGA
>JAFGNV010000050.1 GCA_016926805.1 Anaerolineae bacterium
GAGGAATAAAATGACAAACGAAACCATCCCCACCCTGCAAGATGTTATCGCCGCTCGACCGAATGTGTATCGCTATTTAAAACCAACTCCGCTGCACCCCTACCCCGGCCTGAGCAAGTTAGTAGGGGCCGATGTTTGGGTCAAACACGAGAACCACCAACCGATTGGCGTTTTTAAGGTCCGGGGGGCTTTAAACCTGGCGGCCAATTTGACGGCGGAAGAAGGTCAAGTTGGTCTGTTTACCGCCTCAACCGGCAACCACGGCCAAAGTATTGCTTTTGCCGCCCGCGTGCATGGTCTTAAAGCCACCATTGCCGTCCCTGAAGGGGCCAACCCCGGCAAAGTAGCCGCCATGCGCGGGCTGGGGGCCGAGGTCATTTTTTACGGCCCCGATTTCGACACGGCCCGCGAGTGGATTATGGCCGAGGCCGAAGCCCAACACGGCCGTTTTGTGGGGCCAGCCGAGGAGCCGCTGATTTGTGGCGTCGGCACCTACGCCCTGGAAATTATGGAAGACCTGCCGGATGTTGACACCATTATTGTGCCGGTTGGCGCGGGCAGTGGCGTTTGTGGCGTGAGCATCGTGGCCAAAACCATCAACCCCAAAATAGAAGTGATTGCCGCGCAATCGGCCCAGGCGCCGGCCATGCAGTTGAGTTGGAAAACCGGCGAATTGACCGCCGCCGAGATGAAGACCTTTGCCGAGGGGGTCGCCACGCGCGTACCTTTTAAAAACACGCAACGCATTATGCGCCGGTACCTGGATGATTTTGTTTTGGTTGACGACGAGGACATCAAGGCAGCCGTGGTGCTCCTGCTGGAACACACGCACAACCTGGCCGAAGGCGCAGGGGCTATCCCCCTGGCGGCAGCCTTGCAACTCAAAGCGAGGTTAGCCGGTAAAAAGGTCGTCTTGGTTATGAGCGGCGGCAATTTGTCGCTGGAAAAGTTGCGAGCAATTTTGGGAAGCTACAAGAATTGAAATTTTTGTCGCCGTGCAAGCATCAACAGTCAAAAATAAAATTGCATCAAACCGAGTAAACAACGCTCAGTTCATTGCGGCGGCCTGGACTGACGAGCAATGGCCAGAATTCTACTGAAGAAAGAGTTTTATTGTTTCGGCTGAAGCGGCAGGCACACATCTGCTGCCATGCTTCGGCAAATTGATAAAGAACTTCGCCGGGAGTCTGTCCCAGATTTGGAGAACTGGACCCCAAAGGTTTTTGAACCTTTGGGGTCTGCCAGTTAAACTGCCAAAGCAACTACTTGTTTTTCCAGAATAGTATCTGGCAGTTCATCTTCCACCAGCCGGATGCGGGGATTCAAAAAACCAGCCAGGGCCACCCCAAACTTGATCAACCCCATCACCATAAACAGCAAAGCAATGCCCCGTCCCGGCCCGATGCCAATAAACGGGCCGGCGTTGTTGGCCAGCATCCCCCCTGGCATCAGCCAGGGATTAAATACGTAGTCGACCAGCGGACCGGCAACGAGAAAAGCCAGCGGCATTGTGGCGTGAGCGATCATTTGTTGGGTGGCAAAAACCCGCCCTTGGACCTCCGGCGCAACCTTACTTTGCCACAAGGCCTGGTTACAGGCAAAAATGATGGCAATGGCCAGGTGAGCCGTGAATGCGCCCAGCGCAATCAGCCAGGCCGAAGGTTGCCAGCCCATTAAAACGAAACTGGCCGCGCTGAACATTTCAAAACCCAGCACCCCATAAATGCGTCGCCCGGGTCCGCCCCAGGCCGTCATCACCAAACTGCCGGTCAGCATCCCCAGTCCGGCTACCGAAATGATGACGCCCAGCGCATCAGCAGAAGTGAAACTCAGCACCATCGGCGTGATGAGCACAGCCAACATGCCCCAAAAGAAATTGACTGTAGCCAGAAAGATGAGCAAGCCCATCAACCCCGGACGCGCTGTGAGATACGTCCAGCCATAGGCCACTTCGCGCCAGAGTGACCCTTTGCCGGTTTTTTCCTTGGTTGTCGAGGGCGGATGGGGCACGCGTACCAGCAACAAAGTTGTCACCGCAAAAACAAAGGTGGCCACGTCAATGAGAATGACGCCTTGCACCTGAATGGCCAATACCAGTATCCCGGCCAGCGCAGGCGCGAGGATTTCCGAGGCCGCTCGTCCAAATTGCACCAGACCATTCGCCCGCCCCAGTTTCTCTTTAGACACCAGCAGGGGCGTGATAGCGGCATAGGCCGGCCATTGTAAAGTGCTGAACGCAGAACTAAATGCGGTGGCCAAATAAATGTGCCAGACCTCGAGTTGATTGCTAAAAAACAGTAAGGCAATCGCCAGCGTGCCCAGCGCCGCGCCGCTGTCGCCGATGATCATGGCCCAACGCCGATCCCAGCGATCCACCAACGCCCCGGCCAGGGGCGATAACCCAATACGAGGCAAGGCCGTACACACGGCAATGAGCGCAAACTGGGTGGCCGAGCCGGTGGTCTGATATACCCACACTCCCAGGGCAAAGCCGGTCAGGCCGGAGCCAATCAGCGAGATTGATTGGCCTAGCCAGATAGTGATGAAGGTGACCATACCACCGGTTAGAGATTTTTGTTGCATGATGTTTTCCTTTCCATAATAAAAGCGGAGTAACTCATCTGTTGCTCCGCTTATGAAACTGGCTTGATTTGTCGTTAGAATTTGGTTTATTCAATCATACGATGACTGGCGCTGCTATCGTAATCCATCTCGTAAACCTCTTTGAGGGTGGTAATGCGTTGTAATAAATTTTCGTCAAAAGCGCACTTGCCCTCAAAAGCATGCAACACAATACCTTCCAACAAATCCCCCAGCGACATATCCAGATATTCCGCCAGGGCCTTGAGTACTTTGAGCATGCGTTTTTCAATGCGCACGCCCGTTTGCACCCGTTCGACTTTGATGTTTGATGACTCTGTTTCTGATGCGGTCATATTTTGCCCTCCCCTATTTATCTTGGTACTTTGGTACATAAATAACACAACAGTACTATACCCCATTTTATCCAAAATGTCAAGAGACAAAAAAGGAGTGTCTATGACACTCCCGTTTAGGTCTATCCAATCAAGATTTGGGACTATAGCAAAAGATACCACCACCATAACTCCCAGATAAAGACAACTAGGGCCGCCACAACCAACGTATAAAATATCTTTTCGGCAAGGGACCAATAGTCCTCAACCCAGGCCCGCCCAACATAGTACAAAGCGGCGATGGTGGGCAGGATGGAGATGAGCGGCAGCCATTGAACTGCCCACAACAAGGGGGGAAAGCCGTAGATAATTTCCAGGGGATTGCTGGCGAAAAAAATGGTCAGGAAGACCAGATTTAGCCCGATGGCGATACCGGCAGCCCAACGCGTGTTCTGTACGCCGGGTGATGATGGTTGTTGACCTCGTTGGCGGAGCGCGGCAATGCCCCATACGACCAAGGCCACAACCATCAACAATACGCTGGTCAATAGAAGTAGAAGGTGAATCCAGGGTGGTTCCGGTGCTGTGAGCCGGGCGGCGATGGATTCTGTGACAAAGCGCAGGCTCATTTCATCAATGCAGTCAGCATGAGGAGCAGTGGTGGGATTATTCAAAAAGTCTAATAAAATTGTATGAGGGCATTCTCCGGCATCTATCGGAGAATGAGCAACACCCGGAAAAGTGTAGGCATACGCGTTTTCCAGATTCTCAGCCACCCTATCGGCAAAGGGTGGTGGGGTAACGTGGTCAAACTCGCCGGAGAGCAGCAGGGTGGGCACGGTCGTGCGGACAGGTTCGTCCACATAATTATCCAGGGTAGGGACATCCCAAATCTGGCAAGCTAACGGCAAAATTTTAGGGCCGAACCACATTGCTGCGGCGGCGTATTGAAATGATGGATAAGGACCAACGGCTGCAATATCTTCAGGGTTGTAGGCCGCATCTTCAGAACAAAAGATAGAATATTGGAAACCCAGGCTGAAAGATGAGTCGGGCAGAAAGAAACCGGGCACATTTTCTATCAAGCTGTAATCGCCCTCAATAATCCGATGAAGCATAAAGGGCAATTGCCCCGGAAGATGGGTATCGTACATGATGGCAAACAGCCATTGGGCCAGACGGTCGCCGGTTAACAGAAAATCATAGGGTTCTCTACTGGTGGGGTTTTGCAGGGTGATGGTGACCGGGTTGGTGTTCAGTTGGTCAAATGTCTGCCAAAGTTCTTTCTCTAGGTTGGGGAAGGCGGCGGCGCAATTTCTATCTTCCTGACAGCGCGCCAAAAGCTTATACAGCGTTTCCGAGGCGGTGGCGGGCATAAATGAGACATCGGGCATAGCCAAGGGCAGTACGGAACCAATGATCACGCTGCGCAGCCGGTCAGAGTAATCTCGCATGACGTGCTGGGCCAGCAAGGTTCCGGCGGAGTTGCCATAAAGGTTGAATTGCCCGTAGCCCAACGCAGCCGTAACCAAGGCGATGTCGTTGGCGCTTTCTAGGCTGTTGTAGGCGGCCAGGTTGACCTCATCGTTGACCAGGCGGTCGTGGCAAGCCTGGATTGCCTCAAGTTGGAGTTTTGTTGCTTCCGCATCGCTTAAGTTTTTATGGAGGGCAGCAAGTTGAAAGTCGGCTGTTTCGGGACACAACAGATTTGGCTCCGCATAACGTGTGCCGCGTATTTCAATGATGACTACATCGCGTTGGGCCAAGATGGGTTGCCCAATTTCTCCGGCCATAGCCTCGACAAAAGAATCAATATTGGACTCGCCAGGACCGCCGGCGTTGAGTACCAGGGGATCGGGGGCCGGGTTGGCGGCGGTACTGGGGAAGATAACTACTGGCAGTCGTAGGGTGGGACCATCGGGCCAGGCATGCTGTTCCGGGACGGTGGCATAACCACAGATCAAATTTTTACCTTCAACACCCCCCTCAGGTACGTCAAAGGGGCAGGAAGCAATTTCATAAATATTTTCCTGGCCGGTTTGGGCCTGGGCCGATAGAGACAAGGTGAGCAACAGGGTAAACGTCAAAAGAACAATGGATAAATATTTTTTCATTGTGGCATCTCTTTGGAATTGTTTTTAGCGATAGTGTCTCAGAAACAAATGGATTGCGGTAAACTCGAACACTATACGTAGTTATCTTGGTGAAAGTTTCAAATCACTTTAGACGTTGTTTGATTGTAGCCACTTCTTTAGGAAAATTTTTAACGAGTCTGTTTTTCTTTAAATTCTCCTTGACAATCCATTGCACATCCCTGTCCTGGGTGTCAACAAGTTGAGCCATGTAGGTAAAACCTGGTTGCGGACTCGCCTTAACCACCACGCTCAGGGTATAACCCAGCGCCTTTTTCAATACTCTAAAATCCTCAGTTTTTCGCGTCTCAATTTTAAGCACCCGCTTGAAGATATTTTTGTGCAGTTCTAAAGCGGCAGCAGCGCTCTCTTCGTTTTTTAAGAGGGCCGGTTCAGCCACCCCAGCAGCGACGGCTCTCAACTCGAGCAGACTGCCCTCAACAATCCAGGCCGCCAGGGTTTGCAAAGTATCGCGGCTGCGGCAGGTCATCAAATTTGTCAAACCCATCGGCACGGCTTCTCTCATGCGCCACCTTGAGTCATTGGCTAATACTTTTAGCGTGTTGATAGCCCGGTCGAAAAATTCCGGCAAAACCGAACCAATCGCGCCGATGCCAACCGCGCCACAAAAAGGGATGAGTTCTTTGGGGTCATTCACGGGCGCTTCGTCAGCCGAGATGTTGGTCAACTCAATACACAAATTCCACGGCTTAACCGCCGCTGGCCCGGCATAAGCTTCCACCACCTCCCCCCACGCTTCAGCCAATTCCAAATTCCCCCGTGGCCCAGGCAAATTGCTGTTGGCCGCAATATAATCTTTGAGGGGGGTGGACTCATTAGTTTCAAGAACCTGGTCCAATAATTCAATCAAATCCTGTTTGTGTTTTTCTTGCTTGTTCATTTTGCCCCGAACTGATTAAAAAATGAACCGGTCAATGAGACCAAGGCTCAGGTTGCGGTAACGCCCGCAGGGGATACCGGGGAGCAAATTCCTCAACCAGCCTCAGGTTTTCATAGAGTTGTTCAGGTTGGCTGACGCCAATGGTGACAGTATGGACCGTGCCAAGCTGAAAAACATACTGAATCGCGGTGCGGGCGTCTCCGGCCAGTTGGCCACAGCCCAGCACTTTCATTCCGTACACTGCTTTGCCGGCCGTATACAGCCGCTCGAGTAGAGGTTCCACCTTAATTGGGGCTGCATCCATATTCACCCCGGCCCGATTAATGCGGGCCAGCACAACTTCGGCCCACTCTGTTTGCGCCGCCGCCTCCAATGCGCCCAGACCATGACAGGAAATGCCCACCGCCCGCACTTTGCCCTGCTCCCTGGCCTGCGAGAGCGCATCCATGGCGCTGGCATATTTACGTGGCCAGTCAGCCTGCGTTACAAAATGTAGGAGCAGAATATCGAGCACATCGGTATTCAATTCCTTGAGAAAACGTTCAACGTCTCGCGTCACCTCTTTGGCGCTTCGGACCAAAGTTTTGGTGGCAATGACCACTTTATCACGGGGGATACCCCGTAGCGCCTGGGCAATATGCCGATGTGTGCCATACCCATCGGCGGTATCCCAAAAATTTACGCCGTGCTCGTAAGCCAGCCGTAGCAAGCTGGCCAGTTTGTCCACCCCCAAAGTCGATTGCTCTGAGCGACCGCCCCAGCCATGCGTGCCCGTGCCAATAGAGAGACGCGACACTTTCAATCCCGTTTTTCCAAAATCAACGTAATTCATCTTGCGGTCAGTATACCATTGAGAAGGGAAAAAGTCACCCTCCAAAAGAAGGGAATTTCACCTCCAGAGGTTGGCATTTGCGTCTAAAAGCGAAGCCACGTTACAATCAACGGTAAATGATTCCCCAGAGGATATGGCATGCCTGATAAAATCATCGCCCGGATTTTGCGAGAAACAAACAACCCGAACTTATTGGACATGTTGTCTGGCTTGAACGCTTCGGACTTACAATCGTTGTTGCTGGAAGTCTACCGCCAGCGCGCCCAGCGATTAATGCCCCGCGAGGTGTTGAGACAATTCGAGCAAAATCGTTTTGTGCAACTGGCGGCGGCCAAGCCACAGCAAATGATCGAGTTTGAGCGCCTGGCCTACTCGCTGCTGCTGCCGGAGGTTGAAGTGATCGAGCTTTCGCCGGTGGCGCCGCTGGGCAGCAACTCCGTGGTGGCCACGGTGGATCAAAACAATGCCATCGCCACGATTCGCAACACCGAGGTCTGCTCCGACTGCACCAACGTGATGGCCCTGGAATGTGCGCGCCGGCGGCGAGAGCTGAGCAAACGGAATCTGTGGTCTAAAGAAAGAGTCAAACTATGCGCCAGCCAGCGTTTGCTGCGCGCCCAGCCGTTTGACGCCCCGGCCTCGTTTGCCCACTTCAAGGTGCTGGCACTCTGCACCGCCGGTCAGGAAGAAAGAAATCATCAATTTGAAACCGAATCGTTGGTTGAACACATTGAATTCTACGTACGGCTCATAGAGGCGTGCAAAAAACGGGGCTTTGCCGTGGCTGAAGTCAACACTTATTTGACCGTTTTTGACGAGAAACGATATGAAATCATCAGAATAGAAGTTTTGGAAAAACTTGCCGCCAAATATCCGCCAATCAACTTTGCCTTTGACCAAAATCGAGAAAACGGCAGGGGGTATTATGAGAGCGCCGTCTTTCAAATTTATATCCGTGATGCCTCCGGCGAGAATTATCTAATCGGCGACGGCGGTTTCACCGATTGGACCCAGCAATATCTAAGCAATCGCAAAGAACGGCTGCTGATCAGCGGTTTTGGCAGCGAACGATTTGTTTATGTATTTGAAAATAAAGAGTCATGACCAAAACCATTCTTATTGTTGATAACGAACCAAAAATTGTCCAGATTTGTCACAACTGCTTTATCGCCGCCGGGTTCAACGTTATCAGGGCAGAAACCGGCCCCATGGGACTGGCCGCCTCTCGCCGGGATCGGCCCGACTTGATTGTGCTCGACCTGATGCTGCCGGAGATGGATGGTCTTATTTCAATTCAACACCAAAATCTTTTGGAATCTCCCCCCAAAAAAATTACTTGACAACTGACCCAAAGTCAGTTATAATACATACACAACTGACCCAGGGTCAGTTAAAGGGAATGATATGGTCATTAAACAGAGAGCTATCAGCGATGAGCAAAAAGAAGAACGTCGCCAGGCTATTTTAAATGCGACATTACAATTGTTCCAGAAAACGTCGTACGAGGCAGTTAGCATTGCCGACGTAGCTCAAAAAACAGGCATCGCCAAAGGTACGGTGTATCTCTATTTTAAAACCAAGGAAGAGTTGTTTTTGGCCTTACTGGCGCAGGAATTTGAAGCCTGGTTTGATGAAGCCGATGCATGTTTTAAGCAGATACAAGTCGGCCAGGGCAGTTGTACGGTTGATGAACTCATCACCCTGATGGGCTATTCTTTGAAAAACCGGTCTACGCTGGCCCGTTTGACCGCCATTTTGCACAGTATTTTAGAGCAAAACATAAACTTTGCCACGGCTTTGCACTTTAAACAAATGCTGCTGGCCCGGATCTTGCAGACGGGCGCTTTGTTAGAAACTTGTCTGCCTTTTCTAAAACCAAGACAGGGAACGCTGGTGATGCTTCATATCTATGTTCTGCTCATCGGCGTCCAGCAACTGGCTGAACCGGCGCCCATTGTCAGGCAAGTCATCGCTCAAAAAGGGTTGGAGGTTTTCCAGGTTGATTTTACGGATTACTTTTTGCAATCGCTGAAAGTTTTTCTCAATGGGTTAGAATATCAAGCCCAGGAATAGGAGGGTTTATGGTCTCAGATATTTTTCAAGCTTATCATCTGGCCGGAGTCAAACTCAAGAACAGAATATTACGTTCGGCCACGCACGAGGGCCTGGGAGATGAAAAAGGATTCCCCTTGCCTCAACTGGCTAAAAAATATGTTTCGCTGGCCAAAGGGGGAGTGGGCGCCATCATTACCGGTGAGATGATTGTCCAGGGCAACGGCGGCAGTTCGTATTACGGGGACCTGAAGATTGACCGGGACGAGTCCATAGAGAGCTACCGGAAACTGGTTGACGCGGTGCATGCCTATCAAACGCCCATTTTTGCCCAATTGACTCATTGCGGCCGGCAGACACGTTCCAAAGTTACGGGTCAAAAACCGGTGGCGCCATCGGCCATCCGAGACAAGCATTATAATGAGGAAATCCCCAAAGAATTATCCGAAGCTGAAATTGAGGAAATTATCGGCAATTTCGTCGCTGCCATCATCCGGGCCAGGGCCGCCGGGTTTGACGGCGTACAACTGCACGCTGCGCACGGTTATCTCCTGTCTCAATTCTTGTCGCCGTATATGAACAGACGTGTAGACAAATGGGGCGGTAGTCTTGAGAATCGGTTCAGGATCATCCAGGAAATTTTTGGCCGGGCTACGGCAATGGTTGGCGATTACCCCATCATCATCAAAATTAATGCCTATGACGGCCGAAAAAATGGCATGCGGTTGGAAGAAGCGGTCAAAATTGCCAGAATGCTCCAAAATTGCGGTTGCGCAGCCATTGAGATTTCTTGCGGCATCAGAGAAGATAACTTTCTGACCATGAAAAATGCAAGCAATCCGGTGGAGGCGGTTTTTCACTACAGTTTCAAATGCCAAAACATCCCTATTTTTTTAAAACCCATCCTCAAACGCTCCCTGCAGAAGCGCTTTGCGCCGACGCCGCCAGTTCGGCTGTACAATGTTTCTGCTGCCCAAACCATTAAAGCGGCAGTTTCTGTTCCGGTGATTGTGGTTGGCGGTATTCGGGCCCTGGGCGAGATTGAGGATATTATAACCAACCACAAAGCCGACCTGGTCTCGCTCAGCCGGCCTTTCATTTTGGAACCGACCCTGGTTAAAAAATTCAAAAATGGCACCCAAACAGAAGCAAAGTGCATTTCATGCTGTCATTGTGCGTTGGGCATAGAAGAAGGGCCGTTACGTTGTTATTTTGGCCGGTTATCCAGTGACCAGCAAGCAGTCAGGAGTCAGACTACTCAACGACCCCTGACGACTACTCATTGATTATTCTTCAAGGAGACATTCCATGACCAGTATTTCCAAAGCTGTTTTAATCACCGGCTGCTCGTCCGGCATTGGCCGGGCCACCGCCAAGCACCTGACCGGGCACGGCTGGCAGGTGTACGCCACTGCCCGCCGACTTGAATCTATGGCTGATTTAACCGAAGCAGGCTGTCATCTCCTGCCGCTGGATGTAACCAGCGAGGAGTCCATGCAAGCCGCCGTTGCCGAGGTGGAAAAGAAGGAAGGTGCTATAGGCGTGCTCATTAATAATGCCGGTTACAGCCAATCCGGAGCCATCGAGACGGTGCCGATGGAATTGATCCGGCGACAGTTTGAAACCAATGTGTTTGGCCTGGTGCGATTAACGCAATTGGTTTTGCCGGGTATGCGGCGTCAAGGCTGGGGCAAAATCATCAATATTAGTTCGGTGGGTGGTAAAATAACCTTACCCGGCGGCGGTTTTTACCACGCTACCAAACATGCGGTCGAGGCTCTCAGCGATGCCCTGCGTTTTGAGGTGGGGGGCTTTGGCATTAACGTGGTGGTGATTGAGCCGGGACTTATCGTAACCGAGTTCGGCCACACTGGCGCTAAAGTAATGGAAGGATTGGACGACAAAAATGGTGCGTATGCCACCTTTAACCAGACGGTGTCTCAATTAACTCCGCAATTTTATGAGAGTGGTCCCCTCATCAAATTTGGCGGGGGGCCGGAAGCCGTGGCTCAGGTAATTGAAAAGGCCATCATCGCCCGCCGTCCTAAAACCCGTTACCTGGTCACGCCTTCGGCCCGCATGATGCTCATCGCCCGGAAACTCATGACCGACCGGATGTGGGACGCTGCTATGAGCCAGCTTGGTTCCCGGCCCGGGGACTAGGTTCTGTTGACGAGGCGATACAACCAGCTTGACCTCAACTCAACGGCCTCCTCCGGGCACATTTCGTGGCAGCAGTAACAGCGAATGCACGCTTTATCGTTGATGTGAGCATAGCCATTCATGGTGATGGCGTCCACGGGACAGGCTTGGTAGCAGGAACCACAGGCGACACACCTATCCTTGATGATGTGTGGTTGAAGCGAGCTGGCCTTCTTAAGCATCGGCGCCAGCCAGGTAAGTGGTCCCAGACCTGCCTCATCAAAGACGGTGGAGGGCAGCTTGAAATTGGGGACCCGCACATCCGAAATGTCCGCCCCAATCAGTTCGACTTGTTCCAGCCGATGCGGATAAAGCCCTTGCTGTTCCGCAGCCAGCAATACCGGATTTTGGGCCCGGTCAAGACCGATGATTTCGCCAGCGACAACGTCCAGAGCCAACGGATTTGTAGCCGCAAGCAACCAGCCGATTTGCCTGGGCGTGCCCGTGTGCGGTCCATTTCCTTCCATCCCTATCACGGCGTCCATAATCGAAAGGCGGGGCGAAACGTATGCTGCCAGATCAAGCAACATCTTGGCAAAGTGAAGCTTATCCTGGAGATTGGCGTGATAGCCGGGTTTCGTCAGCCCCGGGATAACGCCAAAGTTGTTCTTGATAGCGCCGGTCATGCTCATAAATGTATGTGTTTTTAGCTTGCACAGGCTAAAAACGCCATCAGCCGTAAGCACCGGGCTGATCACCTCGAAACGTTTGATTAAATTCCCCTGCGGAAAAGAGACCGCCTGATACGTTGTATCAAGATTAACCTCAACGCCGGCTGTCTCGGCGGCCTCCACCATACCGGTGGTGTGGTAAATCCTTTCCAGGGTTTTCTGGTTATAAGGAAGCCCAGCCCCTGGACTATCCGCAATAATCGGAACAGCTCCTACCTGCCTGGCCATCCGGCCCACTGCGACCACCACGGCCGGATGGGTGGTAACCGCTTTCTCCGGCGTTGCCGATTGGAGCAGGTTCACTTTCAGGACGATTTTCTCCCCTGCCCTGGCAAATTGACTCACACCCCCCATCAAGGCCATGAGTTCGGCCAGTTTTTCGTTAACGTGTTCATAATCAGGGCATTTGACGAGATAGACTTTGTTGTCCACTGCTTGATTTCCTTTCATCGGTAGATCTCAGTCGGTCAGGTCCGGCAAAAACTCCCGGAGGGCAGCAACGCTGAGGGGACCCCGGCGCAATACCCGGGGTGGAACACGACTCAGGTCGATGACGGTGGAGGGTCGGGTCGTCGGGCTGGGGCCACCATCGAGCACCAGGGGCAGATTTGGGCCTAATTGCCCGGCCACACCCTGAGCCGTAGTGGGCGTGGCATGGCCGGAAAGGTTGGCGCTGGTCACGGCCAGGGGGCGACCCACGCGGATCACCAGGTCAAGCGCCACCGGATGGTCGGGGATGCGAACAGCCACGGTTTCTTCACTGCCGGTTACGTCGTCGGGAAGCGTTGCGTTTTTGGGCAACACCACCGTCAGCGCTCCCGGCCAGAATTTTTGCAGCAATGGCCAGGCCTGGTTGGGCACAACGCGGGCTACCAGGTTGAGGTCGTCAATCTGGTAAATAAACACCGGCAGCGATTTATGGCGAGGCCGTTGTTTAATAGCAAAAATCTGACGCACGGCAAAGCGTTCAAAGGCATTGGCGCCCACCCCGTAAACGGTGTCGGTGGGAAAGGCGACCACTTCGCCTTCTCGTAATAGGTGCACGGCTTTTCTGATCGCCTTAGGCGAGGGGGCGGGTAAAATTTGGGTCATTGTTGCCCCAAGATGAAGTGCTCAATGGCCCAGGCTGCGCCTTCCTCTGCCAACGATGGAACAACATAATCAGCGGCAGCTTTGGCCCTGGCGCTGGCATTGCCCATGGCTACGCCCAAACCGGCCCAGGCAATCATATCCACATCGTTATCCTGATCGCCAATAGCCATTACCTGGCTTTGGGCAATCCCGTAATAGGCGGCCAGGGTTTCCAGAGCGCGTCCCTTGGAAACATTGGGCGAGGTAACCTCAATCAACGGATCCAACGAGCGGAACACATTGGCCCTGCCATCGAATTCCTGTTGCAGTTGGGCGGTCATCGCTTCGGCTTGCTCAGGCGGATGAATAATCAGGCCCTTGGTGGGAGGCGTGGTCAGCACCTGTTTGAGATCGTCCACCACAATCAAAGATGTCCCCACATGTCTGGAAAAAACCTGATTATCGGAGGTGGGCCGTTCGGTGTAAATCTGCCCGTTCACGTGAAGATTTAAGGCCAGTTTGTAGCTTCGCGCCAGATCGATGAGGTGATGGGTGGCAGACCAAGATAGAGCTTCTTGAGCAATTGTCTGGCCGGTTTGGGGGTCAAAGATAAGCGCGCCCTGATAACAAATGATGGGCGTGGTCAAACCCAGCAGTTCACCAAATTTCCGGGTGATGTCGTAATCGCGTCCGGTGGCAATCACAACCTTCACCTCCCGATCTGTGGCTGCCCTGACGGCCGTTTGCGTTCGGGGAGGGATGGTGTGTAAATCGGCAATCAGGGTGCCATCCAGGTCTGTAGCTAATAGTTTGATTGACATAGGATTCAATGAACAAATGACCAATGAGACAGTGACCAATGTATTGTTGGAAAGGATTGTGCGCATACTTTACCCGGAGAGGGTCAGGGAGTCAAGATTATTGGCTGAAAAGTTGTTGTAAGAAAAACACTTCAAACCTCGTCTATGATGTAGAATAAACAAAAAGGACAGCTCCGATTTGACAGCAAAACCAGATTCATCTATAATCTGGTTTTGGATACCCCCTAGGGGTATATTTTTCAAGAATTATCTTGTCATTATTCTATAAGAAATTGCAGAAAAGGAGAATTTACCAATGACTAGACCTATTCATGTAACAGATGCTGAATTTGAGAAAAAAGTGCTGAAATCTTCCACGCCGGTGGTGGTTGATTTCTGGGCACCGTGGTGTGGCCCTTGCCGGATGGTGGCCCCTATTTTGGATGAGTTGGCCCAAGAATATGGTGATAAGCTGGTGATTGCCAAGGTCAACACCGACGAGAATCCACAATATGCCATCCAGTACGGGGTGCAGGGCATTCCCACCATGCTTTTTGTTAAAGATGGCAACCTGTTTGATCGCATTGTTGGGGTGGCGCCCAAACCGGCCATTCAGCAAAGGGTCAAAGCGATGCTGGAAGCGGTGCCTAATTAATGTCCGGCCTGGTCGAGTGGGTGCGCCTGAACTGGGTGTTGCTGGCGCTGATGGTGGTTGATGGCAGGGGCCAGGCCCTTTACCAGCCAGGTAGGCATTATTCGTCCCGGCCCAATTATTGACCAAGTTGAAGGGATACTTCCTAAAGAATCCGAGTAGAGGTAACCAGGATGCCAATTTACGAATATGTTTGTCAAGATTGTGGTGAGAAATATGAAAAATTCGTTCGCTCGCTGAACGCCAAAGTTGAGTTGATCTGCCCAGAGTGTGGTAGCCAACACGCCGAAAAAGTATTTTCGGTGTTTGGGGCGGTTGGGTCAGATGCCAGGTCCGGCAGCGCCGGTAGCGGTTTCGGCTCGTCGGCAACAACTTGCGGGCCGGTTGGTTGACGGATTTAGGCAAGAGCCGTGTGCTCTTGGTAAGGACTGTGGACTACTATGGGCAGCAGCCTTTCTCCCGAGCTAAGAGAAAATCTTTATCGACGTTTGCAACGTTTGGAGGGCCAGGTGCGGGGCGTCTGCCGCATGATGGATGAAGAACGTGACTGCCAGGATATTTTGACGCAGTTAGCGGCGATCCGGGGCGCAGCGCATCAAATCTCGTTGCTTTTGGTTGAGAATTATGCGCTGTGCTGTATGCAAGACGCCAGGGAAGATCGCGCCTCGGCTGATGAGACCATTGCCAGGTTAGTCAACGCCTTGGGAAAATTGGCTTGATTATCTTTTCTAATTCTAAATGTTCAAGAGCCTCCCGCGGGCGGGAGGCTCTTTTTTAGTTTCAGATAGAGGTTTTTTGTTGATCAGCAGCTGCTGGCCAACGCCATCCGGTTGGGGATACCGGTGAACCCCTGTTGACTGGCTGCGCTGGCCAACGTTTTGCGGGCGCGGAAGAGCTTGCTTTTGATAGTACCGACGGTGGTATCCAGGGCGCTGGCGATTTCCTCGTAAGACATGGTGTGCCAATATTTCAAGATGACGACGATCCGGTAATCTGGCTGGAGAGATTTGAGTAGTTCTTGCACTTCTTGGCTGGCTTCTGCTTCCAGGGCGACCTTTTCCGGCTGGGTGGTTTCCCGGTCGGAGAGACACTCCTTTAGATCATCCCACGAGATCAACTGAAATCGACGCTTTTTCCAACGATCCAGGCAGTAGTGTGAGGCGATAGCAAACAGCCAGGTAGAAAACTGGCGCCGGTCGTCGTAGGTGTCAAGTTTGGTATAAACTCGCAAGAAAACCTCTTGAGCTGCGTCTTCGGCTTCTTCGGCATTTTTAAGCATGTGGTAACAAATATTGTACACCGGCTGTTGGTATTTTTCGACAATTTGCCCGAAAGCAGTCTGATTGCCCGCTTTGGCCTGAGCAATCCACTGGCTTTGTTCCGGCGTATCAGGATATTTAGATTGGGTAGACATCGTTTGCCCCTGTGATAGATATGTATTTTGCAGTCCCTAAATTTATACGGCAAAAGTTGCCAATTTAATGAGTATAAGTTTACGGTTATGATACTGCACATCCAGGGGGTTTACCTATCGGCTGGCTAACCGTTAGCTATCCAAATTTTGTCTTTTGCGCTTCTAACCCGCTAACCGGGCCTGCCAGCAGTAAAAATTTATCACTTTTCTCTGACTTGGGGTAATTCTACAATGTCACATTTGAGGATGATGGTTTGATGATGGTTACAGTTTTGAAACTGTAACCATCAGGCGGAGCTTTCTTTTTCTGAGGGGGCCAGACCCTGAAGGTCTTGGGCGAATCTCGAATTCGCCCCTTGGTGGTGGTCACATTGTAAGTGATACACCCCTACTTTTGCCCATACCCCCTTTGTCCCCCCTTCCCGCGGGAAGGGGGGAAGTTAAAGAACGGGTATCAATTTCGGGCGTTTTGCGCCCGAAATTGATACCCAATTCCTTTTCCCCCTCCCCCAATTTGGGGGAGGGGCCAGGGGTGGGGGCAAAATAAAAACATCTCATCACTTACAATTGAACCAC
>JAFGNV010000051.1 GCA_016926805.1 Anaerolineae bacterium
GGAATTGGCAGACGCGCACGACTCAAAATCGTGTGGGCTAGTCCCTTGTGGGTTCGATTCCCACCTCCGGCATTATAACATTTTTTGCAGTTATGTGCTAGGACAAACCATTATTTCACCCTCTGTTGTCCGTGTGGCCACTTCCCTGGGATTGTTGAATGGGGGGAGCGGCCATTCATTTTGAATGGGGGTGCGGGATTTATGAGTAAAAAAAGGAACAAGCGCGGCTTAAACATAGATCGCCGGTTGTTAATCCTTTTTTCTATTATGCCGGTTGGTTGTTTATTTGCCATCCTTGTTGGCTTGTTAATTGCTTGGCGGTTGTTCCCTACCCGCTTTGTTGATGCCCAAATGTCGGAGTTGCCGGAGGAACAGGCCCAGGAAGTTGTCATTATGGTGGCGGCTGATTTTGCCGAACATCATGATGTGAAACGAGCTAAGGAGTCGCTGGCCAAATTGGAAGTTCCCAATACCGCGCAATATGTATCGATGGTGGCCGAAAGAATGATCCAGGTCAATCGTGGCCCGGTTGACGAAGAGATAAAAAATGTGGTAGATTTGGCCGAGGCTTTGGGTGTGAGCACGGTTTCGATGATTGCTTATGTTTCAACCCCTACCTCTACCCCGACCAATACCCCCCCACCCACGCCGACCCCGACCAATACGCCGGTTGTGTCGACTTCAACCCCAACCCTGGTAATTGAGGTCCAAACCCTCTCCGCAGAGGAAGCGATTCCTGCCGAAAACGAAGCAATATCTCCTGAAACGCCTACCCCAGAACCCGAACCGACCGACCCGCCCCTCCCACCCTCCCCAACCGATACGCCGGAGCCTACCCCGACTCCCACCCCGGAATTTGATTTTACCATCACCAAAGTGCGCCTGTTGAACAAGGAAGAAAACGGCGGCTGTTTGGGCATGCACAGCATTTTTGTGACCGTGGTCGATGCGGCCGGTAATCCCCTCAAAGGTGTTGAAATGGGTGACGCCTGGAATGCGGTTCCGGGGGTTGTAACCGGCCACAAAGGCGATGACCAGCCCGGTCTGGCCGTGTATGACCTCTACAAAAATGGGTACATGATTTTTGTAAAAAGCGACCCTACCGCTGGCCGTCCCGTTACCAGCCAGCAGACAGAACTGCTCAGTTCAAACGATTGGGAAATCGGCATCCCCCGCCTCATCGAGGCCGGTTACTGCCCTGATGAAGGGACGTGTCGGGTTTTATGGAACAGTGGCGTGGCTGGCGAGGGTAATAATTCGTTGTGTTGGGGTCATTATTCCTGGGAAGTAACCTTCCAAAGGGCATGGTAGTTGATGAAGAACTCTAAAATTCTGCTTTTGATCATTGCGTTAGTAATCCCGTTATTTTGTATGGTCACCATTCTGGCCGGCGCGCTTGGCTTTGGTGTATTCTCTACCTTTGCTTCCGAACCTGGCATCGATAGCGAGGCGGTTGAAACAGAAATCTTGGCGATTGCTGCCGATTATGCCAGCAGCAACAACCTGGAAGCGGCCATTGAACAACTCAATGCTCTGAAATTGCCCAATACCGAACAATACCTCTCTTATCTGGTTGACCGTTATATTCAAGAGGGCCGTGGGCCGGAAGATATCGAGGCGGTGAATCTGGTGCATTTGGCCGACGCGCTGGGGGCTACCACCCCCCTCATGATTGCGGCGCTGTCGACGCCAACACCTGTCCCTACTCCTACCTTGCCGCCTACTTCAACGCCCGTACCCATCGATACGCCTACGCCCGCGCCTACCGCAGCGCCCGCCGAACCGCCTGCGCCCACCGACACCGCCGTTCCTACCGATACCATCGAACCACCTACACCCACGCTGGGACCGCCAACCAATACTCCCGAACCGACGGCTACTCCCGAACCAACCCAACCGCCGTTTGATTTTGTCATTACCGACCAGCGTATTCTGACGATCGAGGAGAACGGCGGCTGCATGGGCAAACACCAGATTTTTGTCACCGTATTGGACGCTGCTGGTAACCCCCTTGATGGCGTCACCGTTGAAGACACCTATCAGGCTGTGCCGCCCAAGGTGAGCGGCGAAAAGGGCCCCGGAAAATTAGAGTACGATCTGTGGAAAAATGGCTTCTCTCTTCATGTCACCAAAAAAGAGGATGGTTCTCCGGCGACTAGCCAAACCACTGAAAAATTGAGTTCGGTGGACGAAGACATTCCCGACGATTGGTTGTTACAAGCTCATTATTGCAGCGACCCGGCGGACTGCGCCACCCGGAAAGGGAGTAATCAACTCTGCCGGGGACATTACTCGTACTTTGTCACCTTCCAGAAGGCTTATTAATTTGAGCAGGCCACTTTTTGGGTCTGTCCGAGATTTTAGGACAGACGGGGGGCGCGGGGGGTATCCCCCCGAATCCCCCTTGGCGTGTCCAAAATTTTAGGAATTCTGGACACACCCCACTTTTTTGGTGATTTGACATTAATTAACACTGTGCGTAAGATACGTCGATTAAAACAAAATAACTTCTAAAAAACAATGGTGCTCTGGAGGATAATGTAGACCCGGAAAAATCCGAAAAAAAGATTATCAGAGCTTCAGCCAAAAAAAAGAGTGACGCGGGCTGGTGGATCGGTGGGTTTCTCTTTGGTTTTGCCGTTGGTTTGTTTTTTTCACTTACCTATGGCTGGATGATAGACCCGCACCCTTTGCCGGTTAGGCCGGCAGACCTGAACGCGCAAGACAAAGAAGTCTACTTGCGGTTGATTGCGGCGGCGCATTTTCACGATAGGGATGAGGCTCGGACCCGGGCCAGATTGGCTGCCCTGGCCTATCCTGATCCGGCCCAGGCGGTGGTTGATTTGGCCGAAAAATACATTGACCAGGAGCAAGATATTAGAGACATTCGGGCTTTGGTAACCTTGGCCGATCTGTTAGGCCAAACATCCGGTAAGATGATTGTCTTCCTGGCGACTCCCACTCCCGTACCTACTTTAACCCCGACTCTCGCGTCAACCCCAACGCCGCGACCCACCCCCACCCCTACGCCACTCACCCCCATCCCAACTTCCACACCAACCCCAACCAGAACGCCAACGCGCACGCCAACCGCCGTCCCCAGTCCCACCCCTACCCGCACTGCTACCCCAACCAGGACTCCCACCCCCGATCCAGACGCCCCCTTTGGCGTGGCCCAATCCGTGCCGCTGTGCGATAATACCAACGGTGGATTGCTAAGAATCTATATTCGTGATAGATTAGGGGTAGGCGTACCGGGCGCCGAAATAGCCATCAATTGGCCCGGGGGCACCGACAAATTGTTTACCGGCTTCAAACCCGAAATTGACCCCGGTTATGCTGATTTTCAAATGAAGTCGGGCGAAACTTATCAAATAGAACTGGTCAGCGAGGGAACCGCTGGCTCACCACCAGAAGTGAATATCGGGCGTGCTGATCTTTGTCCCAATTTACCCGCCGGTATTGACCCATCCTGGCAAATTGTATTCCAGCAGGGCGCTGGTGGGCCTTAGGTCTTACAGGATTGGACCTAACCCGTAGTTAAGGAAGGATATGCGTTGAAAGAAGAGTTAATCCAAAATACCCCTTTGTTTGCCGAATTGACGGATGCCGAACAGCGCGCGCTCGGCAAACGAATGCGTCTGGAAAACTACAAACCCGGCGAAACCCTCTTTGTGCGAGATGGTGAAAGTGATACCCTCTATCTGATAAAAGAGGGTTGGGTAAAACTCTCCGCCGGAGACAACGAGCCGGTGGTGGCCAACCTTGGCCCCGGCAGCCTGGTTGGAGAAACCGACTTTTTTCTGGGACAGCCCCGCACCATGACGGCCCGAGCGTCGGGCAGGGTGATGGTTTGGTCGTTAAACAACAGCGACCTGAACAGCATCATTGCCGAACGTCCCGAAATTGGCCTCAACCTGGGTCTGGCCTTTGGCGCGGGAATTATTCAGTACCGGCCACGCCTCAGCCAACAATTATCCGAGACGCCCTTCCTGCAAGAGTTGTCGGATAGAGAGCGGGCTGTTATTGCCCAGCACCTTTCCCCACAACGCTACTTTGCCAACGACGCCATTTATCGCAGCGGCGACCAGCCCACCGGCATCTTTTTCATTGAAAAAGGTATGATTCGCCTGTTGGGCGATACCGACGATGATTATGCCGAACTGTCGCCCGGCGATGCGTTTGGCGAGATGGCGGTTATTGCGGGTAAGCCGCACTCCAATACGGCTCAGGCCGCTAATGAGGTGATACTCTGGCAGTTAAGTCCGGCTGATTTTGCTGCCCTGAGTAAAGCCAATCCCTCCATCAAGACCAAGTTGGTCCAAAATCTGCGGGCCAGCCTGACCCTGGCCGACCAGGAACATGCCCTCACCATTCTCAAGCGACTGCCCTTGTTTAAAGATTTATCCCAAGATGCGCTGCGGGATGTTGCCCGGTTGCTGCTGTTGCGACACATCCCCGCCGGTGAAATTGTGTATAGCCAGGGTGATTCTGGCGACGCCATGTATATTGTCGATACCGGCTCTGTGGAAGCCATCTCCGACATCCCGGATCGACCGGGCGAGTTGGTGGGCCGCTTTGCGGCGGGTGATTTTTTTGGCGAAGATTCCCTATTAACGGGCAAAACGCGCTCTTTTACCGCCTATGCCGCTGCCGATACCAATTTGTGGGGGCTTTACCGCACCGATTTTGATAACCTGCTGGTAAAGTACCCGCAACTGAGTGTGGCCCTGAGCCGGGTGGTGCGGGAACGGCTCGATGCCGGTGGCTACGTGATAGAACCCCACTTAAAGAAAATCGCGCTGTTGGGCGGTTTGTCACGGCTACAGCTCGACGAGCTTTCATCGCGTTTGGAGGCGCGTCGTTATCAGGCCGGCAGCATCATTTATTACGAAGGTCAGGCCAACGAAGAAATGTACTTTGTTGGTCAGGGGCAAATAGAACGGTGGGTCACTACCATGCGTGGCCCGGTGCTGCTAGAAGCGCATCAGCAGGGCGACTTCTTTGGCGAAATAAGTTTACTTTCTGGCAAGCCTCACCCCGACACCGCCCATGTGTTGGCCGATAGTGAAATTTGGGTGCTGGCCAAAACCGATTTTGACGATTTTGTGCAACGTTACCCCAACCTGGCCATCGTGTTCAATCGTATTTTGAGCGAGCGGTTGGAGGAAACCATGGGCCGTATGCGGGGAGTCTCGCCGCAGCGAGCGTTGCCCGCCTCAACCGGCCCGGGGTCACCCTCTGCCTCACGGCCAGTTTACCCATCTACCCCGCCGCCATCCTATCCCGGCTGGCAGATGCCGTCGGCGTCCAGGCCGGTGCGCCCGGTGATGATGCCGCCGGTGCCGGTACGTCGAGTTGCGCCTGCTGGGATGCAACAACCGTCGCGTCCGGTGGCGGCCATCCCGCCGTATGCCTACCCTGCCCAGGCCGTACCGCCCCAACCGCCATCAGTTCATTCGCAATATACCCAACCCATTGCGCCGGTGAGACCGCCGGGGTCGTCGGTTCATTCGCAGTACACCCAGGCCATGCCGCCGGTGCGTCCCGAACCATCTCGCCCGGTGCAGCCATCGCCAAAGCGAAAAAAGAGTCGCAAAGTTAAAAAGCAACAAGCCCGCCACGAAGCTACCACCCAGGCCATCCCGCTCTCTGCGGCGGCAGGGGCTTCTACTCAAACCGGCGTTCAATCTGGAACATCGCCGGTGCGGAAACCGCCCAAGCTCAAACGTAAGGGCGCCGGAACCCAATCACGGCCGGTGGCTACAGCCGGAGCAGGGACCAAATCCCCGGAAGTGACCGGTACGCCTGTCCAAACTGGCCAGCGGTTGGATGCGCCAGCCTCGTTTCCGGCGAAGCCTGGCGGCAAGGCAAAGGTCAAAAAACAGGGCAGCTCACCGTCTCAGGCAATGCAGCCACGGGTGGCTTCCAATCGCCGGATCAAACGGTATCATACCAGCTTCTCGGTTTGGTTTGCCAAACGCAGCCCGGTAGCCAAGATAAGCATCCTGGGATTATTGATTCTCTTGATCTGGCTCTGTGGTATCTCTGCGCCCTCACTGATTATTAACTCATTAGCTGCTACCTTTGAGGACGATGGGGCCTTACCCGGAGACAACCGCAGCATCGTTAATCAAGTGCGTCAGGAGGGTGCGGTTGGGGCAATGGCTGCTTTGCCGTTTGTAGAAACCGCCACGCCAACCCCCACCGAAACATCCACTCCTACGGTTACGCCTACCCCTTCGCCGACCCCTACCGAAACGCCTATCCCTACCCTGACCCATACACCAACGAATACCCCGACGTCTACTGATACGCCAACCCCCGAGTTCACCCCGACGCCTACTGATACAGCAACTCCATCCTTTACCTCAACCCCACGCCCACCCACCGACACCCCCACCCCGGAAGCCACGCCCACGCCGAATGTGGATTTCAGGCTGGTCAGCGTGCGGCAGTTGACGCCGTGTGAAAATGAGGGTAAACACCACATCTTTATCAAAGTACAGGATCCCTCAGGGCAGGGGATCGATGGAGTGCCGATAAAGATCACCAAGGGTGTGGAATCTTATATGGGTAAAACCGAAACAAAAACGGATTTGAAGGGACAATTGGACCCCGGGCGAATGGACTTTGCCATGTTCAAGGGAACCTACTCGGTGGAAGTGGTGGGCGGAACCAGCGAGGTAGCCACCGGCATTACGCCCGATTATGCGGTGAATGAGCTTTGCCCTACCAGCGGCAATACCGTGGCTAATTCTCTTTTCCACTTATCTTTTGAAGTAATTTTTCAACGGACGTATTGACCCTAGAGAAACCCAACGGACTTCTTTGTTATACTCAACAGCATTAAAAAGTAACAAGATTCTCTGCGGATTTGTGTTATTTTATGACGCTGTTGAGTATAGTAGCAACCAATTCCATCCTGTTGTGAATTGAACTCCCCCCCATCTTGTGGTATAGTGTGCCTATAGTGTCTATAGGCTTATAAACTTCCCTGGAGCAAAAAATGGCCCATAACGGCCTCACCCAACCTTACGTGCTGGTGGTGGGCGCGGCAGGGATTGACTCCAAAGGCAGAGCCAGCGGCCCCCTGACCTTAGGTAGCAATACGCCCGGATTTGTGCGTGTTTCGGTAGGTGGTACGGCCCGTAACGTGGCCGATAATCTGGCCCGCTTGGGGGTAGAAACCGTGTTGATATCGGCCATTGGGGTCGGCGGCAATGGCCGGCATATCCTGGCCAACGCGGCTCAGGTGGGGATCAATACCGATTTTGTAATTGTCTCCGAAACGCATCACACCTCGGCCTATCTGGCCATTTTAGACGAAACCGGCAATCTGGTGATGTCGGTTGATGATATGGAGGCTTTGTCTTGTATAACGCCCCAAGTTATCCATTGGCGGCGCAGCCTGATTAAAAATGCCGCAATGGTGGTGATAGATAGCAATCTCTCTCAGGCCGCCATTGGCTCAATATTCAAAGCGGCCAAACGATATAATACGCCGGTATGCGCCGACCCGGCTTCGACCACCGTGGCGACCCGGCTAAAGCCCCATCTCTCCGACGTTTACATGATTACGCCCAATGTGCCCGAGGCCGAGGTTTTAGCCGGCCGCTCCATTGGCGATGAAAATGAAGCGATTACGGCGGCCCGGGCCCTGGTCAACGCGGGGGTGAGAATTGTTATCATCACCCTGGCCGAGGCCGGCGTGGTGTATGCTTCGGCCAGCGATAGTGGTCGTATTCCGGCCGTGGCTACCGACATTGTTGATTTTACCGGCGCCAGTGACGCGCTTACGGCAGCCGTTGTTTTTGGCTTACTAAATGATATTCCCCTTGACGAATCGGTCCGGTTGGGGGCCAGCGCTGCGGCCTTAACCCTGGCCTGCAGCGATACCGTCTGCGCCGAACTAAGTTTGGATTTGTTATACGACAGATTGTTAATCTAAAAACATCAAATGGAGGAATTATGAAAATTTCCCCGCGTGGAATGTATTTTGAAGAATTTGAAGTTGGCCTTGAAATTTCCACCGCTGCTCGCACTATTACCGAAACCGATATTGTCAACTTTGCCGGTCTCTCCGGCGATTTTAACTTTATTCATACCAACGCCGAAGCCGCCAAAGATACGCCCTTTGGACAGCGAGTGGCTCACGGCATGCTCGTCGCTTCTATTGCAACGGGATTGGCCGTGCAGCAGGGTTTTATTGA
>JAFGNV010000004.1 GCA_016926805.1 Anaerolineae bacterium
AACCGATACCCCTCTCCCGCCGCCGCCAACCAACACGCCTCTTCCGCCGCCGCCAACCAACACCCCGGCTCCGCCACCACCGACACCGACCCCGGCTAATCAGGGACCCCAGGTAATTGTTGAATTGCCAAACGGAAATACCTTTGATACCGGGGACAAAGTTAAGATGGTGTTTATCGTTTTAGACCCTGACGGCGTGGCCAGTTTTACCTGGGGCATCTTTACCCAAAATCAGGTTCCTCTGGTCGGCGGTGATAAAAGCTGTGGGGGGGCCACGGAATGTAGGCTGGAAAAGGAAGAGAGTGCGTCTGTTCCTGGAACTTTTATTGTGGGAGCGGATGCTGTAGATACCAAGGGCAATAAAAGCCGCCAAGTCGGCGAGATTTATGTGCATTGATGGGGGTTGTGTTTTTCTCTGTAAACACCGCTATTTCTACCCTGCCTCCTCTTTTGGAAATTTCAGGTAAGGGCGGTCGAAGGTAAATTGGTAATGTTAAATAATATTGTACGAAAATACAGTAGATCATTCCTGGAACCCATTGCCCGATTTTTTAGCCGAACCGGCCTTTCTCCCAATGTGATTACCGTAACCGGCTTTGTCCTAACGATGGGCGTGGCGGTAGTTTTGGCGCAGGGACATCTGTTTTGGGGCGGCTTGTTGATTATTGCGGCGGCTCTCTTTGACGGTATCGATGGGACGCTGGCCCGGATGATGGGCCGGACCAGCCGATTTGGCGCTTTTCTCGACTCTACGCTGGATCGCTTTTCTGAAGCGATCATTTTTTTGGGGCTTTTTATTTATCTGATCGGGCAGAGTCAGGAATTGGAATTGATCCTTATCTATGCCACGGTAGTTGGCTCACTGATGGTCAGTTATGCCCGGGCCAGAGCGGAAGGCATTGGGGTGCCAATTAAGGAGGGCCTGTTTACCCGCTTTGAACGGATATTTATTTTGGTTACGGGCTTGCTGTTGAACCAACTGACTCTGGCCTTGTGGGTGCTGGCCATTTTCTCCAATCTCACCGCCATTCAGCGCATGTATCTGGTTTGGCGGATTACCGGGGGCGAAAAGGGAGGGTAACAACTCAAAAATTGGTGGTTGATTTGGTTCACGAGGGGTGGGAGGAAGGATATTAAAATGAGCATAAAGCCGTTATCGCGGGTTTTACTGATTGCCGCTATTCTTTTAGGGGCGGCAACATTAAGTCTATTGCACGTTAAAAAAATTAGTCTGGCCCAAAATGGCGAATTGGTTTTGACCAAAACCCTCAACCGGTCGAACAACGTGGTTCGGGTGGGCGAGGTGCTGAGTTTTACCATTGCTCTCACCAATACTTCCGATTTTACGCTGACCCATGTGACCTTAATTGACGAATACGCTCATACCGTTTTGGGTTTTGCCGGAGCCGTGCCCCCGCCCGACACCACCTCCACCGGGTTACTAACCTGGACAAATGTGGCTAGCCCGCCGATTTTGCCCCTACAAAGCATTACCATCACCCTCTTTTTCACAGCTGAGCACCCCCAAACTGCTGTGGTAAACTTTGCCAGGGCGCAGGACATAATTCACACGACCGGCAGCCTGACCCAAACGGCCCAAACCAGCCGTACGCAAGAAGTTATTGGCGGCGCCGCCCCTGTTGTAAAATTCTTATCGCCGCCGGGCAGTGTACCACAAGCCGGATTGCTGCTTACCTTTACCCACATCATCACCAACGACGGCGCAGCTATCATGACCCGCCTGCCCCTGACCGACACCTACGACCCGACCTTTCTTCAATTTCACTTTGCCATTCCCACCCCAACCATCGTCAGTCCTGGCTTGTTGGTCTGGACAGATCTGACCACCTTCTTTGGCCATATTCCTCCCTTTGGTACAGTTGTAGTGACCACGGTATTTACGGCAACAACCCAGGTGCTCAACACCACTAACGCAGCCAGCACCGAAGGCGCTCTTGACGAATATAACAACGATTTAGCGGCAGGCGCTGCCCAGGTACCGATCACCATTATTGATGACATCCCCACGCCGGCATCAAATGACGATTCAGATGATCAAGATCATGAAGATAAAACAGATAGATCAACCCCTGTGCCAACCCTTACGCCTACCCCGGCGCAGGAAATCACTACCGGTAATCAGATAGACTCCTCATACCCGCTTTATTTGCCTGAAACTGGCTGGCTGCAAGACCGTCACCTGATGGGGCCTTTTTTAGGAATAATTTTACTGCTAATTGGCTGGCATTTGGTCAGAAGGCCCAAGGGTCCATAATCGATAACTGTTTATAGCACCATTGAAAATAGAATAGACATCATCGGAAATAGAACGCGGACACATCCGGCTGCGACGTATTGGCCCTGATTCGAGGAAAATGCATAAACAATCTGGGTGTATCCTTTATATCCGTGCCAATCTGCGTTTCATTTATCTCCCCCTGGTTATTTCCGATGAAGTCTAATCTGGGAAGTTGAGACATGATTGCTTCAACCATTACCATCCAGTTGTATCCTGCCGATGGCCGACAATGGGCCAACGTGATCATCGAAGGCTTGGATGATCCAGACCTGGTTCTGGCCGAGGCCGTGAGGGCGTTGGGGGCTGAGATGGTCCGTTATTTTTTGGAAGGTACGCTTGGCGGTTCTCCCCTGGATTTGGGTAGTTTGTCCGGAGTCAACGCCCCTGATGTTCCCCAACCAAGTTCGGTGGGTGAACTATTGGGCTTATCTGAAGCCCTATCCCAGGAATTAGAGACTGCGGCAAATGATTTGCCGACCGAGGCCCTTATTGAAGCCAGCCCCCAGGTACGGCAGGAACAATATCAAAAAGTTAAAAACTGGAAAACCTCAGGCGGGCAGGAGTTATTGCAAGGATTCGATCTGTCTGGCCAGGATTTGAGTGGCCTGGATTTGTCCGGCGCAGATTTGAGCCAGTCAGACCTGGAGGGAGCCAAACTTATCAATACCAATTTGGAAGGGGCCAATCTTAACGACGTAATTTTGAGCACGGCTGTCTTAACCGGAGCTAATCTAAAAAGAATCAGTCTTAATCGGGCCAAATTAGTTGAAGTTGATTTGAGTCAGGTTAACCTGGAAGAGGCAGATTTAACCCAAGCGACTCTGACAGAAGCGGCCCTAAATCGAAGCAATTTGAGTAAGGCCACCCTTACCAGCGCCATCTTGAGCCAGGCCAATTTGACCAGAGTTAACCTGAGTGAGGCCAATTTGGCCGGGGCCAATTTGGGCGAGGCCAATCTTACTGAAGCTGATCTGAGCCGGGCCGATTTGAGCAACGCTTTTTTGTACGAGGCGATCCTGCCCAAAACCAATCTATCTGGCGCCAACCTGGAGCATGCCAATCTGAGCCGGGCTAATCTGGTTCAGGCCGACCTGAGCCAGGCCAACCTCTCTTATGCGGATCTAAGCCTGGCCGATTTAACTGACGCCAATCTGGCGGAAGTCACCCTGCTTGACACCGACTTTGAGGATGCTATCATGCCCCCTCCCCAAACCTGACCGGTTTTTTAGAACCCGCCAGGTCTTCATCTAAAGAAATGGTAGCCAACATGTCCTCATTGATTCCCACGTTCAAAATCCGTGATATTCCGGTATATGGCGACCTCATCCTGTCGCCGATGGCCGGTTTTTCCGACAAACCTTACCGGCTGATTTGCCGCGAGTATGGCTCGGCCATGAGCTACACCGAGTTCGTCTCGTCGGACGGTATCTTGCACGGCAATGAACGCACCCTACAAATGCTGAACTATGATCCCATCGAACGCCCGGTGGTTTTCCAGATTTTTGGTAGTGACGAGATTATTTTGGAAAAAGCCGCCCGCAAAATCGAGCGGCTTGGCCCGGACATTATTGATCTCAACATGGGCTGTTCCGTCCGTAAGGTTTCGGCGCGAGGCGCTGGAGCAGCATTGCTCAAAGAACCTCAAAAAATCGGCCGCATTTTTGCCCGCCTGACCCGCACCCTTTCCGTACCGGTGACGGGCAAAATTCGACTGGGCTGGGATGATGAGTCGCTCAACTATCTGGAAGTCGCCAAAATTATGGCGGACAACGGCGCGGCGCTGATCGCGGTGCATGGTCGCACCAAAATCCAAGGTTACAGCGGCCAGGCCAATTGGGACGCCATTGCCGAAGTCAAACAGGCCGTTAATATCCCCGTTATCGGCAACGGCGATGTACATACTGTGGCCGACATCGAACGCATGAAACAACACACCCACTGCGAGGGGGTGATGATCGCCCGCGCCGCGGTCGGCAATCCCTGGATTTTTCGGCGCAAAGATATTGAAGCGGTGACCCTGGCCGAAAAAGCTGCTTTGATTCGCCGTCACTTGGAGTTGATGCTGGATTTTTACGGTGAGAAACAGGGACTGATTCTGTTCCGTAAGCATATTGTCAAATACATTCGGGGGCTGGCTCACAGTGCCAAAGTCAGGGCCAAATTGGTCACGTGTTCCCGCCCCGAAGAATTTATCGAGTTGATGAAGACGTATGAGGCGGAAATTACCGGGCAGGCCACGCAATTTGTGGCGAATATTTCCCTAAAACCTTAAAGATAGATTGGCGTTATTCGTTTATTTGCGTTATTCACGATCAAAAATACTCACCGGGGAAAGGTTTTTGGCGGCTTCTACCAAGTGTTTGAAATGCCGAATACTCTCCAGGTTCTTTTCGCCACAGAGATGGCCGAAAAACAAGCAGTGACCATAAAAAGGTAAAAAGCCCAAGATGTCAATTATATCCGATACCCAGGCACAATATGCCGACCAAACCTTTAAGGGCTTAATGTTATCCCAAGCCGAAGTTGTATCAAAAGAGTTCTACGACTGTACCTTCATAGAATGTTCTTTGACCGAAATGTCCTTTAGAGAATGTAGATTCGTTGATTGCGCCTTTAGGAATTGTGATCTGAGCCTGATGCGGGCGCCGGATTGTTCGTTCACCAACACCAGCTTTGAAGATTCAAAAGTGATTGGGGTCAATTGGACTGAGGCGGCGTGGTCGTCCAGCAAACTACTTGACCCGATTGGTTTTCACCGCTGCGTCATCAGTCATTCCACCTTTATGGGCTTGAGTCTGAAGAAGATTGTCATCAAAGAATGTCTGGCCAGGGATGTCGATTTCCGAGAGGCTGATCTTACCGGGGCGGATTTCAGCCGTACTGATCTCGCCGATAGCCTGTTTGCCAACACAAATCTGAGCGGCGCGGATTTTTCCAACGCCAAGAATTACGCTATCAATGCCAGTTTGAATATTTTGAAGGGGGCGAAGTTTTCGCTGCCTGAGGCGATGTCATTGTTACATAGCCTGGATATTGTCCTGGTTGATTAGAAACAGTTAGCTGGTATAATCTTTGTCCTGCTGGCATAATCTTTATCCTACTGACATAATCCTTGCCCTGCTGTTGTGAATATTGTTTACCACCCCAAAATGTGGCAGCACACAAACCGAGCCTGACCACATTATCCCCAGGCAACACGAGGCGAAACCACCGCTGATCCCAAAACCGGGGCTCTTGTTCCCTTCTACACCCCTCGCTTGCAGAAATAGTCCATGCCACAGGTGGGGCAAAGACGTTTTGCCGGATTCGCACACCTCCACCGCCCGAATAAATAACGATAGCTATTGGAGTCGCTCACCCTTTTACCCTCCTGTGTACCAACTACAAGCCTCCCCAGAAGGCCGAGCAGCGCAACTATCGCCCCAAAAAGACGTATGGTAAGTTATGGCGTAAAAAAGAGCACAACTGGAGTATTTATGGATCAAATGAGGTATTCAAGGGAAGTGGTTTTGGGGCGCCGAGTATGTGTTGTATAATTGATCTATGCCTCCGCCAATTTTAGCCACTAAACTTTATATCCCCCCACCCCGGCCTAACGTTGTCCTCCGGCCCCGCCTGATCAAGCGGCTGAACGAGGGTCTACAGCGCAAACTAACCCTTATCTCCGCCCCCGCCGGCTTTGGCAAAACCACGCTGGTCAGCGAATGGGTCAATCAAAAGGCTGAAGGCGGGACGATGAAGGATGAAAAAAGCAAAACTCATCCCTCATCCTTCATCCCTCATCCTTCCAAAGTTGCCTGGCTGTCGCTGGACGAAGGGGATAACGCCCCCACTCGCTTTCTGGCTTACTTCGTCGCTGCTTTGCAGACGCTTGCGCCCCGACAGTCCACTGTCGGCAATATTGGAAAAGGGGTATTGGCTGCGCTCCAAACCCCTCAACCACCACCAACCGAAACGATTCTGACGGCCCTGCTCAATGAAATCGCCACCATCCCGGACCATTTCGTCCTCGTTCTTGACGATTATCACGTGATTGAGGCCAAACCGGTTGACGCGTCGACGTCCGTCAACGACGCCCTCACCTTCCTGCTCGAGCACCTGCCGCCACAGATGCACCTGGTCATCGTCACCCGTGAGGATCCACAGCTACCCCTGGCCCGATACCGCGCCCGGGACCAACTCACCGAACTACGCGCGGCTGACCTGCGTTTCACCTCTTCCGAAGCTGCCGAATTTCTCAACCAGGTGATGAGCCTGAACCTCTCGGCAGAAGACATTGCCGCCCTGGAAACCCGTACCGAGGGCTGGATCGCCGGCCTGCAATTAGCCGCGATTTCAATGCAGGGGCATCAAGACGCCGCCGGCTTCATCAAATCTTTCACCGGCAGTCACCATTTTGTGCTGGACTATCTGGTTGAAGAAGTCCTGGAACAGCAGCCCGCCAGCGTCCAAACATTCTTGCTGCGCACGTCTATCCTCGACCGCCTGTGTGGTCCCCTTTGTGATGCCGTCTGTTCCGCAGGAACAGTAAGCAGTTCCAAAGGAACTGCCGTTCTGCTCGCCCCGTCTGCTTCTGGGCAAGAAACCCTGGAATATCTCCAACAAGCCAATCTATTCATCGTCCCCTTGGACAACGAGCGACTCTGGTATCGCTATCACCATCTCTTTGCTGATTTGCTGCGGCAGCGGCTGCAGCAGCAGTTGCGCCAGAGCGCCGCCGCACCCCCTTCTTCACCCCCCTCATTGGGGGAGTCTGCCCTGAGCGCGAGTGCAGTGCATTCGTCGCCGCAGGAGACAGAGGAGGGGATCGTGGCCGAATTACACCGTCGCGCCAGCCAGTGGTATGAAGACAATGGCCTGGAGATCGAAGCGTTTCATCATGCCACTGCGGCCAATGATGTTGAGCGCGCCGCACGCCTAGTTGAAGGAAAAGGAATGCCCTTGCAGTTTCGCGGCGCGGTGGTTCCTGTTCTAAATTGGCTGGCGTCGCTGCCGGCGGCAGTCCTGGATGCCAGGCCCTCGTTGTGGGTGATGTATGCCTCGGCATTATCGATGAGCGGCCAAACGGTCGGCGTTGAACAGAAGCTGCAAGCGGCTGAAGCAGCTTTAGCCGCCCGGCAAGATACCAAACCCGATGATAAAACCCGAAACCTTATCGGGCACATTGCCGCCATACGAGCCTTACTGGCGGTCAGTCAATATCAGGTAGAAACTATCATTGCTCAATCGCGCCGCGCCCTGGAATATCTGCACCCCGACAACCTGGCCGTCCGCACGGCCACAATCTGGAAGCTGGGCATTGCCTACCAGCTTCAGGGAGACCGGGCCGCGGCCGGCCGCGCCTACACCGAAGCCATGTCTATCAGCCAGGCGTCTGGAAATGGCGTCATTTACATCGCGGCGGCAACCGGCCTGGGTAATGTACAGGAATCAGAAAATCGGCTCTATCTGGCGGCCGAAACCTACCGGCGCATTCTGCAACTGATGGATGAGCCACCGTTGCCGGGCGCCTGCGAAGCGCATCTGGGCTTGGCCCGCATAAGCTATGAATGGAACGACTTGGATGCCGCTGAGCAGCACGGGCAACGGAGCGTCTTACTGGCGCGGCAAATGGAAAACACCGACAATTTTGTTGCCTGTGAGGTATTCCTCGCCCGCCTGAAACTGGTGCGGGGAGATGCGGTTGGCGCGGCTGCCATTTTAACTAAGGCTAGTGAGTCCGCGCGCAGGCATAACTTTGTGTATCGTTTGCCTGAGGTGGTAGCCGCACAAGTGATGGTATTGCTTCATCAGGGCGAAATAGCTGCCGCCGCTCAACTTGCCGAGGAGCACAAACTCCCCCTCAGCCGGGCCAGGGTACATTTGGCCCAGGGAGACCCCTCCGCCGCCCTGGCGGTGCTGGAGTCATTGCGCCGGCAGGTGGAGGCAAAGGGTTGGGCGGATGAACAACTCAAGGTTATGGTTCTCCAGGCGGTTGCTCATCATGCGTACGGCGAAAAGGACCAGGCGGCGCGACTGTTAGCTGACGCGCTGGCGCTGGCCGAGCCGGGCGGTTTCATCCGTATCTTTGTCGACGAAGGTAGACCGATGATGGAGCTATTGACAAGGATGAAGCCTTACGATGTAAGGGCAGAAGGCGGAAGGCGGAAGGAGTATATTGACAAATTGCTGGCTGCCTTTGGAAAACAAAAAGATGTTCATCCTTCATCCCTCATCCCTCAGCCTTTGCCTGAGCCATTGAGCCAACGCGAGTTAGAAGTTTTACAACTCATTGCCCAGGGACTCTCGAATAGTGAGATTAGCGAGCGGCTTTTTCTCGCCTTGAGTACGGTTAAAGGGCACAATCGCAGAATCTATGGCAAACTACAAGTTCAAAGACGTACCGAAGCCATAGCTCGCGCCCGTGAATTGGGCCTGCTATAGCCCAAATATCAGTTTGCCCGCAAACTATAGGAAGCTTTCCCGGCTTCTCCCCTGGCCCCACAACAATACCCCCAAACAATACTTTAGTATCTATACGCTAATACCATATTGTAGATATACTACTTGTATATTGAGCAAGTGGCCCAAGCTGTTGGGAGAAACTCCGGGCAAAACGTCGAGTAGTCAGAAATTTATGCCGGGGTTTCTCACAACCGGTCACAACAGGTACAGGATAATGTCAAACAAACTCAGCCCAAAAACTGATCCAAGTGAAGAATCCCAACCAGAGGCCGGGGCTTTTTCCTGTGAACCTATGATCTATCAAATCAGGCTCAAGGGCCATCTGAGTTGTGAATGGACCGACTGGTTTGAGGGCCTGACCATCAGGCTGGAAGACAACGGCAATACGCTTTTGACCGGTCCGGTGGTTGATCAGGCCGCGTTGTTTGGTTTGCTCAAAAAAGTGCGTGATTTAGGCATGCCGTTGCTCGCGGTCAATTGCGTTGAACCCGGCTCCTCGACTACGCTTCCCCCGGCTTAGCTCGGGGCAGGTGGGACAGAGGCGTCGAGATCAAACCGTCAAGACCAATCCAATGAAACTCATCAATATCGTTCAAAAAAAGGAGATAACTAATGAACGCAAAAGCAAAAAGTGAAATCTCATCGTTAGGCACAGTGCTTACCTTTCTTAAAAAGGGGACCTGATCGGAAGCGCTTATGAGCGTCGTTGACGACTCGTTCGATTGCCTTTTGAAACTCGAGGAGGAAGCCACCGCGCCTCTGGCAGGCGGTATTATGCAACATGGCTACCAGTGCGGCATGCTTTGGGGCACGGCGCTTGCGGCAGGAGCGCAAGCATATAAACGTTTTGGCCCGGGTCCGCAAGCTGAAACTGAGGCAATTATGGCTGCCCAAAGACTTGTGGAATCCTTCCGGGCCCGCAACCACCATGTTGGTTGCCTCGAACTGACCGGTGTAGATTGGCAGAATTTATCAATGCAGGTGATGCTAAAGTATTTAATAACAGGCAGGGTCACGCGCTGCTTTGGCATGGCCGGAAGATATGCCCCGGTGGCATTCGATGAGATAAAAGTCGCTCTTTTCGAAGAACATATCGAAGTGCCCTCTTCTCCGGTAAGTTGTGCGGCAATGCTGGCCCGCAAGATGGGTGTATCCGAGATGCACGCGGTCATGGCGGCGGGACTTGCGGGCGGTATCGGTTTATACGGCGGTGGTTGTGGGGCCTTGGGAGCTGCGATCTGGATCATTATAATGAATAGCCGCAAGGAAGGGGCCAGTAAAATGGATTTTGAAAACCCCAGAGCCAAAGCTGCGATTGATAGATTTGTGGAGTGTACCGACTGTGAATTCGAGTGTTCCGAAATAGTGGGGCGGAGGTTTGAGGATGTTGGCGATCATGCCGGTTATTTACGCGCTGGAGGCTGTTCAAAAATTATCGAAGTACTAGCCACCTCATGATTTTAGAGTAGAGAGACGTTTCCAATGCAGTGAAATTCATCAAAGTTGTTAAAACAGGAGAAAAAAATGAATACAACTACCGTAATGAAAGATAGAAAAGTAATCCTTTCAACACTTTGGATATTTGCAATGTTTAATTATCTCTATTGCGATGTTATGACAGTAATGGACCCTGTGTTTCTAAAACAGTTTATGACAGGTTCCGCGGGTGGCTTTCAAATCACTGAAGGATTTTTTTTAGGGGCCGCCGTATTAATGGAAATTCCGATTGCGATGGTTCTCCTGTCCCGGGTATTGAAGTATAGAGCGAATCGCTGGGTAAACATTATCGCGGGCACAATAATGACTTTGGTTCAGAGTTTATCATTGTTTGTTGGTGAAACTCCACCGACTATTTATTATGTGTTTTTTTCCGCTATCGAAATTTCTTGCACTTTGTTCATTGTCTGGTATGCATGGACGTGGCGCAGTCCTAAAGGTCAGCCCTAATAATATCGCGCCCAATCAAGGTGAATTTGGAGGAACCCATGAAAGCCATTGTTTATGAAAAATACGGACCGCCGGAGGTTCTGCAGCTCAAAGAGGTAGAAAAACCTGTTCCCCAGGACAATGAAGTCCTGATAAGGGTATATGCAACCTCGGTAACAACAGGGGATTGCAACGCTCGAGATTCTGTCTTTGTCCCGCCCGGGTTTGGCCTTTTGCCACGTTTAATGTTTGGGCTTAGAAAACCCAAAAGAACCATTCTGGGGATGGAACTGGCTGGGGAAATTGAAGCAATAGGCAAAAATGTAAAGCTATTCAGGAAGGGCGACCAAGTCTTTGGAATAACTGGCGCCAGCTTTGGCGCTTATGCCGAGTATGTATGTATAGCCGAAGACGGCAGGCTGGTCATAAAGCCTACCAATATAACTTATGAGGAAGCCGCGGCCATTCCCTTTGGGGCAACGACTGCCTTGTTTTTCCTTAGAGATTTGGCACATATTCGGAGCGGACAAAAAATCCTTATTCATGGTGCTTCTGGCTGCGTCGGCACGTATGCGGTACAACTGGCCAAATATTATGGGGCCGAAGTGACCGGGGTATGCAGTACCACGAATTTGGCCTTGGTAAAGTCTCTGGGTGCCGATAAGGTCATTGATTACACTCAAGAGGATTTTACTATAAGTGGTGAGATTTATGATCTCATTTTTGATACGAGGGGCAAGACTTCGTTTTTAAGTTGTAGAAACTCGCTCAAACAAAAAGGACTCTATCTGGCCGGTGCGGGTGGACTGCGAGAGTTTGTTCAAATGGCCTGGACTTCAATGACCGGCGGCCAGAAAGTTTTAGCCGGAATGGCACCCGATCGCACAGAAAATTTAATTTTCCTCAAAGAGCTTGTTGAGGCAGGCAAGATAAAACCCGTCATTGATAGAAGCTATCCGTTGGCACAAATTGTCGAGGCGCACCGGTATGTTGACCAAGGGCACAAAAAGGGGAATGTCGTTATCACGGTGGAATAACAAATAATAGGAGATAAAAAATGAATACAGACAGAATGAATGCAGCAATTGTAGGGGTGTTGTTTATCGTTGCCACGGTTGCAGGCACCATCGCCGCATCCATTGGCAATCCTATTCTGGATGCGCCGGATTACCTGGCCAAAATTTCTGCCAATGAAGGCGCCATCATTATCGAGACGTTTCTGGTATTTCTCATGGCGATTTCTTGCGCCGGGATTGGCCTGGGGCTATATCCCATCATGAGAAAATTCAGCGTAGGTATGGCGATTGGCACGGTTGGGTTTAGGGTAATCGAGAGCATGTGTCAGATTTTGGGAGGTGTCAACACAATCGCCTTGCTGGCATTGAGCCAGGAATTTGTCAAAGCCGGCGCCTCGGATGCAGCCTATTTTCAAACCATCGGCGCGGTCATCAAAGCCGGGGACGAATGGCTGAGCAATGGTGTAATGCTGCTCAGTTGGTGCATCGGCGCTTTCATGTATTACTTGCTCTTTTACCAATACCGACTCGTCCCGCGCTGGCTTTCCGGCTGGGGGTTGATTGGCATCACCCTGACCACCATTTCCAGCGTGCTGGTCATGCTCCACATCATCCCCGGTTTCGGCATTGTCCAGATGGTAGCCAACCTACCGATTGCCTTGCAAGAGATGGTTTTTGCCATCTGGCTAATTGCTAAAGGGGTCAACGTGTCGGCGGCCGCGCCCCAGGCGGCCTGAGTGGCTATCTCTTTGGGGCTTCATCACAGTTTTCCCCTTATTGATTGGAACAGTGTCCGCCATATTTGGCTATGAACTTCCATTCGCCATCTACCTGCCCTATGACCCCTTTGAATTTGTCATCGGCGTTTGGATTTTGGTTAAAGGCATAAAAGACGAACCTTGATGAAAGCAATCTAGGAGGAATAAAAAATGACAGTTCAGGCCGCCAATGCGTCATTCGGTAAATCGGTAAAAGAATTTTGGCATGCCTTACTCCTGATCGTACCCATTACCCTCAGATGGGTATGGATGTTGATCACCAATATAAACCAGCCGCAGGTAAAAAAATCAGAAATGATCTGGGACATGCTCTCAAAAAATATGGATAGGTACGCCCAAAACGAGGGGCTTAAAAAGTTTGAAGTCAGCAGAGATGAAAAATTAAAAAAATACCTTCAGGGCAGCGATGTTGTGCTTGATTACGGCTGTGGGACAGGTGCCATAGCCCTTAAATTTGCTGACACGGTGCAAGAGATTCATGGCATTGATACAGCGGGGAAAATGATCGAAGTTGCCCAAGGCAAAGCAGCCGAACGCCAAATTGAAAATGTAGATTTTGCGCAATCAACCATCTTTGACGAGAGGCTGCGGAGCGAATCATTTGACGTGGTCCTGGCCTGGGGCATCCTGCACCTGGTTGACGACCGCCAGAACGTCATAAATAGGATCAATGACTTGCTGAAACCGGGCGGGCTTCTGATTTCTGCCACAGAATGTCTGGGAGAGCAGAAGACAGCGATAACGTCTCTTTTATCCCTCCTGATGAAAATTGGGATATTTCCCATAATGTTAAAGTTCTTTACCGTCTCTGAGTTGGAAGATGCAATCATCTGTGCAGATTTCCAGATTGTTCAAACTGAAATCATGGCTGATAATCCGGTGTCCTGTTTCATTGCCGCCAAAAAGACAGAGAAAACTACCAAACAACAAAATTCCTCCAAAGAGTTAAAATGAATACAGCTAACAACACGCCCCAGACATCATCGGCTGGCATGGTCGTTGCGTGTCTCGGCGAGAGTCTCACCAAGGGTGAGGTCAGTTATGACTGGATCGCCGATCTTCAGTCCCGTCCACAAAACGCTGCCATCCGTTTCGTCAACCTCGGCGTGGGCGGAGATCACACCTACAACGCGCTCAAACGACTGCACCAGGTGATTCAATGCCACCCAAACAAAGTGGTCGTGCTAATTGGCGCCGGAGATGTAATATGCACACTATCGGCGACACGGGACCGTGTCTTCAGAATTTGGAAACGTCTGCCGCAGAAACACTCGCTTAAATGGTTTGACGACAACATCAGGCAAATAGTAAGCAAGCTGAGGAACGAAACAACAGCACAAGTCGCCCTGTGCTCGTTGCCTCTTGCCGGCGAAGATCCAGAGTCTGAGGTCAACGGACGGATCAAGGAATATAGTCAGGTCATCAAACAGATTGTGTGCGAAGAGAATGTAAGCTACATTCCCTTTTACGAACAGATGAACGAACAAGTCGTCGCCTCTCCCGGCCGTGCCTTCGAATCCAATTTCTTATCCGATTTCTTTGCCCAGAGCCGAGCCGCTTTCAAAATCCTCGTACTCCATCAGAACCTGGATGAGGTCGGGCAGCAGAGCGGCTGGCGATTCCACACCGATGGCCTCCATCTCAACAGCTACGGTGGGAAGATACTGGCTGATCTCGTACAGGAATTCGTTGCCGCGTAATGCGTTTGTGGCTCAACCGTGCCCGGGAGGGGAAATTGAAATGAGTAAAACAGAAAAGCTTTGGGACAAAATGTCAAAAATTTATGATAAGGAAACCAAGCATTTGGACTGGGTTAACACCAAGGTTGCTGAAAACACTAAAAAATATCTCAATGGTAGTGATAGCGTATTGGAAATCGGATGTGGAACAGGAACAATAACCATTGAAATTGCTGATAAGGTGAAAGAGATCCATGCTATTGATATATCGTCCAAAATGCTCGAAATTGCAGAAAGAAAAGCGGGTGAGCGCAAAATTGAAAATATAGATTTCTCACAATCAACAATATTTGTTGAGAGATATAAGCGAGAATCTTATGATGTGATTCTGGCTTTCAATGTTCTGCATTATTTTGAAGATACACAGAAGGTTATGAAAAGGATAAACGAGTTATTGAAACCGGGTGGATGGTTTATGTCTGTCACACCCTGTTCGGGAGAGACACAGAAGTCGTTTAGCGATATTCTTAAAATTCTCCGAAACATCGTATTCCTCCTACCTAAAATAGGCATAGTTCCTTTTCCTTATATCAGATTCTTTACCCCCTCTGAATTAGAAGATTCAATCGCGCATGGAAAGTTTCAAATTGTTGAAGCTGAAAATTGGCATGGCCCAGAGGAACATTATTTCATTGCCGCAAAGAAGAATCATTGAAGAACCTACCATAAATTCACAGAGGTTTTTTTGCAATTTTTCAATCATTTCACCCAAACATTTACAAACTCATCGAGGGTGCCAGGGCATTATTTTATCATTTTAATGTAAAAAATACTTGACACAATGTATATTTTATATTACAATATGTCCGTTATATTTTACTAAAAGTAAATATAAACAGACACGAGGTGGAAAATATGTCCTACGAGGAAAAAAACATCACCGTATCTTTAATCAGCCACCTGTTGATTGGTGGGTACTATCTGGTCAATTTATGGCAAATGTACTATGCGGAAGGCTTAAATGCGGCCAGAGTCTTTAGCCTGTGGGCCATTGTCATTGTAACCACAATCCTGGTCACTATTGTGGGCGGTATTCTCACCAATATTCTGCTCGCTATCGTTCAGGCCATAAAAACAAAAACGTGCGAAGACGAACGTTTTATCGCCGATGAGCGCGACAAATTGATTGAATTGAGGGGGACGAAGTATGCCTATATCACTTTTTCCATTGGCGTCTTGCTGGCCATGCTCACCTTTGTTTTTGGTCAGCCCCCCTGGTGATGTTCAGCCTGATTATTTTCTTTTCTATTACGGCCCAAATCATTGGGGATATGGCGCGGCTCTATTTTTATCGAAGGGGGGTCTAAGATGAAAAAACGCCGGGTTAGGAACAATATTCGAAAATTACGTTTTCACCACGACGAGATGACCCAGGAACAATTGGCCGAAAAAGTGGGCGTGACACGGCAAACCATTATCGCCATTGAACAAGGAAAATACTCCCCCTCTCTGGAATTGGCTTTTCGCATTGCGCTTGTCTTCAATGTGCCACTGGGAGAGGTGTTCTCTTACGAGCCTGAAGATGATGCTAACTAAACAAATTATAACTTAAAGGTATCTTCTCAATAAATAGGGGCGAATTCATATATTTACTCGGTAGGGACAGAATATTATTCTGTCCTTACCCCAAAATATTGAGAGGATACACTTAAAGGAGATAAAAATGAATTCACTCAAACAAACCGCCAGAATTGTCGGAATTCTGTATCTTATCATTACTGTCTTCGCTCCTTTCAGCATGATGTATGTTCCCTCCACACTAATTGCGCCGGGAGATGCCGCAACCACAGCCAATAATACCCTGGCATCTGAGGGGTTATTTCGCGCCGGTATTGCCAGCGACGCGGTTGTTTTTTTGATTGAAATCGTGTTGACTGTAATGCTTTATGTTTTACTCAAACCGGTCAGCAAAACATTGTCGCTGGCGGCGGCGTTTGCCAGGCTGGCGATGACCGTTATTCAGGGCATCAATCTGTTGAATTATTTTATGGTTCTGCTGCTTTTGAGTGGGGCTGATTACTTGAGCGGATTCGAACCAAATCAGTTGCATGCGCTCGTGTTGCTGTTTTTCAATGCGCATGAATATGTGGCTTTTATTTGGGGGTTATTTTTTGGCCTTCATCTCTTGGCGCTTGGTTATTTAGTTTACAGGTCGGGTTACATTCCTCGAATTTTGGGTGTCTTATTGGTAGTTACATCTTTGTGCTATCTAACGCAAAGTTTTGGAAATATTCTTTGTCCCACGTACAAAGAGATATTTACCACGATTGGTTTTGTTGCGATTATTGAAATAGCATTTCCCGTGTGGCTTTTGATTAAGGGGGTAAAGGAGCAACAACCAGCGACCACGGAGGTCGGCTGAGGGCTGGGAAAAATACAGAGACAATTAATCCAAAAAAGAAGGGTACAAAATGAAAGCGATTGTCTACACAAAATTTGGCCCGCCGGAAGTTCTTCAACTCCAAGAGGTAGAAAAACCGACGCCCAAAGATAATGAAGTGCTGATAAAAATATATGCCACCACCGTGGCCAAAGAAGACCCGGACATGAGGGCTGCCCCAGGTTTTAACGGCCTGCTGAAACCCAGAAACCCGATATTAGGGCAAGAGTTCGCCGGGGAGGTTGAAGCCATAGGCCAAAACGTAACCCGCTTTAGGCCAGGCGACCAGGTGTTTGGCATAGGCCCGTTTGGTGCGTATGCCGAATATAAATGTATGCCTGAAGACGGTGCGCTGGCTATAAAACCGGTCAATATGAGTTATGAGGAGGCGGCCAGCGTGCCGAACGGGGCCTTAACCGCCCTGCCTTTCCTCCGAGATAAGGGCCATATCCAGAGTGAACAAACCGTGCTCATCTATGGCGCTTCTGGCTCGGTAGGCACGGCGGCGGTACAGCTTGCCAAATACTTCGGGGCGAAAGTCACCGGGGTATGCGGTACTGCAAATTTGGAAATGGTGAAATCCTTGGGGGCTGACAAGGTTGTGGATTACACTCAAGAGGATTTTACCGAAAACGGTCAGACATACGATATTATTTTTGACACGGTAGGTAAGCTCTCGTTTTCGCGCTGCAAAGGCTCACTGGCGAAAAGCGGAGTGTTTCTGACCACGGGGATCATGCCGGAAAATATGCTGCACGTGTTATGGTCATCCATCGCCGGCGGCAAAAAGGCCAGGTTCGCGGCCACGGGCCTCAGGCCGGCCGCTAAAAAAACAAAAGACCTGCTTTTCCTCAAAGAATTGATTGAGGCGGGTCAGATAAAAGCGGTCATTGATAAACGCTATCCGCTGGCCCAGATGGCCGAGGCGCACCGGTATGTCGAACAAGGGCACAAAAAGGGGAATGTCGTTATCACCATAGCCCATAATAACAAAGCCTGATAAAGTAACTATACAGAACATTTTAAATAAAAAAGGGAAATAAAAAGTGAATATATACAGAAAGAACGCAATAATTGTGGGAGTATTGTACATACTCGGGACGATTTCAGGCATACTAAGTCGTGTTTTTATGGGGCCTATGTTAAGTGCTCAGGATTCTCTGGTCAGGGTTTCTGCCCATGAAAACCAAATCATACCAGGCGCCCTCTTTGTGTTAATGATGGGCTTGGCACTGGCTATGATTCCGGTTATGGCGTTTCCCGTCTTGAGAAAACACAATGAAACCTTGGCTTTGGGGTATGTTGTTTTCAGGGGAGGACTTGAAGCCGTTACCTATATGGCTATGGCCGTCAGTTGGCTGTTGCTATTGCCCTTAAGCCAGGCATATCAAGCCGGAACCCCGGCGGCTGCCAAATTTCAAGTTTTGGGCAAGTCACTATTGGAAATGCACGAGATTGGTTCTGTTTCGGGGATTGTGTTTTGCCTGGGTGCACTGATGTTTTATTATGTATTGTATCAATCAAAACTCATTCCTCGCTGGTTATCAGGTTGGGGTCTCATTGCGATCATATTGAATTTGGCGGCAGTTCTGTTTACTATATTTAACCTCATCGGCATATCGTCGGCAGTCAGTTTCGTATTGCAGTTTCCTACATTTGTGCAAGAAATGGTTCTGGCGGTATGGCTGATCGTCAAAGGATTCAATTTATCTGCAATCGTTGCTGAGGAGGTGCTGGCATGAAATATCATCGCGTCGTTGTATCGCGGCATGGCGGGCCGGACGTGTTGCAGGCGGTGGAAGAGGATTGTCCTGAACCTCGAACTGGCGAGGTGCGGGTGAAGGTGCTGACTGCCGGAGTTTCCGCCTACGATCTCATGTTCCGGCGTTCCGGTTTGCTCCCCGGAACGCCGCGTGTGCCGTTCACCCTGGGTGCGGATATTGTTGGCGTGGTAGACAAGCTGGGCGAGGAGGTGGCGACCGTCGAGCCGGGGCAGATGGTTGCCGGCGCGACTTTCTGTCGTGGCGGTCTTGGCGGCTATGCGGAGTTCGTCTGCCTGCCCGCCAGCGACCTGGTGCCCGTCCCCTCGGGTGTGGACCCTGCCGAGGCGGTCTGCGTGGTGGTGAACTACCTCACCGCCCACATGGCCATGCATCGAACCGCCAACGTCCGCAGCGGTGAACGTATCCTTGTCCACGGCGCGGCGGGAGGCGTAGGGACCGCCCTGCTCCAGCTCGGCAAGCTGGCCGGGTTGGAGATGTATGGCACGGCGTCCAGGTACAACCACGAACTCGTGTCCACCCTCGGAGCCACACCGATTGATTATCGCACGGAGGACTTTGTCAAGCGCATTCGCGACCTCACCAAAGGTGAGGCTCTCACCAGCGATGGGGTGGATGCCGTGTTCGACCCCATCGGCGGCGCACGGCAACTCTGGCGATCAAATCGAGCCTTGCACAAAGGGGGTCGCCTGGTGTGGTTTGGCGTGGCGGCAACGAAGAAGAAGGGGTTGCGGATTATTCCCCTCACCCTGCTGATGGTGACTCTGCTCATGCTCATGCCGGATGGCAAGCGGGCATTGAGTACCCCAGATCTCGGGAAGGACAACGCCTGGTATCGCGAAACGCTGACGGAACTCCTCGATTTACTGGCTGAAGGCAAGATCAAGCCAGTGGTGGCGGAACGCATCCCGTTGGCTGAAGCCGCTCGCACTCACGATCTGCTTGAGCGCGGCAGATACGCGGGCAAGGTGGTTCTCGTTGCCAGCGCGTAGTCAGGGTTTCTGAATACGGGTCGTAGGGCGGCACCTGCCGGGCTTGGAAGAAATACGGTTGAGGCGGGCGGCTTGCGGCCAATCGCTCCCTGATTTTTGCGGGTATGATCGTGTGGTCCGCATGGGTGGGGGTTGTCATGTTGCGCAATAGCCCAAGCGCAAGCAGCCGGTAACAAAACCCGTCTATCGAATAGACTGATAACGTGCTGCATCTCACCAAAGAGCAGCATAATGAGCAACCCGGACGACTCTGAAACAAATTGTAGGTTTATCACTTCGCCAAAGTTGTGCCTCCGGTCGTCAACCGCTGACCGGACGCCTCCTCCAGACGTAACCAGTCAGATCCAGTGGATCCAATTTTTAGACCTGACAGGTTTCATGTATTGACATAAGAGCAAAGTCACCTTGATTATCAACAATTTTGTCCCGAAA
>JAFGNV010000005.1 GCA_016926805.1 Anaerolineae bacterium
AAAAAGGTCTTCTTGGTGATTCTAGCGGTGGGGGTACACCCGGCTCCATCCCGAACCCGGCAGTTAAGCCCACCAGCGCCGATGGTACTTGAGGGGCGACCCTCCGGAAGAGTAGGTCATTGCCAAGAGGGCTTTTTTTATTTTTCTCCTTCCCTGTGTTACAATCCCTCTGCGCCAGTCCTTTTCTGGTAATCCCAAATTTTTACATAATGAGGATGTGACTCTTCCGGCCAAATTGTGGTGCTCAGGCTCCTTCTCATAAACAGGATAAATCAGTGCGTATAAATCCTGATATTTTCCGAGAATTCAGTATTCGGGGTATCGCCGACCGAGATTTAACTGATGATGTTGTGGTTAAAATTGGTTGGGCTATAGGCGCTTTCTTTAAGGCGAAACATATTACTGCGGTGGTGGTTGGCAGGGATGGTCGTAACAGCTCACCACGGATCAGTCGTGCCCTCGTCAAAGGGCTATTGCAGGGCGGAGTTGATGTGATTGACACAGGTCTGGTCCCTACCCCGGTGCATAACTTTGCCACCGATTTTTATCAGGCTAACGGCGTCGGTGGCGGGGTGATGGTGACGGCCAGCCACAACCCGCCCGAATATAATGGCCTAAAAATTCGGGCTGAACATACTCTCAGTGGCGATGACTTACAAGAAATATATCGTCTGACGGCAACGTATCCCCAGGACAAAATTACCGAGGCGGGAAGAGTGAAACAGGTTGATCCATTGCCGGATTACCTGAAACGGATCAAGGCCCTGGCTCAAATTCAGCCTTCTCCGGCTACCAAACGTTCTCTTAAGATTGTGGTGGATGGCGGCAATGGCACCAACGGCCAAATTGTGGCCGGGTTGTTGCGCGATTTGGGATGTGAAGTGATTGAACTTTACGGCGAGTTGGATGGTAACTTTCCCCATCGTGGTCCCGACCCAACGGCGCCTGGAGCGACGGATGATTTATCGGCGTTGGTGCAACAGGAAAAGGCAGATTTGGGTTTGGCTTACGATGGCGATGGCGACCGACTGGTTGTGGTTGATGAGCAGGGCCAGCTCTTGTTGGGTGACCAGATCATGATGATTCTGGCCCGTGACCTGCTGCGTGGGGCCCCGGCCAAAGTTGTCTACGAGATTCTATGCACCCAAGCCCTGGCCGACGACGTGGTCGCTCATGGCGGTGAGCCGGTGATGACGCCCTCCGGTTACGCCTTTGTTCACCAGGCCATGCACGATACCGGCGCAGGGTTGGGGGGAGAACTTTCCGGTCACCTGTTCTTCGATGAGCCGGATTTTCGTTTTGATGACGCCATATTGGGCACCATCAAGCTCCTGAACGTTTTGGCGCAAAGTAAAGTGTCCGTATCAGCCCTGGTAGCCGAGTTGCCAGCCTACTGCTCCTCACCGGAATTACGGGTTGCTTGCCCGGATGAAGCCAAAGCCCGGGTGGTGGAACATATTAAAACCCAATTTGCCGGTGATTACAAAGTAGACACCCTTGATGGCGCCCGCATCCATTTTGAGGATGGTTGGGCCTTGGTGCGCCAGTCGAACACGCAGCCGGTCATCTCGATGCGCTTCGAGGCCCGCAGCGCCGCCCAACTTGAGAAAATTCAAGACAGAGTACAAACCTTAGTTGAAGCTGAAATAAAACGCCAGACACCCACCTAACCACTGTGAACGAACATTCTCCCTCAGAAGAGACGCGTCAGGTTCAGATTTTAAATCTACGCCGCGTCGTCGAACCGTTACGCCTTAACCTCTATACCCTGCAAGAGCGAGCCGCACATTATGACTCGTTTGATGTTCCCTTGCCATTACAAATAGGACTTACCCAGTGGGCGAAAAAGTCCTCCCTAAATCCCTCCCAAAGGGAGGGACTTGGCCTAATCCTCCCCCCAATGGGGGGAGTTAGAGGGAGGAAACACCTCAACTGCGTAACTCCTATACAAAATGATATTCCGGCTAGAAACACTTTTCTATTGGATACAGGAAGAGCATTATGACTGTAAAATTTGGCACCGATGGCTGGCGAGCCGTTATCGCCGAAACCTTTACCTTTGAAAATGTCCGCCTGGTGAGCCAGGCTGTGGCTGATTATCTCATCGATACGGCTAATTCGGGTAACCTGGAGGTGGTAATTGGGTTTGACACTCGCTTTTTGTCGGACCGTTTTGCCGCAGAAGTGGCGCGGGTGATGGCCGCCAACGGCATCACCGCTCACCTGGCCCGGGCAGACGCGCCCACTCCGGCCATCAGCTACAATATTGTCCACAAAAAAGCCGCCGGTGGGGTGATGATTACCGCCAGCCATAACCCCCCACGTTACAATGGGTTTAAAGTCAAAGCGGCCTATGGAGGGGCTATCTCCAAAGATCAAACCAGGGTTATCGAACGAAAATTGGTGGCGGTACGCGACCGGATTGGCCCCAATTTGATGGACATAAAAAAGGCAGAGGAAAGCGGCCTGGTGCGCCGGTTCGACCCCGCCTGGCCTTATTACGAGCATTTGACCACCAAATTGATCAACATGGACATCATCTCCAATGGCGAACTGCGGGTTGTGGCCGACGCGATGTACGGCGCGGGTCGAGGCGCCTTTCGCGAGATTCTATCGCGGACCCGTACCACCGTGCACGAACTGCACAGCGAGCTGAATCCCGGTTTTGGGGGAATTCATCCAGAGCCGATGGGTCGCAATCTAAAAGACCTAGTCACCGCCGTACAGCATGAGAATGCTCACCTGGGCCTGGCCACCGATGGCGACGCCGACCGCATCGGCGCGATGGATGAAAAGGGTAATTATGTTGACCCCCATACCATTATGTCGCTGGCCGTGCGCTACCTGGTGGAAAAACGCGGCATGACCGGGGCCATTGCCAAAACCATTAGCAGCACCCTGATGCTGAACCGGCTGGCCAAAAAATACGGCCTGATGGTGCACGAAACTCCTGTAGGTTTTGACGTTATCGCCGAACTCATGCTAACCGACGACATTCTGCTGGGGGGTGAAGAATCCGGCGGTATCAGTATGAAGGGACACATCCCGGAAGGTGATGGGATTTTAATGGGCCTGCTGCTGATGGAAATTGTCGCCGAGGCCAAAGTTCCCCTGAGCGAGTTGATTAAAGATTTGCAGCAGGATGTCGGCCCTGCCGTTTACAAACGGGAAGACATTCACGTAAAGGGGTTTATGTCTAAAAACGAGGTGGTGCAGCGATTGGTTGACGCGGAGCCGGACAGGATTGCGGGCGAAAGCGTGGTTAAAGTAGACGACTACGATGGCGTGAAATTTCACCTGGCCGATGATAGCTGGTTGTTGATCCGCCCTTCCGGCACCGAACCGGTCTTGCGCATCTATGCCGAAGCCGGTAGCGCCGCTGCCGTTGAGGCAATGATTCAAAAAGGACTTGAACTGGCAAATGTCGAGAGATAAGGAGACCACGTTTATGCAAGCTGTTATTCTGGCCGGGGGCGAGGGCAAACGAATTCATCCCCTGGGTATCAACAAACCCAAAGCAATGTTTGAGATTATGGGCAAGCCGCTCATTCAATTTGTGGTTGAGAATCTGCGTGAGGTCGGCATTACCGACCTGATCATTGTCACCGGCCCCAACCAGGAGCAGATTCATAACCATTTTGGCGATGGCAGCGAGTTTGGGGTGAATGTTAGATATACCTTCCAGGCTCAACCGCTGGGCATGGCCAATGCCGTGCAAACCGCCGAGGGTATGGTTGACACTCCTTTTTTTGTTTTAAACGCCAATGACATCTTTGAACCCCGGTTGCTAACCGAGGTGATGGCCCGGGCGGATGAGACCGGGGCCAATTTGGTGTTAGTCGGGCGCAAAGTGGCCGAACCCTGGCGCTTTGGCGTGATGGGATTTGATGGCGATGGGCGTCTGGTTAAGGTGGTTGAAAAGCCGCCCGTCGGGCAGGAACCCAGCAATATAGCCGTTGTTGGCGTTTACTTCTTTTCACCTGATATTTTTCAGTGTATTCGTGATACACCTCAGGGCAAAACCGACGACCAATATGAACGCGCCTATCAATTGCTCATCGACCACGGCCAGGGAGTTCACGTGGAGTATGATGGGGTCTTTGATTCCTACAAATTTCCCTGGAATCTCCTTACCGTCAGTGATCTCCTTCTCCAGCAAAAGGTTAAGGGACAGCAAATCAGTCCTTCGGCCAAAATTTCTGACCGGGCCATTATTGGCGACAATGTAATCATTGAAGACAACGTGCGCGTGTTTGAAAACGCGGTCATTCGCGGTCCGGCCTACATTGGCGTCGGCAGCGTGATTGGCAACAATGCGATGGTTTGGGGGGGATGCTCTTTTGGCTCAGGCAACGTGATTGGCTTTGGCTCGGAAATCAAACACTCCGTTTTTGGCCGAAATGTGTGGACCCACCGCGCTTACGTGGGCGACTCCATTGTTTCCGATAACTGCTCCTTTGGCGCGGGCACCATCACCGCCAATTTCCGGTTTGATGAAGAAGACGTATCGGTAAACATGGGCGACCAACGCATGAGTACCGGCGCCAACAAATTTGGCGTGATTATGGCCGAGGGTTGCCGGACCGGCAGTAACAGCGTGTTGATGCCGGGCGTCAAGGTGGGGCCTAACTCCATTGTCGGGCCGGGGGTGGTACTTTTAGAAGATCTGTTACCCAATCAAATTGCCTTGCCGACCCGCGCCAGTTATGAAGTGCGGGATAACCGGCTGGATTTGACGGGGAAGACAAGGGATGAGTTAATGAAAAAGATTAAATAGATTCAGGTAACGGGAAGAAACAATATGCCGGACGAACAGGATATGAAAAAGCTGCTCATTAATCATCAACGCCGTTTACAAAAACTGAAAGAGAAACAAGTCTTGTTGGGTTTAGCCTCCCCTCCCGAACTCCTTATTGAAATTGAAGATATTGAAAAAGAGATTGGCCAATTTGAATCAAACTTAGAAGCGTTAGTTTCCGGCGACGAGTTTTCTCAGACTGCTTTGACTAAAGTTTTGACAAGCAGGCTTGACCGGGTTGAAAGTAAAATTAGGGAAGAAGACAAGGCTCTTTTTCAGAGTTTTTGGCAGCTTGCCGAGGATGAACCTCTATTCTGTGCAGTTTCTACAGCAAGTATCCAAGATGTAGGCCCTTACGTCCGGCGGATGACTGGCTTTGGTGAAATAAGAGGCTATGCCTCCCTGGTTTATTCTCTGTCAAGAGCCTATGATACCCCTCTTCCTGAAGACACGCAGGTTTTTTTTGGAGATACCTTCCGATTCAGCCTGACCAGAACAGGTTCCTGGATACTTTTGGGTGGTGATGATGTTAACCCGGTTACCGATAAAATAATCAAGCATTTCAAAGTAGGGCAGGCCGGGCTACCCATCCGCTTCAGTTATCCAGAAAATGCGCAGGGTGAACGTACAGGAGTCAAACAGATTTCTGTTCAAGGTTTGCCCAATCCTTTCAAACCAATCTATGAAGAGCTAGGATCAGGAAAACAACAGGTCAAATATGATTATGGTGTTGTAGCCAGATTACCTAATCCCTTTGCTCCTGGAAGAAAAGCCTTTATCTTTGCCGGATGTCATACTTTTGGTACGGCCGCAGCGGCCAAGGTTGTTGCGGATAGAAAGATACTCAGCCAACTCAGGGAAAAATGTTCAATTGACAGCCACCATAACCAGTTCTTTGTCCTGGTAATTCGCTGTGAGGTTTTAAGTCAAAACACGTTCAATGTTGATCAATTGGAGTTATTTCTTTCTTTTCGGCGGCTCAGTCGTGATACCCTTGAAATAATCTCAAAACAAGAATGTAAAGTAGAATTTTTTTAGTCCGACCGATGTCAAAGTCGCCATAACTTAAGATGGCAATTGTAAATCCTACCCTCTTAACCGCTACAAATATCAATATCCTCTCCATCCCGGCTCCCATTTCCAACCGCATCAACGAAGATGCCTGGTTAGTCCTCGAATCTGCGGAACCGCCCGGCTATGTCATGGCCGCCGTCATAGATGGGGCAGGTGCCCGTTTGACTATTCCCCGGCTTGAGACGGCCTTGCAGCAGCATCACCACGGCCTTACTGCCGCCGCGTTTGCCTCGACCCTGGCGCGGCAGAGTTTGATAGCGCAGTTGAATGCCCGGCCCGACCTGTCTCTACGGGCGGCCTTGCTCAACGCCAATGAAACCCTGCGCCAGACTATCGCCGACTACATTGGCGGTTTTTCGCTGGAACACATCTTAAATCAGACCGACGGATTGTCGGGCCACGATGACCCGCGCCGGATTCGCCTGGCCTTACCGGCTTGTGTGGTTACCCTGGTTCGACTGGACTGTTCTAACCGGCAATTGGAGTACGCGCACGCCGGTGACACCGGTCTGTTGGAAATCCGGCACAATGGCAAAATCATCTGCCATACCTCCGACCAGATGGGGCCGTATGACGAGAACACGCTACGTCTGGCCGCCCGGTTGTGCGAGTCAGAAAATTTGCCCAATTTCAGCGACGCGGTTGGCTTATCCGCCGTCCAGCAGATGAATGTTGAGAACGGCTTGCGTCACAACTATGTAGATACGCAAGGCCAGACCCACCCCGGGGAAGGGTGCGGAGTGATTGATGGCTTGCCCGAGTTGGCAGATTATCTTGAGTGCGGCACGCTTGCGGTTGATTCTGAACAAACCGCCGGTTTTTGCCTGTTGAGCGATGGCCTCCAACTGCTGGCCCCTTTGGACGAAACCACGGCGGAAAAAGAAACCCGGCTGCATCACATGGGAACTTTGCTCAGCACCCGGGGATTGGCAGCTTTGTTTGAGACCCTGCAAAAAATGATTAGGACTGATATTTACTATAATCAATACCCCCGCCTCAAGAATCAGGACGATGCCACGGGGGTGTATGTGCGGATTTCAAACAGGTGATGGATGGCGAACGTTACCGATGCCTTTTGTTTTCAGCATAGCTTTCGATTTCAGACTACTTCTTCTCCAAAGCGCTTCCGCGTTTGTCAAAATATGGTATAATTGATACAGAAATATGTAATTTTGGAGTTGTTTTTTGGATCCTGACAGTACGGCGTCAATAGTTATTCTGGTAGTTTCATTGGTTTTGCATGCGTTTGTTGCTGCCGCCAAAGAAGCTATCGTCTCCGTCCGAAAATCGCGGCGTTTACAATTAATCGAAGAAGGCCATCCAGGAGCTGAACAGCTTGATAGTTTAGCCGAAGACGCCTCCCGCCTGCTGGCGACGGAACAATTGGCGCTCAAATTTATCAGTTTCTTCTTTATTGCCTTTGCGGTTTCAGTCTATACCTCTCCCCTGGCCCAGGCCATCTCGGTTAGCCACATTACCGCGGTTGCTTTAATTATTGTTGGGTCGGTGCTGGTTGTGCTGATCCTGGGCGAACTGATCCCCCGAGAAATTGCCCGTAACCATGCCGAGGTTATTGCCTTGCGGTCAATTTACCTCCTGTATTTTTTATCTCACCTGGCGACCCCGGTAGCGCGGGCGGTGACCAGAATAAGCTGGACGTTGACCGGTCGCCCGGATGATGGGGAAAGCGGCGGCCTGGGCGTGATTACCGAAGAGGATTTGCTCACCTATGTTGACGCCAGTGAAGAAGGTGGGGCGCTTAAAAAAGATGAAAAAGCCATGATTTATTCCATCTTCAATCTTGACGACACCTTGGCCCGCGAGATTATGGTGCCCCGGATTGACGTGGTGGCCATTGAGGTGGAAACTTCGTTGATGGCGGCGCTCGACGCTATCCTGGAGGCCGGACACTCGCGCGTGCCGGTTTACCGGGACAATATTGATAACGTGGTGGGTATTTTGTATGCCAAAGATTTGCTGGCCTATTGGCGCGATGGCGGCGAACCGGGTTCGGTGCAGAGTCTCCTGCGGGAGGTTTACTACGTGCCCGAAACCAAGCCGGTCAGTGAACTTTTGCGCGAGTTACAGAAAAAGAAAGTTCATATTGCCATTGTGGTTGATGAATACGGTGGCATGGCCGGTTTGGTAACCATTGAGGACATTTTGGAAGAAATTGTTGGCGAGATTCAGGACGAGTACGATAGTGAAGAGTTTTTTATGGAACGCATCTCCGATAATGAATACATCTTCAACGCCCGTGCCGACCTGGACGACATCAACACCATTATGTCTATTGACCTGCCAACCGATGAGAGTGACACGCTGGGGGGTCTGGTTTATGCCATGCTGGGCCGTGTTCCCGAAGTGGGTGATTTTGTTGAGGCGTTCGGTTTTCGTTTGACCGTTCTGACGGTGGAAGGTCGCCGCATCGGTACGGTCAAAATTCAGCGCCTGAAGGATAAGCCTGGTGGCGGCCCGGTGGGCAAAAAACTCCCTGCCGAAGAACAGCAGCCCTCTAAATTGGTCGGCGATACCCGCAGCACCAAGACGGTATCTGGTTCTCCGTAGCGCAGCGAGTCTGTTGAACCCACGAAGTAAAAAGTCAGTCCTTGCGCTTTCTGGTAGATTATTTTGTATACTCAGTGGATCCAATTTTTAGACCTGACAGGTTTCATGTATTGACATAAGAGCAAAGTCACCTTGATTATCAACAATTTTGTCCCGAAA
>JAFGNV010000052.1 GCA_016926805.1 Anaerolineae bacterium
AGCACCGCTTTGGCCGCGTCGCGCAGGCGCTGGTACTCTTTGTCGGTGAGGGTTTGAGCCGGGGCCACGGTGATGCTGTCGCCGGTATGCACGCCCATGGGATCCAGGTTTTCAATGGAGCAGACCACCACAAAATTATCGGCGCGGTCGCGCATCACTTCCAGTTCAAACTCTTTCCAGCCCAACACACTTTGCTCTACTAGCACTTGATGCACCGGGCTGAGGTGACAACCGTGCCGCACGCCCTCCAGCAGTTCGGCCTCATTATGGGCAATGGTACTGCCGCTGCCGCCCAGGGTGAAACTGGGCCGGATAAGCAGCGGATAGCCCACCTGCCTGGTCAGGGGCAGGGCTTCTTGAGCCGATTTCACCACCAGGCTGGCCGGGGTTTTTAACCCGATGCGGGTCATCGCGTCCTTAAAAAGTTGGCGGTCTTCGGCCAATTGCATGGCCTCCTGCGAGGCGCCAATCAGCTTGATGCCATATTCGTCCAGTACGCCTGCCTCGGCCAGGGCCACGGCCGTATTCAGCCCGGTCTGCCCACCGACGGTGGGCAAAATGGCGTCGGGCGGCTCTTTGGCGATGATGCGCTTGAGGCTATTGAGAGTGATCGGTTCAATGTAGGTGGCGTCGGCAAATTCGGGATCGGTCATGATGGTGGCGGGGTTGGAGTTGACCAAGATGACGCGGTAGCCTTCGGCTTTGAGGGCCTTGCACGCCTGCACGCCGCTGTAGTCAAATTCGCAGGCCTGGCCGATGATGATGGGGCCGGCGCCGATGATGAGGATACTTTCGATGTCGGTTCGTTTGGGCATTTACTTTTTTTTCTCCTCCATCATCTCCGCAAACTGCTTAAAAAATTCTAGCGCGTCATGCGGCCCGGGCGACGACTCCGGGTGGTACTGGATGCTAAATATGGGCTTGGTTTTGTGGCGCAATCCCTCGATGCAGTCGTCATTCAAATTGATGTGCGTTACCTCCACGTCATCGGGCAGCGAACCGGCGGAGACGGCAAAGCCGTGATTGTGGCTGGTAATAGCGACCACCCGGCTTGACTCATCTCGCACCGGCTGGTTACCCCCACGATGACCGAACTTGAGTTTGTGGGTTTGGCCGCCCAGGGCCAGCCCCAAAATTTGATGGCCCAAGCAGATGCCGAAGATGGGCAGACCGCTGTCCACCAGTTGGCAGGTATGGTCAATGGCGTAGGTTACGGCAGCGGGATCGCCGGGGCCATTGGAGAGAAAAATGCCGTCGGGGTGCATCGCCAGCACATCTGCGGCAGAAGTGGTAGCCGGGACAATGGTGACGCGACAGCCCGCCTCGTTGAGCAGGCGGAGGATGTTGTACTTGATGCCGAAGTCGTAGGCAACGACGTGATGCGTGAGGTGTGAGGCGTGATAGGTGTTTTCGGCGCGCCATTCAAAAATAACCCCTTCGTCCCAGTGGTAAGGTTCGGCGCAGGTAACTACTTTGGCCAAATCCTGGCCCTCCATTGAGGGGGCGGCGCGGGCCATATCCACCAAATCGTCGGCGGAAAGGGCAGGATCATATGAAACCGCAGCCATCATTGCGCCTTGCGTGCGGATGTGGTGAACCAGGGCGCGGGTATCAACTTCGGTCAGGCCGGACAAGTTGTTTTCCCGTAAATATTCCGGCAGCGACTTGGTGGCCCGCCAGTTGCTCACCCGGCGACTGACCTCGCGCACAATCAGCCCGGCAGCCCAGGGTTGGTTAGACTCGACATCAGCCGGGTTGACGCCCACGTTGCCGATGTGGGGGTAGGTCATGGTCACAATCTGGCCACAGTAAGAGGGATCGGTCAGAATTTCCTGATAGCCGGTCATGCTGGTGTTGAACACCACCTCGCCAGTGATGGTGACCGGCGTGCCAAACGACTCGCCGTGAAAAATGGTTCCGTCGGCCAGGGCGAGCATGGCCGGGGCAGGATTGATATTGTTTTTAGGGGACAATGTTTATCCTCCTCACCCGCAAACCTGGTACACTATAAAACAAAAACGCAAAGGAGAAAAATTAGCCTTTGCGTCGTTGCGTTGGTGAATTCAGTTGATAAAAAACTTTAGCCCAACGTTGTCAACAATCGGGGTAAAGTAGTCAAACTTTCTGAGCCGGTTTCGGTAATTACAACATCATCTTCAATGCGAATACCACCAAGATTAGGCAGATAAATGCCCGGTTCCACGGTAAACGTCATGCCCGGTTCCAGTGGGACCACGCTGCCTGCTTTCATATCCGGCTCTTCGTGAATTTCCATGCCCAAACCGTGCCCGGTTCGATGCACAAAGTAGGGGCCGAATCCGGCTTCTTCAATCACGGCACGGGCGGCGCGGTCCACCGTTTGACCCGTGGCGCCGGGTTTGGCCGCTTCCTTTCCGGCTTGATTGGCGGCTTGTACTGCCTGATAGGCCCGGAGCAATTCCGGGTCTACCGGCGCGCCACCGATGGCAAAAGTTCGGGTAATATCGGAAAAATAACCATCAGCGGTTGCGCCCCAATCAAAAATAATCACGTCGCCAGATTTTACGGGTCGGGTTGAAGGAAATCCGTGTGGGTCGGCAGCATTGGGACCGGCGGCTACCAGCGGCGTAAATGGCAGTTCGCTATCGGAGCCGTGGCGCAAGAGTTGCAGGGTGAGTTCCACGGCCAGTTCTTTTTCGGTGACGCCGGGTTTAACCGCGGGCAGCATCGCGTCGAGTGCTTGTTGAGCTATTTGGACGGCGTGGCGCATGGCGGCTAGTTCTGTATCGTCCTTACGCATACGCAATTCGGCAATGATTATGTCGGCGTTGGTTACGTGCGGGGCGTGGTTGGATGCGGCCATTAGATCAAGCTCTAAAAAACGCATCCGCCGCCCTTCAATACCAAGTTTTTTGCCGCCTAAGTTCAAGGCTTGCAAGGCCTGGTTAAAGGCGTTGACCGGACCCTGCGCGTCGTCATAGGTAAATGCTTCCACCTGGTACGGCGCGCGGCGTACTTTGCCTTCTTCCAGGGTAGGCACCACCAGCACCGGGATGCCCTCAATTGGGAAAAAGGCCACGGTTGGACGCTCGCTGAGATGGAAGATGAGGCTGGTGAAGTAGCGCATGTTGGGGCCGGGCACCACGGCAATGGCATCGAGCCGGGCAGCTGCCGCTAACAGCTGTAATTTTTGGACTCTGACCAGGGTCATAAGATTTGTCTCCACAGACAGCTTAACGCGTGATAACGTCTAATCCACCCATATATGGCCGCAGCACTTCCGGCACCACAATGCTGCCGTCGGCTTGCTGGTAGTTTTCCAGTACGGCAATCATCAATCGTCCGGGGGGCAGGCCACTGCCGTTGAGGGTGTGGATGAATTCCGGCCTGGCCCCTGGCTCGCGGCGGAAGCGGACATTAGCCCGACGGGCCTGGAAGTCAACGCAATTGCTGCAACTGCTGATTTCCAGCCACTCGCCTTTGCCTTCGGGACCAGGCACCCAGGCTTCCAGGTCGTACTTTTTGGCGGCGGCAAAGCCCAAGTCACCGGTGCACATCTGCACCACCCGGTAAGGCAGGTTGAGCCGTTGGCAGAGGTCTTCGGCGTTGGCTACAATTTGTTCCAGATGGTCGTAACTGTCTTCGGGCAGAGTATAATGGTACATCTCCACTTTTTCAAATTGATGCACCCGTTTGATACCGCGCACGTCGCGCCCCGCGCTCATTTTTTCGCGGCGAAAGCAGGGGGTATGGGCCAGGTATTTAAGGGGCAGTTGCTCGGCGTCCAAAATCTCGTCGGCAAAAAGATTGGTCAGCGGCACTTCGGCGGTGCCGATAAACCAGTAGTCTTCTTCGGCGTCGTAATACATGTTGTCGCGGAATTTGGGCAGGTGGGCCGCGCCAATCATGGTCTGCTCGCGGACCATAAAGGGCGGGTAAATTTCGGTGTAGCCATGTTCGTTGACCCCTACATCCAGGAAAAAGTTGGTCAGAGCGCGATGCAAGGCTGCGCCCGCGCCCTTGAACACGTAAAAGCGTGTGCCGCTGATTTTGACCCCCCGCTCAAAATCAATGATGCCCAAATCTTCGCCCAGGTCCCAGTGCGGTTTAGGCGTAAAATCAAAGTGCGGCGGATCGCCCCAGCGCCGGACTTCAACATTATGGTCCTCGTCCGGGCCCACCGGCACGCCGGGGCCGGGCATGTTGGGTACGTAGAGCTGCTTGTCGTACAGGTCGGACTCTATCTGGCGCAACTGCTCGTCGAGCTGGCTGATCTGGTCGCCGAGATCGCTCATGCGCTGTTTCTGGGCCGCGGCTTCTTCTTTTTTGCCTTCGCGCATCAGTTGACCAATGGCCTTGCTGCCAGTGTTGCGTTCCTGGCGCAAAGCCTCGACTTCTTTCAGGATTTCCCGTCGCTGCCGGTCGAGTTCCAAAATTTCGTCAATGGGGGCTTCGGTGTTCAGATCAAGCAGCGCGGCTTTGACTTGTTGGGGGTTTTCACGGATAAAGTTTAGGTCTAACATAATGTCCTCCTGTTCAAAATAGCAGAGTAACAGGGTAGCAGATTTGCTACCTTGTTACTTTATTAACAAAAAACCTCGCCCCAAAAAGGGCGAGGCTGCTTCCTCGCGGTGCCACCTTTTTTTGCCAGAAATATTCAAGACCCTAAAGGTCTCCAAAAAATACCTCTGACCATCTCTTAAGCGTGATAACGGACGCTTCCGGGTCGGCTCATCGCCGCCAACTCAGGAGTGGAATTCGGCCCTTCCTTTGCGCGCCTTGCACCCACCGGCGCGTCTCTGAAACCCGACAAAGGCTTACTCTTCTCCGTCACCGTTATTGTTGGGCATTATAACACAAAGCCTGATTTTGGCAACCGGCGGGTTAAACGTCCAAGATTTGAATTTGCGGGCCGGGTTGAGCCATAATTTTGGCAATAGGCCGTAGTTCCAACCACCACTGGTTTTTGGGCCGTTGGCGTTGCTCGTCAATCAAACGAGGCCAGTCTTCCAGGTTGGTGATTTTTATTTCACCCCCCATCAAGCCGATCCCGGCGATGTCAGTTGAATTCTTTTCTATTTTTTCAATCAGAAAGTCAACGCACCTGGCGGCCAGTTGGGTGGCTTGAATGCGGTCAAACGGCGAAGGATCGCCCCCAATTTGTAAATGTCCCAGGATAGCCTGGCGCACATCAAAAAGAGTGCCGCCTTCTTCTTCAAAGAGGGCGCGCATAAATTCGGTGGTATACAGTGCGTTGGCCTGTTCGTTGCGAATCATCAGGCCCAATCGTTTACCACCCTCAAAACCCTGGATCAAATGGACAAGATCGGTTTGCAGGTCTTTAAGCGTGACCCCTTCTTCGTGCAAGTATACCCGTTCGGCGCCAGTGGCCAGGCCGCTCATCAGGGCCAGGTAGCCGCAATAGCGACCCATAACTTCCACAATAAAACAACGCCGGGCGGCCATGGCCGATTGTTTGATTTTGTCTACGGCCTCCACAATGTTGTTGAGCGCCGTGTCGGTGCCGATGCTTAACTCACAGCCGGGCAAATTATTGTCGATGGTGGCGGGCAGGCAAATCATCGGAATGTTGAAGGCGGGAAACTCGTTTCTTTTGGTATACAACTGGTACACAGTTTCATAGCCGGGCCAGCCGCCAATCATCAATAACCCCTGAATGTCGTGTTCTTCTATGCGCCGGGCAATGGCATAAAAATCGCTGCCGTCAGGAACTTTGCGGTTGGTGCCCAGTTCCGAACCTCCTTTGGAAACCCAACCGGAAACACTCATCCAATTCATTTCGGCAATGTTGCCGGTGATAAAGCCCTGAAAACCATTTTGAATGCCCAAAATGGTATGTCCCCGGTCCAAACCCAACCTCACGGCTGTCCGGACGGCGGTGTTCATGCCGGGGCCTAACATCCCGGAATTGATCACGGCCAGGCGCATTTGTTTTTTTCCCGGCTCCGGTCGGTGGGGTTTTGCCCGCAAGAGGGTGCGCAAAATATAGAAGGCCTGTTTGAAACTGCCACCGCGCATTTCCATGGCTTTTTCATAGTCTCGAGCGGCGATCACCTCGGCAATATCGTGGGTTTGTTTGACACAATCCATCAACGGCGATTGAATGATCCGGTTATGGCGGATGCCAATCAATTGTGGTTCTTTATCTGGGGGGCTGGACAAAATTTCCTCCACTGCCGCGTGGCCCATAATCGTGGTCAAATACCGGTCAAAGGCGCTGGGCGAACCGCCGCGCTGGACGTGGCCCAAAATGGTCACCCGGGTATCCTCGCCGAGCCGGGTTTCCAACACTTGCTTAACATAATCACTAGTAATTAGTTTGCCGTTCCGATCCTGCGCGCCCTCGGCCACCACCACAATCCTGGCCCGCCGGCCCGCCTCGCGAACAGCCTCGAGCACCCGGCACATCTCGTCTTCCCAATCATCCTGTTCCGGTGGGCTTTCGGGAATAAACACCCAACTGGCCCCGGTAGCCAGGGCGCTCATCAAGGCCAGATAACCGCAGCGCCGACCCATAACCTCCACCACAAACGTGCGTTGATGGCTGGCGGCGGTGCTGGTGATGGCGTCTATGGCATCCACAATGCGATGCAGGGCCGAGTCCGCGCCAATGGTCATGTCGGTGCCAAACATATCGTTATCAATCGAACCCACCATTCCCACAATCTTGAGATAGGCGTGTTGCTCGACTTTTTGGGGCGTAATCTCTCCCTGCGCCGCCAGTTCGGCCAGCAGTTCCGGCCATTCCTGCCGAAAGAGATTGGCTCCGGTCAGGCTGCCATCGCCGCCGATGACCACCAGATTATCAATATCGTGTTCAACCAGGTTGCGGGCGGCTTTGCGCCGTCCCTCGCGGGTGCGAAATTCCTGGCAGCGAGCCGAACCAATAACCGTGCCCCCCCGGTTCATAATGCCCCCTACCGAGTCCCAATCCATTTTGCGGATGTAGCCACCGCCATCCACCATGCCCTGGTAACCTTCGTAAATGGCGTAAACAGTTACGCCGTGGTCCAGGGCCGTGCGCACCACCGACCGCACCGCGGCGTTCATGCCCTGGGCGTCGCCGCCGCTGGTAAATACGGCCAGATTTTTCAGTTGTTTTGCCGACATGATCTGCTCCTGACTGGTTGTTAAGGCCTACCCACAGAGACAACTTAAATTTACTCTGAATAGTGGCAGACCGCAAATCCACGCCCGGCAGTTCCAACCCCTTTTCAATTTCGGATTCAGCCCGGCGCGTGTTATAATGACGTTCTACCGATTTGGGGAGAAACAACCTGTTGTGAGACCACAATATTACTACGAGCCGCCGCGTCACAATTGGGCTGAGCGCCTGAAACCTCTCAAAGAGCCTCCTTTGGGTTATCTTGTAGCGTTTATCGGCATAATTTTGGGTATCTATCTTGCCACCAGACCGGACCCCGGTATTAACCAGTATGGTCCACGTCTTCTGATTTTGCTGATCGCCTTTCCTATTCACGAATTGGCGCATGCGTTAACCGCCGATCGGTTGGGCGATTCTACGCCCAGGTATTATGGCCGGATAACGCTGAATCCTTTAGCGCAATTAAACTTCATCGGTTCTTTCCTGATGATCGTGGTGGGCCTGGGCTGGGCCTATGTGCCGATTAATCCCAGCGCGTTGCGGCCGAACCCTCGCTCCGGCCATATGATTGTGGCGGTGGCCGGCCCCATTTCCAATTTGATTCTGGCCGTGCTCTGCGCCATTTTGTGGTACTCCATCAAACCGGCCTACCAGATTCTTGGTACGCCAACTGTTGCCTATCACACCCTGAACATATTGTTTCAGTTTACCACCATTAATCTGGCCCTCTTCCTTTTTAATTTGGTTCCCATCGCCCCGCTGGATGGGTTCTTTGTTTTAAAGGGTCTCCTGCCTTACCAGTTGGCTTACCAACTGGAACGAATTCAGCGGTATGGATTATTGATTTTTCTGGCGGTCTTTTTTATTGCGCCTTTGTTGGGTTTGCCGATTGTCAATGTGCTCATTTTCAGACCGGCCGGGCTAATTGCTCGGGCATTGTTTGGCCTGGCATGACCTCATCAAAAACCACTCACCCGGTTCTATATCGTATTTACCAGTTTTTTGTGGCTCTCAAGGCTGGTCTACCTCCCTGGGTCGGAGGAAAACGAGGCGACTTAACCGCGGCCGATGAAGCGCTGGTAACTTCCATTCTAACCACGGCCTCCCAGCAGCATCTCTTTTATCGCATGCCGCCCAACGACCGGCGACACGCTTTGGCCGTTGTCCGTACCTTGCAGCCGTCGGGCTACCGGCAACCGGCGCTGATGCAGGCGGCCCTGTTACACGATGTGGGCAAGAGCCTGGGGCAGCCGATCCTTCATCGCGTGTTAATTGTTCTGCTTGAGGCGTTTTGGCCAGGGGCTTTAAGCTGGTTGTCAGGAGTGGGGGGTGACCCGGCCGTCATCGAAAAAATACCCTGGTGGCGTCGCCCTTTTGTGATTCATGCTCAACACGCAAAAATTGGCGCAACCTGGGCCGAAGCCGCCGCCTGTGAGCCGATGGCCGTTTGTTTGATTGCCAGACACGAGGATATATTTGCGGCCGAGTCAACCGAAGAAGAAAAGTTGCTGGCGGCTTTACAGTGGGCAGATGATTTGAACTGAAGATAGGGTAGCACCTAACAAGGTAACAGAAGTCTTTCTGCAACTTGCTTTGCTACTTTGTCATCTGTTACTCTGGAGGCATTGTTATGAGCAATTTCACCATTACTATTGTTGGTACCGGTGTGATTGGCACGTCGCTGGGTTTGGCCCTGAAGCAAATCGACGAGCCACCTCGCCTGCTGGGACACGATAAGGAATTGGCCAATGCCAAAGCTGCCGTAAAAAAAGGGGCTATGGATAAAGCGGAGTGGAATCTGATCAATGCCTGTGAGCCAGCCGACCTCATTATTTTGGCCCTTCCCCTCAATGGTATCCGGCCGACGCTGGAAGCAATTGCGCCTTATCTCAAAGAACATGTGGTTATTACCGACACCGGGCGCAGCAAAACCCCGGTGCTGGCCTGGGCTGAAGAATTGCTGCCCGACCATGCCAATTATGTCGGCGGTGATCCGCTGGTCCAGCCGGCCGGGAGGGGGTACGAACACGCCAGCGCCGACCTGTTCCAAAATCGTCTTTACTGCCTTACCCCGGCGCCCACCGCCGCTGAAACTGCGGTTCAACTGATGGCTGATGTAGTCGGCGTTATTGGGGCGCAGCCGTTCTTTTTGGATGCCGCCGAACACGACGGATTAATGACGGCGGTGGAATATTTACCGGCGGTACTCAGTGTTGTGCTGCTCAATACTGTCACCAGGCAGGGGTCGTGGCGAGAAATACGCAAGTTAGCCGGGAATTTGTTTGAGCAGATTTCCTCCGGCGCGGTTGGCCCGGTAGAGACTCTAAAAGAGGATTGGTTGAGCCAACGGGATAATCTGGTCCACTGGCTTGGCGATTGTGGGGATCAGTTGGACCGGATACGCCAACTCATTACCAACGCCGACAGTGAGGAAGCGCTGGCGCAGATGGTAGACCAGGCGATAGTGGAGCGCCACAATTGGCTGGTTGATTATCAAAAAAGCCGCTTTATCGATCCCGAGATGCAGGCTGTTCAGATTGAGCCGCAGAGTTTTATGAAGCGGTTGATCGGATTCAGGCGATAGCTGAATTTCTTTTAGACAATGACCACATCTTGAATTAACTTGCCCTTGAGCAGGCGCTGTGGTTTATTGGTTTCGTCCAGGTTGTACACGGCGCTGCCGTTGGTGTAAATCAGGTTGCCTTTTACGTCGAGGTCAAAAGCAACCACTCCCCTGGCCAGGGTGGTTTCATCGCCATTGGCCTGCCGCTTCACCAGTTCCCAGGAATCAGGGGCCAGCGCTGGCGCTTCTTTGTCGCCGGTTCCCTCGCGGAGAACCTTTTGTGCATCAATAATTTTTCCCCGCAGGAGAATAGTTTTTTCGTCCTCCCCTTCCACTTTAGGTCCATCTGCCGTGGTCAGGCGTTTTTTAGAGAAGGTCATCGATATGAAATCAAGAAAGTGAAAGATGGCCCGCAGCAGGCGAAAGGGGAAGAGCAAAATATCGGTGACAAAATTGAGGAAAGAATACTTGGACCCGCTGTCACTCTCGTAGGGTCGGCGAATAAAGTAGAGATCGCCAGTGGCGGTCATGTGGGGCAGCAGAAAATCGTACTGTGGATCATCCAGCAGCGTGGTCAGGTGGCCCGTTTTCAGATCCAGCAGTTCAACGCAGAAAGGCCCCAGGCCAATGGGATAACCGCTGGCATTGCGTCCCACCCCGGCCGATTGAAAGACAATCTTTTCCTTTTGGCCCAACACCCAGGAAGGGGCGGCATCAACCGAGTCGCCTTCGGTGATTACTTGCAGGGTATATCCTTTTAAGCGAGCCAGGTTAGCCGTGCCGTTGGGAAAGTATTGAGCGCAGATGAGCGCATGATCCTGCGGGTGGTAATCCAGCTCTCTTACCCAGAAGCTTTCCTTGTGAAAAAGTCGCCTTTCGCTGTCTTGTTGCCAGTTGTAAAGCAACAGGCCGCCCACGGCATCGGTTTCCAAAATATAGTAGAATGTGCCATCTTCACTGCCTGGGGTAACACTGGTAATCCGCACCTGGCTCACTTGTGGATCAACTTGAGCAACACCCCACAACATCGCCCCGCCAAAATAGCTTCCCTGCCTGCCCCGGGTTTTCCATTCCTGTCGCTGGTGTCGCTGGAGGGTGCGGTGGATAATCTCCTGCCCAAACTGGCTCTCGATTTGGCGAACGGCCAAAT
>JAFGNV010000053.1 GCA_016926805.1 Anaerolineae bacterium
GGCGCACTTCGCCAATGGAAAAACGGGCTTCAATATGTAATAACATTAAATGCGCCTCCTGTGAGTAAGATGGCGGAGAGTTTACCATTATCGGCGGGACGTGTCAAATTGGGCCGGGCTGTTCATGAGGTTATATTTCCGGCTCAAATACCTCCAGTTCTGGATGTTTTTTGGCTTCCGCCACAATTGGTCCGCGCACGGCAAAGCCAACAGCCAAACCGCTTCCTCTTATTACCAGTAACTTCGCCCCGATTCCAACACCGTACTTTTTGAGTGTTTCCGGGGAAATGGTAACACCGCCGTGACGGAGTTCAACCCAACTATACGGTTTGCCATTGTGCTTGATAACCTCTCCTTCAGGCGACTGAAACTCTCTCAGCCCTAAATGGGCATCCAGCACTGCGCCCAGGGGAGATTTTTTCACCGATTCTGGAGAACCTAAACCAAACCCACCTGACGTCCGGCTGCCGGGCACCAGGATTAACTTCTCCGTTTCTTGCAGATGGTACTCCGCCAGGGCCGCAGGGGGAATGATAATCCGGCCCGTGTCCCCCACCCGGGCCCAACCAAACGTGTGTTTACCACCTTTGACCAGTTGGGGCATTGACCAACTCCTCTCTTAATGCTGGAATTCGTTTTGATATTCAGAGCAGTACAACGGTGGGCCGGACGTGGGCTAACCCGCCGCCTCAAGGCGCAAGCCCAATGAAGCCAATGCCGCCATTAGACCAGTCCGCAAATCGCTCAAAGTCTGAACCTCACTCCAGTCAATCCCCAGATCAACAATGGCTTCGGCAACAGCATCAGAAACACCTGTAACAATGGTGCGTGCCCCCTTAAGCCGGGCCGCCTGGATGGTCTTATTCAGATGATTGATCACCCCCGTGTCCACAATGCCCACGCCAGTTACATCCAAAATAACCACCTTGGCTCGGTGCTGGCTGATACCAGACAGCAAGTTCCGCGTGATGTCTCTGGCGCGTAGGCTGTCGATGCTGCCAATCAGAGGCATCACAATCACGCGATCCATAATTGGAATGACCGGCATCGAGAGTTCCTGGATGGCATGTTGCTGGGCCTTAATAATTTCCTGTTGCAGGCGGGCGCGTTCGGCTTCCGCTTGTTTTTGGATCGTAATATCTGAAATGATACTCAAACCACCAACGACTTGGTTGTCGCGGATGATGGGATAGGTCCGACTCCCCGTCCAGTTTGGTTGTCCATCAGGCCCCAGTGCCTCAGTTTCGAGATAAGTTTCTTCCCCCGCTTGTAGCTTTTCCAAAAACCGGATAGCTTGTTCACGTGCTTGGGGGGGAGTTAAGTCTATGGTATTCATCCCCACCAATTGTTCTCGTTCCAAACCCGGAACACTTCGACTGACGAACTCGATGTTGCCCTGCGCATCTGTTTTAAAAACTATATCAGGCAACACCTCGAAAACTGAATTTAATTCGACAATTTGTTGCTGGGCTTCCTCTAACTCGGCCAGAAGCTGCTCTCTTGTTTTTTCATTATTGTTCATGCTGGTACCCTTTTGCCTTACTCAAACGATAAATCATTCAATATCTGATTCGTCATTTTCTCGCCTGTCTCCATGCTGTTCGAGGAGTGGCTGTAATCACCGGCCAACTATTGTTGGTGGAAACCGCGTATACTTACTCAATAATATCACGTCTCACGTGGGGAGTCCAGTTCTATTGAGACTCCTTCGTTTTATCAGAACACCTTAAATCTTTACGTTTACCTAATGTAACACATAGCAAGGCTGCAGGATACCTACGTGACCAATGAAGCCGTACCCGGATGGGTTGTCTCCTCAAATCTGGATTGATACTTGCGATTTGCGATTTGCGATTTGTAGTTTGTGCTTCTTGTCCTCCCATCGTAAAATGCTTCAGAATTTGCTCCACAACCTATACCGCCAAAACTATCGGGAGGTGTGACCATGACTACTCAATCATTGACCACAGATCAATTACAGGCGTTGTTGGCTTTTCCATTCAAAGACGAAAATTGGAAAAACAAGTTTCTGATTGGCAGCCTGGTGGTGCTGGCCGGGTTTGTGATTCCCATCATCCCCTTTGCCTTTGTGTACGGTTATATGGTGCGCATCATGCGAGGTATCATTGTGGCAAAAGCCGAGCCGCATTTACCGGAGTGGGATGATTGGGGCCAACTGTTGGTAGACGGGTTCAAGCTCTTTGGGGTTGTGCTGATTTATATGCTGCCCATTATCCTGCTGTATTTTATCGGTTTTGGCCTGACCTTTTTGGGTCCGCTCTTGAGTGGGCTGGGCATGGCCATGGCCGGTGAGGATGGTGGCGAAACAGTGGGGATGGCGATGGGCGTGGTCACCATGCTCAGTCTGATTGGTTCTTTTGTGGTTTGGGGCGTGACCATGCTGTTGGCCCTGACCATCGGTATGGTGATGCCAGCCATCTTTGGCCACGTGGTTGCCACTGACGAATTCGGCGCGGCTTTTCGGATCAAAGAATGGTGGGCCATCTTCCGGGCCAATCTGGGCGGGTTTTTGATCGCCTACCTGGTGATCATGCTGGCCTCGATGGTGCTCAGTTCCGTATTAACCCTTCTCTACTGTACGGTTATTTTATGCTGCCTGACACCCGTCATCACCGCGCCGATTACCATGTATCTTACCGTGATCTATGGCGCCATTTTCGGCCAGGCCTATCGGGGCGGAGTGGAGAAGTTGGCCAGCCAGACGAACTTGGCGGGAACATAGGTCCAGAAAGCCCTGAAGGAGACCGGCGAGGGGGTTGGCGGGTAGAGTGGAGAAGAGGCAGAAGCAATTGGCTAAACAAAAATATTACGTGGTGTGGGTCGGGCGGCAACCGGGTATTTACTCCAATTGGGCCGAGTGTACCGAACAGGTCAACGGCTTTTCGGGAGCCAAATACAAAGCCTTTGAAACCAAAGCCCAGGCCAGACAGGCCTTTGCCCTGGGCTGGGCAAGGTGCATCGGCGCGACACCCGCGTTAGAGCTACCGCCGGAGGTTATTACCGACAGCATCTCGGTTGACGCCGCCTGCGATGGTAGCCCCGGCAATTTGGAATATCGCGGCGTTCACACCAAAACCAACAAAGAACTATTCCACGTTGGCCCCCTCGAAAACGGCACCAACAACCTAGGCGAGTTCCTGGCGATTGTGCACGCGCTGGCCTTACTGCAAAAACAGGATAAGTCTATTCCCATTTATTCCGACTCGCGTACGGCCATTGGTTGGGTCAAACAAAAGGATGTTCGCTCCAAATTACCCCGTCATCAGGACACAACCAAAGTCTGGGATTTGGCCGATCGGGCTTTGAGTTGGTTGGAGAACAACACCTATCCCAACGAGCTACTTGAATGGGATACCGCCAAGTGGGGCGAAATAAGAGCGGATTTTGGCCGGAAATGAGGTAATCAAAATGGACTACGTGCACGGTTATTCGCCCAGGGAGGCTTTACGTTTAACCGATCAGGCCAATACCTTGGTTGAGCTTTTGCACCACGATACGCTTTATCCGACAGGTAGCGTGGTTTTGGAAGCTGGCTGCGGGGTGGGGGCGCAAACCATTACCCTGGCTAAAAATAGCCCACAAGCGCAAATTGTTTCGGTTGATCTTTCGCCAGCCTCGGTCAGCGCGGCGCGGGCGCTCATTGAACGCGAAGACATCAGTAATGTCACCTTTCACGTCGGCGACATCTTTGCGTTGCCCTTTGAGCCGGAGCGTTTCGACCACATCTTTGTTTGTTTTGTTCTGGAACACCTGCCCAATCCCTGTGAGGCTTTGCGGTGTTTGAAGCTGTATCTAAAACCAGGCGGCTCCATCACCGTGATTGAAGGCGACCACGGCTCGGCCTATTTTCATCCAGACAGCCAAGCCGCCCGGCAGGCCATCCAATGCCTGATCGATCTCCAGGCCAATCTGGGCGGTAATTCTCTGATTGGACGTCAGTTGTTTCCCTTGCTGCAAGAAGCCAGGTTCAAAGAGATTGTGGTTTCGCCCCGTATGGTTTACGTTGATGCCAGCAAACCCGTCCTGGTGGAGGGCTTCACCAAAAATACCTTTACGGCAATGGTGGAAGGGGTTAGAGGCCAGGCACTGGCCAAGGGCATGATTGACCCGGAAACCTGGGACAAAGGCATCAGTGATTTGTATCGCACCGCCGCCAGGGATGGGACGTTTTGTTACACCTTCTTCAAAGGCGTGGCGATAAAGTAGAGAGACGACCCTTCAATCGACTTTTCTCTCGCCCCGCAGGCAAGCATGAAGCGCCTCGGCATCTTGGCTGCGAATAAAGGCCGTCACCTGATCCCCGGCCCGAAACGTGGTATCACCGTGAGGGATGAGCACGCGGCCATCGCGGCGGATGGAGATGAGAATACATTCCTGGGGCATCATTTCGGCCACGTCCTGCACCGTGCGCCCTACCACTCTATCTTCCGGCTTGAGAGTCAGGTCGACAAACTCGGTGCCGTCCAGGTTGCGTAACTGCATGCGCCGGGCGCGATGCTGTAACTCGGCCCGGCGGGTCAGAGCCAGATTATACGCCCGGAGAATATCGGCCCGCCGGATAAGGCCCAGGAGATGGTTGGGGTCTTCACGGGATACAACCGGCAAATGGCCCAGACCGCGCCGAGCCATCCGGGTCAGGGCCTCACCCATTGTTTCCTCGGGATAGGCCACCAACAGTTGATCCCGGGGCGTGCCAATTTCGGCCACCGTTGCCCGACGTGGTAGATTTTCAGCCACGGCATGGTCCAGATCGGCCACAGTAACCATACCCCATAACTTACCCTGGCGGTCAAGCACTGGCAGGCCGCGATGCTGCGAACGGGCAAAGATATCTGATAATTCCACCAGGGTCAGGTCGGCGGCTACCGTATTCACGTTGGCTCGCATCACTTCATCGACCCGGACCCCCTGCATCACATCCACATCACGACCGCGTTGCAAACGCACCCCCCGTCGGGTGAGCTTAAGGATATAGATGGACTCACCCCCCAGCATCTTCTGGGCCAGCAACGTCGCCAGCACAACGGTCAGCATCAATGGCAGAATAAGGCGATAATCGCCGGTCAATTCAAACATAATCAACACGGCCGTGATGGGGGCGTGCGCACCAGCGGCAAATACAGCGCCCATTCCCACCAGAGCATACGCCCCGGCAGAGACAACAACACCTGGAAACAACACTTTCATCAGCAAACCAAAACCGGCTCCCAGCATCGCCCCCATAAATAAAGAAGGCGCAAACACACCGCCCGAACCACCTGACCCCAACGTCAAACTGGTGGCGATTAGTTTTAGAAGCAGCAGGATAAAAACCACATTCAGCGCCAGCCGACCAGCCAGGGCGTCCTCAATCACCTGGTAACCCACGTTGAATACCTGCGGCTGACGTTCCCAGTTAACTCCGGTAAGATAGGGGTAAGCCAATCCCAGGAGGCCCAACATCACCCCGCCAACCGCCGGTTTGAACCATTCAGGCGCATGTTTCCACTCATTAAACCGGTCTTCCGACCAATAAAGCAACCGCACAAAGATGACACCCGCCACTGCGGCCAACACACCCAGAACCGCATACAGACCGAACTCCCACAAACTGTTAACACCATACTCCCTGGGTATCAAAAAAGCTGGCACATCGCCAAATACTACCCGGCCAATCACACTCGAAACAACCGCCGAAATAACAACCGTGCTAAAATAGGCCACACTGAAATGTCCCAAAATGACCTCCAGGGCGAAAATCACCCCGGCAATAGGGGCATTAAAGGTAGCCGCAATGCCGGCCGCCGCCCCGCACGCCACCAAATTACGAATACGCTCCTCGGACAGATGCAGCGCCTGTCCCATCGATGACCCCAGAGCCGATCCTATTTGCACAATGGGGCCTTCACGTCCCACGGAACCACCACTGCCAATGCAAATAGCCGAGGCCAGCGACTTAATCACCGCTACCACCGGGCGAATACGGCCTCCGCGTAGAGCCACCGCCTCCATCACCTCAGGAACACCGTGGCCCTTGGCCTCGCGGGCAAAAAAGTAAACCAGACACCCAACCAGTAAGCCGCCAATGGTTGGCACGATAATCACGTAAGCTTTGCCCCAGTTGCTGATCAACTGAGGAAACCACGTATAACCGATCCAGTCAACTGCCCGGATCAGAAAACGAAAAATCACGGCTCCCAACCCGGTACCGATTCCGACCACCAGCGCGGTTACGATCATCCCCATTTCCGGGGTGAGTTCCCAGCGATCCAGCAGACTCCCCAATCGATTTGAAACATAGCCAAAGGAAAAATGGGAAGAATGAGTGTAGGTGGATTGATGTTGTGACACGGTCGACTCCTTAAAATAAAAGGTTAGGTATTGATATTGATGATGTTCGGGTTTTCCCTACCGCCAACTCATATCACCCAGAAACGCAAAGGACGCAAAGATAAAGCCATCACCCTTGCGTCCCTCGCGTCTTTGCATGAGATGTTTGAGCCAACAGATACGGCCAGAACGTCTTTGAACAATATCCATTATAGTCCTGTGCCATAAGGAGGGCAAGCGCACCAGGCCAGATACTCTATCGTTGAAGCCGGGTCTGTCCTGAAATCTCGGGCAGACTCCAAGATGATCGTTAATTCCAAAACAATTTATTTTCCCTGTAACCTATTGCAAATATCTTAATCCCTGTTACAATTTGAAAAAAGCTGTTTGTGCATAAACAGGGGAGGAAATATGTCATTCAACAAACAAGACCGGCTTACGGCAAAAAGCGTTGGCTGGCAGAATCTGCGCCGGGTAGTGGGCCTGGACCACAGTCGCCCAATGTTTAGTGGCGTAATCGCCATCCTGATCCTGATCTTGGTTGCCTTGTTGGTCTGGAGAGGATATGGGGGCCTTAACCAGAATACCTTGCGAGATTGGCTCGCCTTATTTATTGTGTCGCTTATGCTTCTGGGCGGGGTGATGTTATTTGTTTGGTCGGTGCGCCGCAGCGAACAGCGAGTTGAGAACGAACTCAAATTGGCCGAGTGGTATGCCCAACACGAACGCGAGCTTGAAGCCCAACGATTCCAGGAGGCCGCCATTCAGACATATCTGGATCGAATGAGCGACTTACTCCTGGAGAAACACCTCCGTCGGTCAAAATCGGGCGACGAGGTACGAGACATTGCCCGCGCCCGTACCCTGACCACTTTGCGCGGATTGGATGGTGCGCACAAGGGTATTCTGATTCGATTTTTGCATGAGTCGAAATTAGCCACCGGCGAAGGCATTGTTGATCTGCGCGGGGCCAATCTACGCGGGGCCGATCTCAGGAAGGCCAGCCTGGACCGGGTGAATTTGAGCGGGGCCGATTTAAGCGGCGCCGATTTAAGTGAAGCTGATCTGAACGGGGCCAACCTCAGCGAAGCAGTGATGATTGTGGCTAACCTGAGCGAAGTAAATCTGCAAGAAGCCAATCTGGCCACAGCCAGCCTGATTGAGGCAGTTATCAACGGGGCCAATCTGACCGGGGCCAGTTTAAACAACGCCGATCTCCATGGGGCCAATCTGGAAGGAAGTGTGCTAGAGAAGGCCAGTCTGGTAAAAGCTAATCTGAGCGGAGCGGTGATGATCGACGCCAATTTGAGTGGCGCCAATCTGGACCAGGCCACCCTGAGCCGGGCCAACCTGAACCGGGCCAACCTGAGTGAAGCCCAATTGAATCACGCCGATGTGAGCTGGGCCAATCTGAATTGGGCTAAACTAAATGGGGCCGATTTGACTGCCGCCAATCTCCACGGGGCCAACCTGGAAGAAGCAGAGGTGATTGGGTCAAATCTACAGGAGGCACAAAGTCTCAAAGGGGTTAAGATGCCCGACGGGCGGGAGCACGGGTAGATGCAGTTGCACCTTGCCGGGCCAGTTTGATGCTTTCTTTTAAGCGGTGCACCTCCGCCGGGCTGAGATGTCGCCAGTGGCCCGGTTTCAAACGGCCCAGTTTGAGGGGACCGATGCGGATACGTTCTAATCTTAACACCGGATGTCCCAAAATCTTGGCGACTTCTCGAATTTGGCGCTTGCGGCCTTCGGTGAGGATAATCTTTAGCCAGAAATTTTCGCCTTCGGGATTGAGTCGTTCAACCACCGCCGGAGCGGTTGGTTTTCCTTCCACCTCAATATCGCCCTGTCGCCAGCGGGCCAGGGTTTGCGCCGAAGGGTGACCGCTGACCAACACCTGATATTCTTTTTCCAAATGCGAACTGGGATGGGTGATTTGTTGCGCCAATTCGCCATCGTTGGTAAGTAAGATGAGACCCTGACTGGGCAAATCCAGCCGTCCCACCGGATAAACTCGCTCCGGTACATCCACCAGGTCCACCACAGTTTTGCGGCCTCGCTGTTCATCACTGGCCGCACTCAATATCCCGGCCGGCTTGTTGAGAATAATGTAAACCGGCTTTTCGGCCTGCCGGAACAATGACCGGCCATCCACCACAATTTCATCATGGTGCGGGTCAACCTTCACCCCCAATTCCGTAACAACTTTTCCGTTGACCGTCACCCGGCCCTGTTGAATTATTGCTTCGCAGGCCCGGCGCGATGCTACACCCGCGTGAGCCATCACTTTTTGCAATCGCTCAAGGGTCATCAAACCTTCTCCCTTTTTTGCTAAACCTTCACCCGCAGGCCAACCGGACAATGATCGCTCCCCATTACTTCCGGCATAATAAAAGCATCGGTCACGGAATCGATCAATTCTTGGGCCACAAAAAAATAATCCAACCGCCAGCCGACGTTCCGCTCTCGCGCCCTGGTGGGCATCGACCACCAGGTGTATTGGCCGATGGCCTCAGGATAAAAATGGCGGAAGGTGTCGACATATCCGGCCTCCACCACCTTATCCAGCCAGGCCCGTTCTTCGGGCAGAAAGCCAGTGGTCTTTTGATTGGCCTGGGGATGGGTCAGATCAATTTCGCGGTGGGCGGTATTTATATCGCCACAAAATATCACTGGCTGGCCTCGCTGGCGTAACTGCTCGCATTTTTCTAAAAACGCATCGTAAAAGGCCAGTTTGAAGGGTACGCGACTATGGTCACGGCTGCCGTGGGGAAAGTAGCAGTTGAGCAACGTAAAGGTTGGATACTCGGCAATGATGGTGCGACCCTCTTGGTCAAACTCCTCCAGCCCCAGCCCGAACTGAATAGAGAGAGGTTCCTGGCGGGTGATTAAGGCGGTCCCGCTGTAGCCTTTACGTTCGGCGCCGTGCCAATAGGCGCGGTATCCCTCCGGTTGGGCTAATGCAACGGGTAATTGAGATGCCATCGTTTTGGTTTCTTGCAAGCAGAGGATATCCGGGGCGGTGTCTTTTAGCCAGGTGAGAAATCCTTTACGGTGGATGGCGCGGACGCCGTTGACGTTCCAGGAGAGGAGGGTGAGGTTTGTCATAGGGGATTCCTCAAAAAACAACCCACCGTAAAAAACTCAGCGTTCCCAAAATGTTTAAGTTAGGTTGGCTGGGTGAATCTGTGGGCTTCTATCGTGCTACGGCCACGGTTTGGCCGCCAAAAGTTACTTTATCACCGGGTTTGAGTTTTTTCTTGCGCCGGGTTTCGACCACGCCATTGACCAACACTTCACCGGCCTGGATGACCAGCTTGGCCTGTCCGCCGGCACCGACCATTCCCTTGAGTTTCATAAATTGGTCCAGTTGGATAGCGGGGGCGGTTCTGTCCATTATTTGCCATTCGTTGGCTGTTCGGACTCCAAAACTTTCTCCGGGTCAGCCTCAACCGGGTGGATGAGCGAAGCTGGTGGACTATCGATGACGGCCGGCTGCGGTTTGGAGCCATTCTTGCTGGGAATATCGGTTGGATCGTCTTTGATTTTTTCCACCCCGTTTAGCGTCCCATTCCCATTTTTGATGGGGAACAGGTTCTCGATGCGCCGCCAGGTACGGACGACAGCCGAGCGAATTCTGGCCCAGAGATACACCGTCCAACGCAAGCCGCGATACCACCACTGCTGCCGCCGGTAGGGCATCGGCACGCCCCACTGCACCACCGAAGCGCCCCAGGTGAGACCACCACCAAAGCCCACCATAACCAGTTTGTCGGTAGCCTGCACCCGACCCTGCTCGATGGCCTCGCACAAGGCAATCGGGATCGAGGCGGTGGAGGTGTTGCCGTATTTCTCCAGGTTGGTGAACACCTTTTCCGGGCCAATGTTCAGGTCCTTGCGGGCGCTTTCGATAATACGAATATTGGCCTGGTGGGGAATGAACAGGTCGATTTCATTCAAACCAACCCCGGCTTTAATACAGGCCTGCTTAGCCACGCGACTCATTACTTTGGTGGCAAAACGGTATACTTCACGCCCGTTCATCTGGAGGTAATGCAAACGCTGATTAATGGTTTCCTGGCTGGCCGGCAGTTTACTGCCGCCGGCGGGGATGGATAGGTATTCTGCCCCGGAGCCATCGGAACCCAAAACAGTCGCCAGCACGCCGCCAGGCATTTCACTGGCCTGGAGCACCACCGCCCCGGCGCCATCGCCAAAGAGAGGGTAAGTGGTCCGATCCTGATCGTTCAATATCCGTGATAGAGTTTCCGAACCAATCACCAGGGCCGCCTGGATGGCGTTTGACTGAATCATCGCCGCAGTGGTGGACAGGGCATAGATAAAACCAGAACACGCCGCGCTCAGATCATAAGCCCCAGCGTGAGTTGCGCCCAGGGCATCCTGCACAATACAGGCGGTGGAAGGGCAAATGTATTCCGGGCTGAGGGTTGCCACAACAATCAAGTCGATTGCCGCAGGGGCAATCCGCGCCCGGTCCAGGGCCTCTTTTGCGGCGGCAATGGCCATTGTGGCGGTGGTTTCATGGGCAGCAGCAAAGCGTCGTTCCAAAATCCCGGTGCGAGATTTTATCCATCCATCTGAAGTATCCATAAATTGGGCAATGTCGTCATTGGTAACAATCTTTTGCGGAACGTATTTGCCCCAGCCAACAATATGTGCATACGTGGTCATACCCCTGCTCCTCGAAACCTAAAAACACATTCACCCAGACTGAGTTACGGCTTGTGTTTCATTCAGTTCCATTCCCCAGGCTCTGTCTCAATGAGGAAAGTGCCAAATCCCCTCGAGGGGATTTGGCACTTTCCTCTCCTTTGAGCGAACGAGCTGCTTAAACTCTAATTTGAATTTTCGGAATATTTTTTTAGAACAACAGTTGCGTTATGTCCCCCCAACCCAAACGAATTGGAAACGGCGATGGAAACATCGGCGGCCCGGGCTGTATTTGGAGTGCAATCCAAATCGCACTCCGGGTCGGGGGTTTCGTAGTTAATGGTGGGGGTGATGATACCATCAACCAGGGTTTTGACGCAAACCAGCACCTCAAGCGCGCCCGCTGCGCCAAATAGATGGCCTGTCATTGATTTGGATGAAGTGAGCTTAACATTGTAGGCGTGCTCGCCCAAAACACTTTTAATAACCTTGGTTTCGGATTTATCGTTCATCTGGGTGCCGGTGCCATGCGTGTTTACGTAATCCACCGCTTCCGGCTGGATCCCAGCCCGATCAATTGCCCGCTGCATGGCCAAAATGGCCCCGCCGCCATCTTCCGGAGATGCAGCCATGTGGAACGCGTCAACCGAAGTGCCGTAACCAATAAACTCGGCCAGAATATTGGCCCCACGCTTTTTAGCGTGTTCCAATTCTTCCAACACCAACAACACCGCTCCCTCGCTCATCACAAAACCATCGCGATTCAGGTCAAATGGTTTGCATGCCCCGGCCGGGTCGTCGTTATTTTCCGATAGCACCTTCATCACGTTAAATCCCCCAACAATAAGGGGATGAATCCCCGCCTCGGCGCCACCCGCAATGATAGCCTCGGCGTCGCCACGGACAATCATCTCAAAGGCTTCTCCCAGGGAATTGGTGCCGGTGGCACAGGCAGTGACTATGGCCATATTCGGACCACGCAAATTATATTCAATGGCAATCCGGGCCGCGGCGGTATCAGGAATCAGCATCGGAATGGCAAAGGGGTTTATGCGGGCCGGACCACGTTCCTTTAATACATCATATTGACTCAACGTGGTTTCCAAACCACCCACACAAGAGCCAATCACCAGACCAACCCAATCCCGGTTGGTGCCATTTTCTAATATTCGGGAGTCTTCGATGGCCTGACGCGAGGCCTCCATCGCCAGGTGGGTATAGCGATCCATCCGACGCGCTTCTTTACGGCCAAACAGAGCATCAGCATCAAAATCTTTGACCTCACCGGCAAATTTGGTCGCCATATTCGACGCATCAAATCGGGTGATTGGAGCAATACCACTCTTGCCGGCTTTTAAGTTTTCCCAGGACTGGTCAACAGTATTACCAACCGGCGTCACCGCACCCAGGCCCGTAATCACTACTCTTCGAGACACAACAGCCTCCCCATCATATAAAAATTTTCATTCCGGATTATAACACCGACGCCGGACAAAGGAGACGAGTTTTTATTTCAATTACTCCGCGCCTTGACGAATTTTGGCTAAACCGCTTAATTTTTTGGGTTTTTTGGAGGGAGGTAGCCAAACGCGGTTTGCCTTGCGCTAATGCCTGCGCTATACTTATTTCTTTGAGTAGGGCAAGAGGCTTAGATCGAGTTTAGATGATGGTCACTTCAACTTACGATGTTATTGTTGTGGGCGGCGGGCACGCCGGAATCGAGGCCGCGCTGGCGGCGGCCAGGATGGGAGCGCAGACTCTTCTCTTGACCATTCACCTGGATACTATCGGCTGGATGAGTTGTAATCCCAGTGTGGGTGGTCCGGCCAAAGGACATTTGGTGCGGGAAATCGACGCCCTGGGTGGGGCGATGGGGAATTTGACTGACCAAACCTATATTCAGATTCGATTGCTCAATCAATCCAAGGGCCCGGCCGTTCAGGCCTTACGCGCTCAGGCCGACAAAAAACAGTATGCCTGGAACGTACAGCGCATCCTGGAAAACACACCCAATTTGCACATCAAACAAATGATGGTAGACGGACTGCTGGTAAAAGGCGACCGCATCAGGGGAGTCGTTACCCAGTATGGCAGCCATTACTACGCCCGGGCAGTGGTGCTAACCACCGGGACTTTTTTGGGCGGACGGCTCATCACCGGCGAAAACATCACCCCAGGTGGGCGGGCCGGTGAACGCCCCGCCGTGGAACTTTCAAAATCGCTGGCGCAATTAGGTTTTCGTTTGAAGCGACTCAAAACCGGCACGCCACCGCGGCTCGATGCCCGGACAATTGACTTTAGCCAAACCGAAGTGCAATACGGCAGCGAGGAACCGCTCTTTTTTAGCTTTGAGCACGCCGAAAGTGACGATCCCCACTGCGCCACGCCCAACTGGTTGAAGGAACCGCCCCATCCGGTTTACCCCATTAAATGGCAGAGCGATTGGCGACCCCAGTTACCCTGTTATCTTATCCACACTCAACCTGAAACGCACGACATCATTCGCGCCAATCTGGATCGAGCACCGTTATACACCGGCATTATCGAGGGGGTTGGACCGCGTTACTGTCCCAGCATTGAAGATAAAATTGTACGCTTTGCCCACAAGGAAAGCCACCAATTCTTTTTAGAACCGGAAGGTTGGCGCACCACCGAGGTCTACTTGCAAGGGGCCAATACCAGCCTGCCGGAGGATGTGCAATGGCAAATGGTGCGCTCTATTCCCGCGTTGCGCCAAGTCGAAATCGTCCGCATGGGTTACGCCATTGAATACGATTACGTGCCGCCCGATCAATTGCACGCCTGGCTGGAAACCAAACAGGTCGAGGGTCTATTCCACGCCGGACAACTTAACGGCACCACCGGCTATGAAGAAGCCGCGGCCCAAGGCCTGATGGCAGGTATCAATGCCACGCTCAAGACGCAGGGTAGACCGATGCTAACCCTGGGTCGAAACCAGGCTTACATTGGGGTATTGATTGACGATCTGGTGACCCGGGAACATACTGAACCGTATCGCCAGATGACCTCGAGGGCCGAGTACCGCCTGCTGCTGCGACAGGATAACGCCGACCTGCGATTGTCACAGCTGGGTTATGAGGTAGGACTACTTTCCCGCCAGCGCTACGAGACAGTCGAAACAAAGCGGCAACAGGTGCAAAACGAACTCAAGCGGCTGCAACAGACCAACATCTCACCCATCAACGGCACGGCCGAGATTTTGATCAATTTTGGCCTGGAGCCGCTTGCTACCGGCGTTAACAGTCTGCAATTCTTACGGCGGCCAGATATATCCTATGCGGTGATTGCCGCCCTAATCCCGTCGCTTGAACCCCTACCGGCAACCGTAACCGAGCAGGTCAGCATCGAGGTGAAGTACGAAGGCTACATTACCAAACAACAACAGCATGTCGAACGCGTGCAGCGGCTGGAAGGCAAAACCATCCCCGCCCATTTTGATTACAACGCCATCCCCGGTCTGCGCACTGAAGCCCGCCAGAAGTTGATCCATTTCCGCCCGGCTACAGTAGGTCAGGCCGGGCGTATTGCCGGGGTCAATCCGGCGGATATCAGTATTTTGCTGGTACATTTAGAAAAGGGAAGTAAGTCGTCGGTCTAACGGCGGTTTGCCGTGGGTTAAAGTTGACACGTCAATCTTTTGTCTCAGTCAAGTTATGGTATAATGCGGAACGTAGGAAGTGAGATGTAGGGTGTATTGCGTATATTCTTACGCAATACGAAATACTTGATGCGCATCACATAATGCTATAAAAACAACCCTACAAAATTTACATTCATTTACCACAAATAAACGAGGAGTCATTCTCAATGCCATCTGAAATTCAAATCCCCTCCTTCGTTATGACGGCGCTGCAAGTTCTCTTGGCGTTTGGAGGAGCCTTTTTTATTGCCCTATGGCTCAGCTTGATCGTCTGGACCTTCCGCGATATGCGCGCTCGCTCGCGAGACATATTTGCCATTATCCTGGCTACATTGATGGTGACGATTTTTGGTCCGTTAGGGCTGATTGTCTATTTTCTATTGCGGCCCCCGGTTACGCTGGCCGAACTCTACGAGCGGGCCCTGGAAGAAGAGGCACTACTGCAAGACCTGGAAGAGCGGCCTCGTTGCCCGGGTTGCTCGCGCCAGGTGAAGGATGAATGGATTATTTGTCCCGACTGCCACACTACCTTGAAAAAAATCTGTCCCAACTGTAACAACAGCCTGCACCTGAACTGGAATATCTGCCCCTTCTGCGGCAGTCACGTGGCCACCCTTCCCGTCGACTCAGATCGTGGCGATCATTCGGGCCAGGTGTCTGTTGAAACCAAGCCGGTAGAGATAGTAACTCAAGAGATGACTCAAGAGTCAAAACAACAGACGCGCGAAACATTTCCACCACCCATTGACTTGGGTGATCAACCCCAGATTCCCGAAGCCGGCTCGGCATAGGAGGCAAATCAGGCAATAAGATGAGCAAAAAAGCGAGGTCGATCCATGAGTCTCGCTTTTTATTTTTGGTTAAACCAGGTTGTGGTATACTTCTAAAAACCCCAGCCAATCTTCAAACAAAAAGGAGAGATAAATCCGGCGCATGCGTATCATCATCTTTATCGGCGTTTTTCTGTTAATATTGTTAATTGTGGTCGCCAGTATGGCTCTGGTACTGGGCTTTGCCATTGGCATCGGCTGGTTGATGACTCTGTTCTTGCCGTTTGACCTGTTCCAGGCCTCGCTGTTGGCCCTGGTGGCAGTGGTGATTGCCGTAGCTTTCTGGCGCAATCTTTTGGTTTCGCTGCTGCCGTTCGGCGACTTGGACGAGTCTGAATTCGATGAAGATGAAGATGAGAATGACTACGATCAGATTCCTGCTTCCAGATTCTACAAAAAGGAAAAAGAAAAAACCTGGGAGCAATGGCTGCGTTATCATCTGGCCAACAGCATTTACATTGAATTTCAAGACTCACCCCAACCAGTTGCGCCAATGGGCAACAAACAACTACAAGAATTGGCCATCCGCCTGGCCGACATGACCGTCGCTCTTCTCAAAAGAAAAAGTATCCGGACCACCAGACTCAATATCAATATGACCACCCTTAAACGAGAAATGTCAAAAATGGGACAACGTCCTTATGACGACGATATCCTGAGGCTGGCGACTATCGCCATTAACGACGAACTGGATTATCACCGTGAGGATATCCTGTCGATTATTCGTTCCAGATTATGGGGCCAAACTTTTAACAGCGTCACCGATGAGGTATGGTTTTAAAGCAACCAGAAATGACCGTAGTCGATAAAGTAACATTGATTAGTGGCGCGACGGGCGGTTTGGGACAGGCCGTCAGCCTTGTTTTTCACGAGGCCGGGGCGCGGATCGTATTAATCGGGACTCGCCGGGAGCCTTTGGAAACTCTGGCTGGTACATTCGATCCTAACCGAACCCTGCCAGTTGCGGCTAACCTAATTGAACTTGTTGAAGCTGAACGGGTAGTAACGACCACCTTAGAACGATTTGGCCGGGTCGATATTTTGCTGAATCTGGCCGGTGGTTTTGCCGGCGGCCAGCCGGTCAGCCAAAGCCCAACCGACGAATTGAACCGGATGCTAGATATTAATCTGCGGACCACTTACAATCTCAGCCGGGCGGCGGTCAAACCGATGATGGCGCAAAAGTGGGGCCGCATCATCAACACGGGTTCGCGTGACTCGCTGCGCGGGCGGGCCAACTACAGCGCCTACGCCATCAGTAAGGCCGCTGTGCTGCGCCTGACCGAGTCGATGGCCGCCGAGGTGCAGGACTATGGCATCACTGTTAACGCCATCCTGCCCGGCACCATCGACACCGAAGCCAACCGCCAGAGTATACCCAACGCCGATTTTTCTAAATGGATCAAACCGGCAACCATTGCCCAGACTCTGCTCTTTTTGGCAGGAGAAAATACTGCTATCAATGGAGCCGCCATTCCGTTATACGGACAAAGTTGAAGCGTAGGAATAAGACAACGTTAAACACAAAGCTGGTTTGTTTTGATGTGGCAAGCCAGGTTGACTCGCTCCCCCGCTTTTTGAAGAAATACCAGGAAAAAATTTCATGGAGGAGTTACGCAGATATGACCACAGACGCACTCAAACAAATGTCCCGCTTGGGACAGTCGCTATGGTACGACAACATTGAACGCAGTCTAATTACCGACGGCGAATTAGCCCGCATGGTGGCCGAAGATCACATTGTGGGGGTCACTTCTAACCCGGCCATCTTCCAAAAAGCCATTTCCGATAGCCCTGCCTACGATGCTCAAATTGGTGAAATCGTAGCCCAAAACCCCACCATCCCCATTAAAGACCTGTACGAAGCCCTGGCGATTGAAGATATTCAAAACGCCGCCGACGTGATGCAGCCCGTTTACCAGCGGACTCACGGCAAGGATGGTTACGTGAGCCTGGAAGTTGCGCCCGACCTGGCCCACGATACCCCCGGCACCATTGCCGAAGCTAAACGTCTGTACAAGGCGGTGGGACGGCCCAACCTGCTGATCAAGATTCCCGCCACTCAGGCCGGCCTGCCCGCCATCACCGAGGTCATTGGCGCCGGAATCAACGTTAATGTCACCCTGATGTTCTCGTTACAAAATTACGTTGAGGTGGCCCAGGCCTACATCGCCGGCCTGGAAAAGCTGGACGCGGCGGGTGGTGATCTTAGCCAGGTGGCCTCGGTGGCCTCATTTTTTGTCAGCCGGGTAGATACCATTTTGGATAAGTTACTGGCCAAAATTGATGATCCAGCAGCCCAGAAATTACAGGGTAAAATGGCCGTGGCCAATGCCAAAATTGCCTACAAAAAATTCAAGGAGATTTTTGGCAGTGAGCGTTTTCAGAAATTGGCTGCCAAAGGGGCGCAGGTACAGCGCCCGTTGTGGGCCAGCACCAGCACTAAAAACCCGGCCTACCGGGATGTGATGTATGCTGAAGAACTGGTCGGTCCGGACACGGTTGACACCTTGCCCCCGGTAACCATCGAGGGGCTAAAAGATCACGGCCAGATTCGACTCAGCCTGGAGCAAGGGCTGGACGAAGCCGAAGGCCTTCTGGCCCAACTCAAGGAATTCGGCATCAGCTACGATGATGCCACCCAGAAATTACAGGATGACGGCGTGGCTGCTTTTGCCAATTCCTTTACGCAGTTATTGAAGGCTCTGGAAGAAAAACGCGAAGCCATCGTCTCGCGGCAGGTCAGCCCCATGGCCATGGATTTGGGCGAATACCAAAACCCGGTAGAGGTCCGGCTCAAGGCCTGGAACGCCGCCGAGGTTGCCGCCCGTATCTGGCAGCACGATGGCACGGTATGGGTGCCCGACCCCGCCCAAGCCGCCCAAACCAAAGAACTCACCAATCGATTGGGCTGGTTGGAAATTGGCCGGAAAATGCTGGCCCAAGCTGACGAGTTGGCCACCTTTGCAGCCAAAATCAAAGTGGTCGGGTTCAAAGAGATTGTTTTGTTGGGGATGGGCGGCAGTAGCCTGGCCCCCGAGGTATACATGACCACCTTTGGTGCCCACGCCGATGGGTTGCCATTGAAAGTTTTGGACACCACCAACCCCGATCAAATTTCGGCGATGACGGCAACGCTGGCCGACCTGACCAAGACGCTGTTTCTGGTTTCCAGCAAATCAGGAAATACCCTGGAAACTCTATCCTTATACAAATATTTCTATCAGCTGGTGCGTCAATTCAAAGACAATCCGGGGGAGAATTTTGTGGCCATCACCGATCCCGGCAGTAGCCTGGAAAAACTGGCTCAAGAGAAAGGCTTCCGTCGAATTTTCTCCTCGCCACCCGAAGTCGGTGGGCGTTACTCGGCGCTAACCTATTTTGGCCTGGTTCCGGCGGCGCTCATTGGGGTTGACCTGCCCCGGCTGCTGCGCCGGGCCAACAGTATGGCCGATGCCTGTCGCAATCATGCTCCCCAAAATCCGGGGCTGCAACTCGGGGCGGCGCTCGGCGAACTGGCTTGGGCGGGCCGGGATAAAGTGACCTTCTTTGCTTCGCCCGCGGTGGCCGCTTTTGGCGTGTGGGTGGAGCAACTCATTGCCGAGAGTACGGGCAAACATGGCGGGGGCATTTTGCCAGTCGCTAACGAGACCATCACCGAACCGGTCTTTTACAACAACGATCGCGTTTTTGTCTACCTGCGCCTGGCCGGCGATGATAACGTGGAACTGGACGGCCGGATAGATATGCTCGAAGCCGCCGGGCATCCGGTCATCACCATTCAGATGGATGAACTAGAAGACCTAGGGCAGGAATTTTTCCGCTGGGAAATGGCCACCGCTGCCGCCAGCGCGGTGCTTAGAATCAACCCGTTTAACCAGCCCAACGTGGAGTCGGCCAAAATCAAGGCTCGCCAGCTAATGGACGAGTTTGAACAAAAGGGTTACCTTCCTGTCGAAACCCCTACTCTGGACTACGACGACATCGACGCCTATGGCCCGGCTATGGGCGAAACCGTGACCGAAGCAATGAAAGCCTTTTTGACCAACTACCGCCCCGGCGACTATGTGGCCATGATGGCTTATCTACCCCAAACGCCCAAAATCGACGCCGCGCTTAATGAATTGCGGCTGCGGTTGCGTAACGGCCTGCGTTCTGCGGTCACGGTTGGCTACGGACCGCGTTTCCTCCACTCTACCGGCCAACTGCACAAAGGCGACGGCAACAAGGGTCTCTTCATCCAATTGACCCACACCCCCACCACCGACGTGGACATCCCCAGCGAGAAGTATACCTTTGCCCCCCTGCTTGCCGCGCAAGCGCAAGGTGATTACAACGCGCTCAAGGAAAATGGCCGCCGTCTCATCCGTTTCCACATCGAGGCGGGCCAGGACATCCCGGCGGCAATTCGGCGGTTGATTCCGGCATAACCACGGCGAAAGCGTTTTGTATTTTATGCTTCTCTGCATGTGTGCTAAAATGTCACAATTTCCCAGCGGGACTTATAAATCCCAGAAAAACATCCGGGATACTGAAAGGCTTGCCCATCCCATTTTCCTGGCTAAATCCAAATAAAAGAGGAGAGTTTACTTATGCGCAGCGACACTGTAAAAAAAGGCTTCGAACGAGCGCCCAACCGCAGCCTGCTCAAGGCCGCCGGTTACACCGATGAAGATATGGCCAAACCCTTCATCGGCATTGCCAATAGCTACACCGATGTTGTGCCCGGCCACGTTCACCTGAATGAGTTTGGCGAGATTGTTCGCCAGGCCGTCCGCGAGGCAGGCGGCGCGCCGTTTATGTTCCACACCATCGCCGTAGACGATGGTGTTGCCATGGGCCACGCCGGGATGAAGTTTTCCCTCCCCAGCCGGGAGTTAATTGCGGACTCGGTTGAGACGATGGTTTCGGCCCATTGTTTTGACGCTTTGATCTGCATTCCCAACTGCGATAAAATCATCCCCGGCATGCTGATGGCGGCGATGCGGTTGAACATCCCCACCATCTTTGTCAGCGGCGGGCCGATGCGCGCGGGTAAAACACCCGACGGCCAGACCATCGACCTGATCTCGGTTTTTCAGGGGGTTGGCGCATACCGGGCCGGAAAGATTTCCAAAGAGCAACTCAAGATTTTGGAAGATTACGGCTGCCCCGGCTGCGGTTCCTGCTCCGGCCTGTTCACGGCCAACTCCATGAACTCCATCTCCGAGGTGTTGGGGCTGGCCTTGCCCGGCAACGGTACCTACCTCGCCAAATCGCCCGAGCGCGAGGAACTGGCCCGCCGCGCCGGAGCGCAGATTATGAAGTTGATTGAATGGGATCTCAAACCACGCGACATTGTAACCCAGGAAGTGATTGACAACGCCTTTGCCCTGGATATGGCTATGGGAGGCAGCACCAACACCGTTCTGCATACCATTGCTATTGCTCACGAGGCAGGATTGGATTACTCCTTGCAGCGATTGAACGATATTTCGGCCAAAGTGCCCAATCTGTGTAAAGTCAGTCCCTCCTCTCACTACCACATTGAGGACGTGGACGAAGCCGGCGGCATCAGCGCCATCCTGTGGGAGTTGAGTAAAAAGCCCAGTACGCTCCATCTGGATACGAAAACGGTTACCGGCAAAACATTGGGGGAGAATATCCGGGGGTGTGACAGCAAAAACCCCGATTGTATTCGTACCCTGCAAAATCCCTACAGTCAAACCGGGGGGCTGACGATGCTGTTTGGCAACCTGGCCCCTAATGGCGCCGTCGTGAAGACCGCCGGGGTGTTGCCGGAAATGATGAAGCACTCCGGCCCGGCCCGGGTGTACGACTCGCACGACGAGGCCAACGCCGGTATCCTGAGCGGTGACGTTCAGCCGGGTGAAGTGGTCGTCATCCGCTACGAAGGACCCAAAGGCGGGCCGGGAATGCAAGAGATGCTGGCCCCCACCAGTAACATCATCGGCATGGGCTTGGAAAGCTGCGTGGCCCTCATCACCGATGGCCGTTTTTCCGGGGGCACGCGAGGCGCGTGTATCGGCCACATCTCGCCCGAAGCGGCGGAGGGTGGCCCGATTGGTCTGCTGCAAACCGGCGACATCATTGAAATCGACATCGAACAAGGAACGCTCAATGTAGCTATCCCAGATGAAGAATTGGCCAAACGTCGGGCCAACTGGCAACCGCCCCAACGAAAAGAACTGACCGGCTGGCTGCGCCGTTACGCCCAATTAGCCACCAGCGCCGATAAAGGAGCAATTCTGGAAATTTGATAGACATAGGAGTTACGCAGTTGGGCGTTTAAATGTCATTTCGAGCGAAGAATGAGCGAGAAATCCCTGAGAAGTTCGTTTGCAAACAGCCATATTAGGGATTTTTCGTCGCAAGCTCCTCGAAATGACTTGAACTGCGTAACTCCTAAGACAAATCAGATGAACTTCCGGCAATTAATGTTTCTGGATCTGGGGTGTGGTAGGGCCGAATGGCCATTCGCCCCTACTTGGTTTCTCTATGAGTTAGCTACACGTCCATTCCCCAACAGGCCAACAAAGGTACGGCTGTATTGTCCATTATCCTTAGCCTCGTACATTGTAGTCCTGCAAAATAGAGCCGCCGATGAATTCTCGTAGGAGGGAATTGTCGGGCACCAATTCGTCGGAGCAAGGCTCAAACCACTGCAAGAACGAAAGTAGTCGTTTGGCCTCCACGTGTTCGGGTTTGCCCGGCTCAATTTGCAGCAGCAACGGTTCGGCCAGAGATTTGATAACGGCCAATTCATACACCAACGCCGAGTTGAACATCACATCGGCATTTTCTTGATACGAAAAAATCCAACGATGTTCACCTCGCCGTACTTTGGGCCAGCGATTGATGGTATCCCGGGCCGTATACCCCCGCTGTTTGGCATCGCGGATGATTCGTCGCAGCAGGCGGGTATCGGTGGTAGCAATGCGGTTGTGGCGGTCCAGGTTCAATTGGGTTAAGGCTGACACGTAAATCCGATAGACTTTGTCCGACGGGATGTGCGGCACCAAATCCGGATTCAACCCGTGAATCCCTTCCACAATCAGCAGGTGCTGGTCACTCATAGAAATGGTATCGCCCACTTCCCGTTTGCCGGTGATGAAATTGTAATGAGGCAAGGTAACCGTTTCTCCTCGCATCAAACGTAACAAAACATCATTTAAAAGCTCCAAGTCAAATGCCTGGATGTGTTCATAATCATACTCGCCTGCTTCGTCCAGGGGGGTCTTTTCCCGATCAACAATGAAATCATCCAATCCCATGGCAATCGGCTGGACGCCATTGGCCATCAATTGGATGGCCAGGCGTTTGCTAAAAGTGGTTTTACCGGAGGAAGACGGGCCAGAAATGAGCACCAACTGAATTTTGTTTTGTAGCGAGGCCAATAGGGTACCAATCTGGGCAATCCGTAACTCCTGCAACGCTTCGGAAACCAAAATCGTTTCCATCATATTATTCGTCACAACCCGCTCGTTGAGCGCCCCCACATCCTTCACCCCCAACTTGACCATCCAGTCGCCATACTCGTTAAAAACACTAACCAGTTGGGGGTAATCCACACACGGCTGCAATTGGTCGGGCTGGCTGGAACGAGGATACCGTAACACAAACCCATCCAGGTAAGGGTCCACCGCAAAATGTTTCAGGTAACCGGTCGAGGGCACCATGTAGCCATGTAAATAGTCGCGGTATTGGCCCAGGGTGTAGATGGTGAGATAGGGCTTGCGTCGTGATTTGAGCAAACGCAGTTTGTCGTCGGCATGTCGCGCTTTGAAGAGTTGTTCAGCTTCATCAAGAGGAATCCGTTGTTTAAGAATGGGCAGATTGGCGTTTACCAGCTCACGCATCCGTTGTTCAATTTGCTTCAGCTCGGCCCTGCTAAAGGGTTGGCGACCCTCGACTTCACAATAGAACGCGCCAAAATTGAGACCATAATCAATCACAATTTGCGCTTTTGGGAAAAGTTCGTTGGCCACGGCAATCAGTAACAGGGCCAACGAGCGCCGGTAAACGCGCATCCCGTCGCTATCAGCCAGAGTCAACACCTGAACATTGAGGTCGCGGTCGGCGTGGTAGGTCAACTCGCGCAGTTGGCCATTCACCAGACATGCTACGGGGATAGGCTCGGCCGGAAAGTAACCGGCTCTGACAAAGTCGGCAATGGTTGTATTTAACGGTCCTTCTAAAACCTGACCGTCGCTGAACTTAACCTGGGCCGTTATGCGGGGTTGAGTCGGCCAGATATTTTGACTCACAATGACTCCTTTGGGTTGGTTAGATGTTATCAGAAATAGGTGACAATCACTTTCATGTAGTAATCTATTGAAAAGCTTGGGCCGGGCCAGAGAGCATGGCCAGCAACAGTTTGATCGCATTTTGCACGTCGTTGTAACTAACCATTTCCGAAGGGGTGTGGATATGGCGGCAAGGGATAGAAATAGCCCCGGCTGCGCTGCCCTTCCGGGCCAGTTGCATGGCCCGGGCATCGGTGCTGCCCAGAGTGAGGATTTCCAACTGATAGGGGATTTTGTTTTGGCTGGCTGTTTCAACCATCCATTTTTTCAAACCGGGATGGGCCAGCATCCCGGCATCCATGACCTTAATGGCCGGGCCGTGCCCCATTTTTACTTCATAGTGCTTATGTTCAGGGACATCACCGCTATCGGTAACATCAACCGCAATGGCCACATCGGGGTTAACTTTGTAAGCCGCTGGCGTGGCACCTCGCACCCCTACCTCTTCTTGTACGGTAAAGACAAAGTGAATTTGGTGCGGCGTTTGCCGGAGTTGTTTGAGTATTTCAATCAAAATGGCACAGCCAACCCGGTCGTCCATACTTTTGGCAACCATTGCCTCGCCCAGATCCACAAAGGGGCGTTGGAAGGCGGCCACATCGCCAACCCGTACCGGCACGTCTTTTTTGCTCTTGGCCCCAAAATCAAGATACAGGTTGCGATGCGAACGATCCGGGTCGTCGGGCCGGGGCCACTTTTCCACATTGATCACTCCCAACGCCCCGTTGGTAAAGACGGCCCGGTTACCCACCATCGTGGCCGGATGGACAAATCCCAGGGAGGTCAACCGGGCAAACCCTTTATCATCAACATGTGATACCATCAGACCGATTTCGTCCATGTGCGCAGCCAACATGATTTTGACGCCTTCCCCGTTTCCATTTTTGACCGCGTGCAGATTACCCAGAGGGTCGACCTCAACGCTATCCGCGTAAGGCGTAATGTGTTGCTGGATGATGTCGCGTACGGCTTGTTCGTAACCCGGCGGGCCGTAGGCTTCGGTGAGTTGTTTGATGAGGTCTTTCATTTGAATTCCTCCGGCAATCGTTTGAGCGTGGCTTGCATCAATTTAACTGTGTTCCAAAAGTCGGCTAAATCCAAAACAGCTACCGGCGAGTGAATGTACCGCGCGGGCACGCTGACCACCACCGAGGGCACACCTTCTCGGGTTACATGCACCGCTCCGGCATCGGTACCGCCGACGCCGGGTTGCTTGAACTGGTAGGGAATTCCCTCCCTCTCGGCGGTATCAATGAGCAAATCAACCAGACGGCGGTCGGCAATGAAGGAGCGATCCATCACGGTGATAGCCGGGCCGTCACCCAACCGAGGGAACCCATCATCAGGCGCTTCCGGATCGGTCGGAGGCAAATCGTCGGTGGTGGGAGCCTCCAAAATGAAGGCCAGGTCGGGATTGGTGGCGTAAGTTGCCACCCGGGCTCCTCGCGCCCCGACCTCTTCTTGCACGGTTAACACGGCCTGCAACTCAAAGGCATAATCCTCCCTGAGCAACTCCAACAGAACGGCACAACCGGCCCGGTTATCCAGGGCCTTGCCTTTAACCCGCCCCCGGTCTTGGCGCTGGTTTGGCTGCCCCCCCAAGCGGCCAAACCTGGTGGCAAACGTTCCCAAATCACCCACCATCACCTTGCCATTGGCTTGCTTATCGGCGGCGCCAATATCAATGGTCATCGCTTTGATGTCGTCAACTTTACGCGACTCGTCACCGGTAAGCAGATGAATCGGTTTGAGGCCAATCACTCCAGGCACGCGCTCTTTGCCTACCACCACAACTTTGCCCAACAGTACTCGCCGGTTGATATTGCCCACCGTCTCAAATTTCAAATGTCCGCTATCGGTAATTTTGGTGATGATGAAACCAACCTCGTCCATGTGGGCGCTAACCATCACCCGCAACGGCGCACCTGAAACCTGACCCCGTTGTTGACGTGTCACAAACAGGTTCCCCATTGTATCGACCCGCCAGGCATCGGCATAGGGTTTAGCGGCTTCAATGATGATTTTTCTGACTTCACCCTCGGCGCTGGACACACCAAAAGCGTTGGAAAGTTGCTCTAGATACATGGGCAATTACCAATTTCTCTACCGTACACTTTTAATGAAAGGGTAAAGATTTAAGAAACGGCTACCACTCGAGGTATACTCAATTTTCACCAAAAAAA
>JAFGNV010000054.1 GCA_016926805.1 Anaerolineae bacterium
CGATATGCTGTCGTTATCTAATGTTCCAAACGTCTACGGTTCGCTGTCATTCCAGGGGTAAATGATGCACTGTCATATCGCAACTTACAATGTGACCACCACCTATTTTCCTGAGCCTGCGGCTGGCTTTAATTATGCCGTAAAAGGAGGGCTGCAAGAGAAACAATATTGCGTTAGTCAATTGGGCCAATTTTAGAGAAGAATATTGTAAATGAATTGATGATGAATGGGGCCAGAGCATGAGCCGTGAACTATTCTACCAACGTCTGAATAAAGTTCGCTCCCGAATGCAAGAGCGGGGCATTAAGGCGATGTTCCTGTCGCCTTCGGCCAACCTCGAATACTTGCTGGGCGAGTGGCGACGCAGGCCGACTTTTGCCCATCTGCTGTGGACCAATGGTTGGGTGATGGGAGCCTGGATTACCCTGGAGGGCGAGCCTTTTTTCACTGCGCCGCGGATGGCGGCCGATTATGAATTGCGGAACGAAGCAGGTTGGGACGTTCGCGTGTTGGAGGACGACGGCGATTCGACGGCATTTCTGAAACAGATTGCTGGCGAACTGGGGCTGGCCGGTCAGCGGGTGGCCATTGAGGATCGGGCCTGGAGTCAATTTCTGATTGATTTTCTCAAGGCGGTGCCGGTGGTCGAATTGACTGTTGCTTCCGAGGTGATGGCCCCTGTCCGGGCGATCAAGGGGCCGGAGGAACTGGCAATGCTACGGCAAGCCGCCGAGATCACGGATCGCGCGTTTGGCGAGGTGGTCAAGCGGATGCGGATGGGCGATTGCGAATTGGAGGTGGCTGCCGAATTGGATTATCAGATCCGCCAACTGGGCGCGGAGCCGTCGATGACCACGGCCGTGCTGGGTTGGGGCGAGCACTTTCCCCGCCGGGTGTTGGACCGCGACTATCTGACCCGGGACCCGTTTACGCCGGGCACGGTGGTCGACTTTGACTTTGGCGCGATCTACGAAGGCTACTGCACGGACTTTGGGCGGGTGGTTCACTTTGGCGAGCCAACTCAAGAGTACCTGGCGGCTTACCAGGCGGTCGTTGAGGCCGAGGAGGCCGCTATTGTTGCAATGCGTGGGGGGGCGATTACCGCTGAGGCGCTGTATTTTCTGGCTTTGAAAATTGTGGAAAAGGCAGGCTTTGGGGCCTATAGCCCCGATCGTCTGGGGCACGGCATTGGAATGGACATTCACGAGCCGCCGTTTTTGGACAAGGGCATCCCCGACGTGCTTGAAGCGGGGATGGTCTTCACCGTGGAACCGCAGATCATCAAAGGTTCTCTGCTGGCCAGGATTGAGGATCTGGTAGTGGTGGGCGACGGCGGCAGTGAGCAGTTGACCCATTTTACCAAGGAGCCGCTGGTGATCAGTTGAGCACCCGGCCTGAAATATCAAATTATCGCCTCAAACGCCGCATCAGTTTACGCAAACGGGGCAAAGCCGCAGTAAATGCCCAATAAAAGGGCTTGTTGGCCGGATAATCAAAAGCGCCCAGACCCTGAACCACCTGCCCGCCAAAGCCCTGCTTGAAGCGGTAGACCCCCCACATCCCATCTGTTTCATCGAACACATCCGGCGCGCCCCATAGATCATAGCGGGTGCAACCTCGCTCTTTGGCCCGACGCATCGCCGCCCATTGCAGGAGATAGTTGGGCATTAATGGGCGATGTTGGCCGGTAGATGCGCCGTACATGTACCAGGCTGTTTGGCCACAAACAAACAGAACCAGCCCCGCCGCTATTTCCTTCTCCACCACTGCCAGCAGCATTTCCGCTCGACCCGCCTCCAGAAAACATTGCCACACATCTCGATAGTAAGCTTCGGGCCGGATGAGGAATCCGTCGCGAGTGGCGGTTTCGGCATACATTCGGTAGAAGATGCCAAGGTCCTGAATCGACCCTGGCCGGATACTAACGCCCTTTCGCTCGGCCAGGCGGATGTTGTAGCGCCACTTGCTCTTCATGGCCGCCAATAAATCGTCCGGCGAGGGGGTCAGATCAATGACCACGGTATTGCGAAACTGAATCTGCTCCGATGAAAACGTCCAGCCGCGCCGTGTGAGCAGGTCAAGTACGGCCTGCCCTGCGGGTAGGGGCGGTTGGTTGAGTTGCGGTTCACCAAATTGGCGGGGCACATCGGGGTCGATTTTGATGAACAGGGAATGAACCTGACGGGCATATCTTTCCAAATCAGCCAAGATGGAGTCGGTCAATTCAACATCTGTGTAATCCAGCGCCGGGCCTTTGGGGATGTATAGAAAATTCCACGGGGTGTAAGGAATACGCCGCTGTAAAATCTGCGCTGCGGCTACCGGTGCATCTTGCTTCAGCCATAATCGGCGTTGAACGGTCCAGCCCCAATGGCTTTTGAACTCGCCCCAATCCCAGGTTTGCAGGGGATGGGCGTTGGGCAGGGAAATCAGAGCACGATCCCATGTATCTCGATGGTTGATGGTCTTGAACTTTAGCACGATGAGCCGTTAAATTTATCAGACATACTTAAGTGACTCTAACCTGCCGGGGCTGCCACATTATCAATAATACCACTGCAACCAGGGCCAGCCCTGCGCCAAAGAGAAACGGCGCGCCCGGTCCAAAACCCGGCCAACCGCCAACTCCCTGCCACAGAATCCCGGCAATGAGGCTGGCCGGAAAAGCCATCAGCCCTATGGCCGCATTGAACATCCCATAAGCTGTGCCCCGTTGTTCGGCCTGCACCAGATCGGCAACCATGGCCTTGCCGACTCCCTCGGTCAGCCCATAGTAAAGACCATACAGGGCAAAGAGAAGCCATACCTGCCAGATGGCGTCGGCCAGGGCCAGGCCTAAATAAATGAAGGCATAAGCCAGCCACCCCCCGGCAATCAACCAACGGCGCCCCACCCGATCCGACAACGCGCCCGCCGGACCGGACACCACGGCATAAACCAGATTGAAGGTGAGCAACATGCCCATCACCCCCACCACGCTCAGCCCCCGCTCTTGCGCTCGCAAAATGATAAAGGCATCGGACGAGTTACCCAACGTAAAAAGAATGATGACCACCACAAACCGCTTGAAGGGAACGTCGAAACCCTTTAAGGATAGTCTGGGGGCCGAACGTGACTCCTGAGTTGTCGCTGGTGCGTCCCTGGCCCCAACCGCCAGGACCATCACCGCCAATGCGGCGGGAATGATACTGAGCAGCACTACGGTTTGAAAGGTTGGTCGGGCCAGATTCAAGTCGCTCCCCTGCCAGGCCCAGACCACTCCCAGCGCAATGAGTAGGCCCACAAACGCCCCGGCCGTATCACCCGCTCGATGCAGGCCAAAGGCCAGGCCCCGGTGCCGTTCGGTGATGCTATCGGCAACCAGAGCATCGCGAGGGGCGGTGCGGATACCCTTGCCCACCCGGTCGCTGAAACGCACGGTCAGCACCCAACCCCAGGAGTCGGCAAAATATAAAAATGGTTTGGCTATTGTTGACAGTCCATAACCGGTCACGGCCAACCATTTACGTTGGCCCAGCCGGTCGCTCAACCAGCCAGAAAAAACCTTAAGCAAACTGGCCGCCATCTCGGCCACACCTTCAATCAAGCCAATAACAGCCGTGCGGACCCCCAACACATTGGCCAGAAAAAGCGGGACCAGATTGAGCACCATTTCGCTGGAAACGTCGGTAAGAAAACTGGTGACGGTGACTACCCAGACATTGCGCGGCAGGTCGCGCCAGTCTGTTTTAGATTTTAACGGAGATTCCCCGGTTGGGGATGGCGCCGGCGTAGAAGCCATTATTTTCCTCTACTTCAGATCCAAAAGTTTGTAATATTCCCCAATATTCCAGTAAATTGGGGGTTCTGCCGTGGTACAAGGGCGAACTATACTATATGTAGAGAGAGGGTTTGCGTCAATTTTGTGGTGGTGTGATATACTAACAACTTGTAAAAAAGTCAGGACTTACGCAAACATGTCATTTTGAGTGACCAGAGGGAGCGAAAAATCCCTAAAACGTGGCCTTGCCAATAGAATTTCTGGGGATTCTTCACCCCGCTTCAGCCGCTGCGTTTCCAAGCTTCGTTCAGAATGACATGCGTAAGTCCTGAAAGTTTTAAAAATCTGGATACATTGCCGGTGACAGTCACTTCAAAAGTGACTGTCACCTAAATTAGGAGGCGCATCTTATGAAAGCTATTGTCGTGCAAACCGGGCCAGAAAATAATCCTCTCGCCTGGCAAGAGGTGGCAACACCGGCCTATGGCGAAAACGAGGTATTGGTAGACATCTACGCCACTGCGCTCAACCGGGCCGACCTGTTACAACGAGCGGGAAAATATCCACCACCACCTGGGGCGTCGGAGATTTTGGGTTTAGAAATGGCCGGTCGAATTGCGGCTGTGGGAGCGCTTGTTACTGGCTGGCAGGTGGGCGATCGGGTCTGCGCCTTGCTGCCCGGCGGTGGGTATGCCGAGCAAGTTAATGTGCCGTCGCAAATGTTGATGCGTATTCCTGAGAATTGGGCTTTTGAACAAGCCGCCGCTATCCCCGAAGTTTTTTTGACGGCTTTTGTCAACCTCTTTATCGAAGCAAATCTACAAGAGGGCGAGACGGTTTTGATCCATGGCGGTGCGAGTGGCGTGGGTACGGCCGCTATTCAACTGGCCAAAGAAGCGGGCTGCCGGGTTTTTGTGACCGCCGGGACGGATGAGAAAGTAGTTCGCTGCACTAAATTGGGCGCGGAACTGGCCATTAATTACAAAAAGGAAGACTTTGCTGAGCGGATTCGCGATGATACGGTCGGTGAGGGGGTAGACGTTATTCTGGATATGGTCGGTGCGGCCTATTTTGAGCGCAATGTGCGTCTGTTGAAATTACGAGGGCGATTGGTTTTTATTGCTACCCTCGGCGGAGCCAAAACGGAGATTAACCTGGCAGAATTGATGAGTCGTCGCCTGCGGTTGATTGGGTCGGTGTTGCGGTCGCGGTCTTTGGCTGAAAAAATCGAGATTAAGCAGCGGTTTATGAATCGATTTTGGGCGTTGTTGGAAAAGGGGACAATTCAACCCATCATCGACTCCATTTATCCCATTGGACAAGTCAATGAAGCCTGCCAACGAATGGCCCAGAATCAGAACATTGGTAAGATTGTTTTGCGGGTACGGGAAATAGACTGAAGCGTATTGAAGCCGGAGAAATCAGGCAACAAGAAAGGTAAAACAAGAAATTAAGTACGAATGAATAAATCTTGAGTAGGCGACGGGTCGGCAAAAAATGTTAGTTCTAATCCGTAACCAGTATAATTGCACAACATGGGACGCTGTGATAAACTCAAACAAGCGGTTTAGTCTATTGTCCCAAAAATCTTGTTGATCCTGAGAAAGAAGTAGAGTAAGGAGGACCGTATGGATGCTTTAAGCCAACAACTGATGCAACAATTATCCGGGGAGGGATTATCCAAAATTAGCCGACAAATTGGTGCGGATGAACAGACTACCGGCTCGGCATTGTCGGCGGCAATGCCGTTGCTCGTGTCGGCCCTGGCCAACAATGCTTCCAAACCTGATGGCGCGCAATCACTTCATCAGGCCTTGGCCGAAGATCACGATGGTTCAATTTTTAACGATATGCCAGGCTTTCTTGATAATCCCCAGGCGGCCAATGGCTCCGGAATTTTGGGACACATTTTGGGCGGCCAGCAGCCCGTGGTTACACAAGGGCTGGCCCAGGGCACCGGGCTGAATAGTGGCCAGGTTGGACAACTGCTGCAAATTGCTGCGCCGTTGTTGATGGGGGCGTTAGGGCAACAGCAGCAGCAACAGGGTTTCGACACGAATGGTCTGTCGGCTTTTCTCGGTGGCCAACAACAGATAGCTCAACAATCAAATCCGGATATGATGAGCATGTTGAACAGCTTGTTGGATATGGACCGTGATGGTTCGGCCCTGGACGATATTTTGGGTATGGTGGGCAAGCTGTTTGGGGGGCGATGATCCTTCAGCTCGGGCTAAGGCTTTGTTCGTAAATAACAAGCACAAAGTGCGGAGTTATTTACGAACAAAGCTGGGAAGTTGTTTTTTAACAACTTCTAAACAACGACATGATGAGTTGGTTTGCAGCTTTATCCGGGTTTTGAAGGAAATTTATCTTATCTCTCTTGCCCGTTGATATTAGCGGCGATGCTTCAAGCAATCATCGCCCCGCCGATTTTATTATTCGGTTTTCAAAAGCTTCAGTCTGTCTGGGGAACCGGCATTCCTATGGCTTCCTCTTGTCTGGCCGGTTGTCGGGTCCAAGGGGTGCCCAATTTGGGCAAAAGCCAGCGGTCCAGCCCGTACCAGCCTGCCACTTTCCAGGCCATAATCAACAAAATAGCCAACGTGTACATCACCGGATTGGTGCTGGCCACCCCGGCCAGCATAAAATTCAGGTTCATAAAACCGCCCAAAAAGGCCGCGATGCCGGTAAACGCGCCCAACAACAGTAAAATGCCAATAATTATCTCGCTGTAGGCCACGAATGGGCCAAACCAAACGTTCCACTCATTGTTAATCATAAACTGTAAAAAACCACGATACCATTCAAACGTGATTTGCGGCCTGCCCTCGGCGGGGATGGCCACTGCGTTTTGCCAGAAGCCCTTAATGGCCGTACCGTTCATCCAGGCCGGATTGTTGATTTTTCCCCAGCCGGAAGGAATCCACACATAGGCCAGGTAGAGGCGAAGAATCAGCCATGACCAGGCCAATTTCACCGAACCAAATAAAAACCGCGCCAGGGGCGGGTCGGGAATAAGAATTTCCCCCTTTTCAGAAACAACTTGCTTATCCGACATTGTATCTCCCTTATGTAAATAAATGTTTTGCGTTACCACTCAGGTCAGACCACACTTTTGGCTTTCTCGACCAACGACCCATCTTCGTCCTTTGTCATTTGTTGATCATTACAGAGTCATTGAGCTTGACCGGAAATGGTAATTGTTTTACCGTATGTGAATTCCACTTTAACACATTCAGATTAAAACTATATTATAGCCCGCTTCCAAAAGTATGGTCTGGGTGTTCAAAAGTTGGGCGATGTCTTCTTGGCCTATGGTCAGAGCCGGATAGAACCGCAGCAGGTTTGCGTGGGTGTGCAGCCGACCAGGAATCCTTGGGCCAAAAGGTCACGATTATTCCTTTCAATCAAGCCATTTTTGCGCGTCAACTTGCAAATGTCCCCAGATGCGTTACAATGTTTTTAACATTAATGTCACAACATAGCCTGGATTTTTAGAAAACCCGCGTGTTATGATTTACGAGGAGGCCCCTGATGACGGTTCGCAGATTTCAAGTAAATTTGGATGACGGTCTTTATCAAGGCTTGATTGAGCGAGCGCAGGGTGAGGGCAAACTGGTTGAGCAGGTAGTGGAGGATTTGTTGGAGGCTTATGCCAGGGGAGAAGCCGCCGGGTTGACAACTTACACGGTTCAGGCTGGCGATACGTTGGCCCAGATTGCCCGCAAGGCTTATGGCGACCCTTACAAATATCCTGTTATCAAAGTTGCCAACGACATTGATGAAACTGGGAAAATCTTTGTGGGCCAGGTGCTGATAATTCCCGCCATTGCCGAGGCCCCTCCTGCGCCAATGCCGTCCCCCTCACCATCGCCGTCCACCCCTGCTCCGTCGCCCCCTCAACCTGTACCCTCGCCACCCCAGCCTGCGCCACCCTCGCCACCCGCGCCGACTCAACCAACCGTTGCCGATTATGTCCGGGCTATGCCCAAAGGTTTCAGAGCAGACCGGGCGGGTAGTTTGCAGGCTACCTACCAATTTCAGTTGAGCGGCGAGAGCGGCGGCACGTGGACCGTTTATGTGGCTAACCGCACCTGTTCGGTGGCCAATGGGGGCATCCCGATACCTTCCGTGGCCATCGGCATGAGCGGGTCCGATTTTATCCAACTGGCGCAGGGCAAGTTAAATACTAATGATGCCTACCGCCAGGGTAGAATCCGAATTGGCGGCGATTTAAATCTGGCCGCTAGAATCCCCGATATTTTTGCTCCCTGGGCCAAGTTTGTGCAGGTTGGGACTACTCCGGCCCCGGCGCCTGCACCGGCCCCAGCGCCAGCACCCCAACCCTCGCCCCAGCCAGCGCCCGGTGACTCAGTCAATTCGAGTCTGTTGAACGGCAGTTTTGACGACTACCAGCCTTACCGCCGTGATGGCGAGGCGAAAGTGTGGAAAGAAGCTCAATTTCCAGAATTGTATGCCACACACTGGGTTTTGCAGCTCATTGCGGAGGGGAAGGGCCGGATTCATGTGATGGATAGCGGCACCTTTGGCCGGTTTACCCAGAAGTATTATGGCGGCGGTGGCCGCGATTATCATCTTCACGGCGCTCATTCTCAGGTGGTAACCTCACGCTATAGTTTTGATCTGGTCTTCCGGCAAACTGTGGCCGCGCAACCGGGACGAGATTACAACTTCAGTGGCAGTGTGGTCTCCTTTTACAAAGGCACCAGCGGCGAGCGAGCCGACGGTAAAATTTTCAAGACAATAGGGATTGATCCCACGGGCGGGCGTGATCATAACAGTTCGGCCGTTGTGTGGGGCGATCGTGATGGTAAGGACAATGAATGGCGCTACCCGTCAATTCGGGCCAGGGCGCAGGCCAAGGCCATTACGGTCTTTATTCGCCTGGAGAATGTCGAAAAGGATGTGGGCGAGACAGAACTGAACATCGTCCACCTGGAAAATTTCAGGTTGGAGTGACAGTAAAAAAGCCGGACCTATTCAGAGGTTCGGCTTTTTGAATTTTTAGGTGCCGGGCCGGGCTGGTTTACTCGCCTTCGCCCAGATAAATGGCCTTGATGCGGGGGTTTTGCCGCAATTGGGTGGACGTACCTTCCAGCGCGACGGTGCCTGTCTCCAAGACGTAGCCTCTACTGGCTACCTGCAGCGCCAGGTTGGCATTTTGCTCCACCAGTAAAACGGTGGTTCCCTGCCGGTTGATGTCAACCACAATTCTGAAAATTTCTTCAACCAGGATGGGGGCCAGGCCCATCGAGGGCTCGTCGAGCAGCAGCACCTTGGGGCGGGCCATCATGGCGCGGCCAATGGCCAGCATTTGCTGTTCGCCGCCCGACAGGGTGCCGCCCACCTGCTTGATGCGTTCCTTCAGGCGGGGAAAGAGAGCAAAGACCCGCTCAAAATCCTCCGCAATTCCCTCCTTGTCGGATCGGGCAAACGCGCCCATTTCCAGGTTCTCCCGCACCGTTAACCGGCTAAAAATCTTGCGTCCTTCGGGCGCTTGCGAGATGCCCAGGGCCACAATTTGGTGAGCCGGCACTTGATTAAGAAGCCTGTCTTCCAGGCGAATTTCACCTTCCCGTGGTTTTATAATACCCGAGATAGTGTTGAGCGTGGTACTTTTACCCGCGCCGTTGGCCCCAATGAGGGTCACAATTTCACCTTTGTTCACATAAAGAGAAATACCCTTGAGCGCCCGAATGTTGCCGTAGTAGGCATTGATATTATTAACCTCAAGCATGGCCATGACCATTACCTCCGCGACCCAGATAAGCCTCGATGACTTTGGGGTTATTTTGCACCTCGGCGGGCGTTCCTTCGGCGATTTTCATACCATAATCCAATACGGTGACTTCGTCTGAGATGCTCATCACCACCCGCATATCGTGTTCGATGAGCAGGATGGTCAGGCCCAGTTCGTGGCGAATCCGGTTAATGAATCGGGTCAGCGCCGTGGTTTCGCTGGGGTTCATGCCAGCGGTCGGCTCGTCGAGCAGGAGCAGTTTGGGATCACTGGCCAGGGCGCGGGCAATTTCCAGACGACGCTGAGCGCCGTAGGGCAGATTGCGGGCCAGTTCGTCACCCTGGTCACGCAAATCCACCAGTCTTAACAGTTCGGTGCCTTTTTTTACGGCTTCGCGCTCTTCGGCCATGGTGCGTGGGTCGTGCAAAATAGCCCCCGGTATCCCTGCTTTGAGCCGACTATGCATCCCCACCAAAATATTCTCCAGGGCGGTCATACTGTTAAACAGACGAATATTCTGGTAGGTTCGACCGATACCCATCGCCGTAATTTGATCCGGCCTGCGGCCAATGAGAGGGGTGCCGTCAAAGATAATTTCTCCTTCTTCCGGCACGTAGAAACCGGTAATACAATTGAAAAACGTGGTTTTACCGGCGCCATTGGGACCGATGATGCTGGCAATCATGCCTTTTTCCAGCACAAGGTCAATTTTATTGACCGCCACCAATCCCCCGAAGCGTTTGGTGACGCGTTTACTTTCCAGGATTGTCGTCATGCCTGACCTCCTGTTTGTGAAATTGGGGTTGCTTGGTGCGGAATTTTGTCTTGCTCGTAGTCGGGTAGTTCTTCTTGGTGTTCGTGCAGTTCCATCTTGCGGCGGGCCGAGGGCAATAAACCTTCGGGTTTGACAATCATCATAATCACCAATCCAGCGCCGTAGGCCAGAATACGGAACTCATCCACCTCGCGCAGCACTTCGGGTAAGCCAACCAGGAACAAAGCGCCAACAACGGTGCCGGGAATGCTACCAATCCCACCGATGATGATGAGACATAGTACGTTGATAGAAATGAACAGGGTGAAGTCGGCGGGGAAGATGGCCCCCTGACGTGAGGCAAAAACGGCTCCGGCAACACCGGCCAGGGCCGCGCCAATGGAGAAGGCCATCAGTTTGGCCGCCACCAGATTAATGCCCATGGCCTGGGCTACATCTTCATCCTCACGCATGGCAATCCAGGCCCGGCCAATGCGAGAGAAATTCAGCCGAATTGAAACAAACACTCCCAAGACACAAGCGGCCAGGATAAGATAATACAACAGCCGCGGGTCTTTGAGACTAATCCCCAAGATTTGGGGGGCGGGCGTTTCCAGAATACCCTGCGGCCCGCCGATAAAGGGTTTGAGTAAATCCGACAGGGCCAGCACGCGGATGATTTCGCCAAAGCCAAGGGTGACAATGGCCAGATAGTCGCCGCGCAAGCGCAGCACCGGAATACCGAGCAGAATACCGGAAAAAGCCGCCACCACCAGCGACGCCGGCAGGGCGATCCAGAACGACCACCCACTGCCCAGCGAAGAGGCGGGCGAGGTCAGCAGGGCCATAGTATAGGCCCCAATGGCATAGAAGGCCACGTACCCCAGGTCGAGCAAACCGGCCAGACCAACCACAATATTGAGACCCAACCCCATCAGGATGAAGAGGCCGATTGTAGTTAATGTTTGCGACCAGAATTGGCCCACTGCCGCCGGTAAGGTCAATAATAGGATTACCAGCACGCCCAGCCAAATCCAGCGGATTGACTGTTGGCCGGTTGCCGACATGTGGGCATAGTATTGACTCCGGGCTTGGTCGATATTGGGCCGGTAATACGTGATTAAGCCTGACCCGACAAAAACAATGATTGCGCCAAACCAGGAAAATTCTCGACCAAGCTTCAGGCCGGTCCAACCGAGAATAACTTGAGTGACTCTTAAACCGGTTAATACTTCCCAGAACAGGCCAACCACAACTACAAATATCAGACCCCACAAAATTGCTTTTCTTAACCGGCCGGGTAGTAAGCCTAATAGCACGGGGAGCAGGCCCAAAGCTCCAAACAAGACGATCAAAATCACCGCGCCCAGAGCGACGCCTTGTCCAAATGAAAGAATCTCGACCAGGGCGGGCGTGGTGTTGACCAGAACGCTGCGCAAGTCAACGGTACTGATAATTATCATCAAAATAGCCAGCATTGCGCCGTTAACAACGCCGGCACTTGTCCCAACCGTAATCTTCTCTTTGAGATCGGCTCCGTCTTTAATATTTCGCAGGGCAAAGTAACCGGCCAGCAGCCCCAACAGAACCAGGATGGCGGTGGTCAGGGTAATGTTGCCGACCAGGACCCGGCTGGAAAAAGACTGGAGCATCCCAATGAGCGCAATAAAAATAGAGGCCACGCCCATAATCAACCCTCGGCGCAAGCCAATGCGAACAGACGATGTTGATTTCATCTGTATCTCCCTCCTACGCTTTCTTCCCGGATAAAACTTCACCCAGCAAACCGGACGGGCGGAAGATAAGCACAATCACCAGCAGGCCAAAGGCAAGCACATCCTTCAACTGAGTGTTCAAATTCAGGGCCGTGGGAGCAATCGATTCTACCAGGCCCAGGAAAAACCCACCCAGCATGGCACCAGGGATATTGCCAATGCCGCCCAACACCGCCGCCGTAAAGGCTTTGAGGCCAGGCATAAATCCAACGGTGTGGATGACCTGCTTGTACCACAAGCCCCACATCACGCCAGCCGCTCCGGCCAGGGCCGACCCAATGGCAAAGGTAACCATAATGACATAATTTACGTCAATCCCCATCAGGGCGGCGGTATCTTTGTCTTCGGCGACGGCCCGCATGGCCTTACCAATTTTGGTCCGTTGAACCAGAACGTAAAGGCCAATCATCAAGAGAATAGTGACAATAATAATCACCACCCCCAGATGTTGAATCCGAACATCCTTACCGCCGACGGTAATTACCCAGGCACCCGCTAGAAAATCTACGGTTGGATACACTTTAAGCCGAATCCCGAAGAGCAAGCGGGCGGCTTGTTGCAAAAAGAAAGAGGCCCCAATAGCGCTGATCAGCGGGACCAGGCGCGGCGCGCGGCGCAACGGTCGATAAGCCAACCGCTCCAGGAAAATGCCGGAAATCAAGGGGGTCAGCATCCCTACCAGGAACGTGACCAATACGGCGAGCAGGGGGTTAGTATCTAAAACGCCGGCCCTGTCAAAGCCGGTCAGGGTAAAATAGCCGGCCATGGCCCCAATCATAAAAATTTCGCCGTGGGCAAAATTGATCATGAAGAGAATCCCATAAACCAGGGTATATCCCAGGGCGATCAGGGCATACATAGCCCCCTGCACCGATCCATTGATCGTCTGCAAAATCCAGACATCAGGACCATACTTGCCCTGGGCCAGGGTGCCGGCAAGTCGCCAGACAATAAAAGCAATTACCAGCACCGCAATCACCCATAAGGTAAGCTTGCTGGACGATAGTTCAAATTGGGTTGAAGTACGGGCACGAGTTTTTGTTGATACGGCCATAAAACCATCCTTATTGGAGCTTAAGATGCGCAAACAAAGATGAGGCGGGGGGTGATGCGTCCGCCTCATCCAAAATTGGAATAATTGTTGCCAAACCTTTAAAGATACAAATTGGCCGCCCGGTTAACTGACCCATGGCGACCAATTTGTTTGCTTTAATTATTCGGCAGCGACGAATGCCCCGTCTTTGACCACAGATACGGCCACGGTACCGGTACCGCAGTCGCCCTTGTCGTCGCAGGAGATAAGACCGGAGAGACCCTGATAACCCTCGGTGGCGCGGACCGCGTCATTCAACGCTTTGCGACCAATGTAGAGAGTCCCGTCGTCGCCCTGAACGGCCACTTTCTCGATGGCGTTCAGCAAGACTGTTGCCGCGTCATAGGCGTGGGCATGGAACGGAGCAGGCGGTTCTTCACCGTAGGCGGCCTGATACCTGGCCATGAAGTCTGCCAAACCGGCGCCAGCTTCAGCCATATCAGCGGCGCTGGCGTAGGTGCCTTCGGCGGCGTCACCGGCGGCGGTAATGTAATCGTCGGCTTTGATCCCGTCGGCGCCCATAAAGATAACGTCTTGCAGGCCCACGTCAGCCCGCTGGCTGGCTAGAAATGCACCTTCGGCCACAAATCCACCAAAGTAGATCATGTCGGGACTTTCCGCGCCAATTTTGGTCAGCACGGGACGCATATCGGTATCGCCCACGGCCACAGCTTCTTGGATAACCACTTCGCCGCCCAGTTCCTTAAAGGCATTGGCCATCTCATTGACCAGCCCCTCGCCGTAGGGACTGCCGTCGTGGACCGTAGCCAACTTACGAGCGCCCAGTTTGTTGTAGGCAAACTCGGCCGCCGCTGGGCCTTGAATGGCGTCGTTCCAACAAACCCGGTTAGCCGCCTTCAGGCCGCGCGCGGTGAAAGCCACCGCCGTGCAACTCGGAGACAACATGGTGTAGTGCGCGCCTTCGTAAATGTCGGAAGCGGGGATACAGGAGCCGGAGCACATGTTGCCCACAACCGCCACAATGGTGGGGTCGGCCACAAACTTGTTGGCCACCGCCGTGCCACCTTCGCCGGAGCAGAGGTCATCTTCAATCACCAACTCAACCTTATGCCCGGCAATTTCCGGTTTGTCGGCAACGGCCAATTCTGCGCCGCGCTGTTCGTCAATACCCAACACGTCAACGCCAGCGCCACTCAGAGCGGCGGCAAAGCCCAGGCGAATAGGCGCATCCGGCGCAACTTCTACCACGCCCCACTCATCCTCGGGGGCGGCCATGGTGTCTTCTTCTTGGACCGGTTCGCCACCGGCTGCTTCTTCACCACCGGCTGCCTGCTCTTGTTCCGCCGGTTGTTGGGCCGGTTGCTGGGCGCCTTGACAGGCAGTAATTGCCAATAGGACCAAAAGGACCACAAGTAAAATAGTGACAAATTTCTTAGTCATTGGTTAAACATCTCCTCCGAATTAGAATATTTTGATAATTTAAATCAGTTGTTGTTATCAGTTGGGTTGTGACTTGAAATAGCTGTTTTTGAATTGTTGGCAACCACGCTCCTTTCTATCTTCTATATTTAGGGTACGCCTTTGCTTTGTTGTTAAAAAGCGTCGGAAATCGAAAGAAGGTAACAAGATTCAACTTCCAACAAAATTGGAGTTCGTCTGGACTCGTAAGGATGCACCAATTCAGCGAGTCCAGATCTGAAATAAAAAAATTTCGCCAAGTATAACAAAGATTTGATTGTACAATTACCAAACAAATATTGTCTGGTATTCAGCGAAATTTTGTCGCTAAATTTGGCGAATTATACAGACAAAGAAGTAATGTGTCAAAGTTTGGAATACTGAAACATTTGTGCTAAAATAAAATTGCCCAACGATGTGACATCATCTTGGGCAATGGCCAAACCGAAAGAGGCGGTTTGACGATAGAATGATACCACAAACCGCCTTATTATAGCAAGAGAGGCGGTTTTTTGATGGCTACCCCCCCATTTGATGATGAATTGATCGAAAAGATAAAAAAAGCAACGAAATGGAAACTTACCATCAAGGCAGGTGAGGTATTTATACCAGAATTTTATTATTACAAACCTGGCACAAAAACGGATAAGGCGACTTATGGCAGCTTGCCCGATGGGGTTAGAGTTTCTATTCAAAAAAGACAACTTATCGAATGGCTGAATGAATTCTTAGAAGAAGATGAAATTATAGATACTTCTGATCTGGAGAAGCCGGATAAATTTACCACGGAAAATTATCTCATAAAAACTTTATCAAGGGCCGGAAAGACGGATAAAGAAATAGCTCGGTTCATTAGCACAAAAGTCGGTTACATCACAACAGATGCGGTAAAAAAACGGCGACAAAGGCTTAAAAACCGTTAAAAGTGTCCCCTCCATGTCCCCTCAAACCTGCTATCATCCAAGATAGCAGGTTTTTTATTCTACGAACGGAAGCGAAATGATAAGAAAGATTTTTGTACCTATGACAGACAAAGAAAGTCTGGCTCTTGTAAAGCTGGCAGAACAGGAAAAACGCGATCCACGCGATCAAGCTGCTTATCTAATTCGCCAACAATTAGAGAATTTGGGGCTGTTGCCGCCTGCTACCATAAAGAAAAGTGGGGGAGGGACAACGGCATAAGATAATAACATAAGTTAAAACGACGGCAGCGTGCAAACGATAACATCAAATCAATTTAACTCATAAGGAGATACAAAAATGGCAGATGTAACAAATTTAGTTCAATCCAAATATCTCAATGGTGAAGAGGTAGGCGATCAACCAAAAATCGTAACTATCCAACTGGCCGGCGTGGAAGAATTCGATGACGGGCAAAAGGTCGTAGTTTATTACCGCGAGATCCAAAAACCGCACGTGTTAAACAAAACCGGCTTAAGAAAGTTGTACGGGTTGTACGGCCCGGAAACTGAAGCTTGGCGCGGGCAAAAAGTGCAAATTTACGGGGAACAGCTAACCAGCGGAAAATTTAGCGGCAAATGGACGGTTTGTATTACCAGACCGCCTCAATTACCGTTACCACAACTAGGACAGCCAGAACAACACGCCAGCCAACCGGTGCAAAACGAAGAAGTGCCGTTCTAAAAAAAAATTGGGGTGAGCTATTCATAATAGCTCACCCCTTCCTTCTTACAAGGAGAGAAGATGAACCCGTTTGGTGATATTTTACTACAAGCTGCCATAAAATACAACGGGCTAGGCATGGCCGTCCATCCTATCGGTTTTGGCAGTAAACAACCGCTAGTAGCTGAGTGGCAAAACCCGCCAGTGCTAACAGTCAACGACTTAAAACTGTGTTTTGAAAAACGCGGTGATATTATCACCGGCGTTGGGTTCTGTTCCGGTTTTATGTCAGCCGGGCTATGCGTTTTAGATTTTGATGAGAATTGGCAAAATTCGTTAGAGCATTTTCAACACTGCTGGCCGGAACTTGCCTACACGCCAATATACTCTACAGCTCATAACAGACGGCAAATGATCGTCCGTATTATCAATTTACCGGATAGCCAAACTGTAACCCGGTTTAGGCGTAATAATTCTATCATCGAGCTACGGGCAAACGGGGCAAATAATGTACTCCCCCCATCGTTTCACGCACGTTGTAACAAGCCATATTGTACGGGTGACAATTATTATGAATGGCTTTGCGATCCCGGTGATCTTGAATTTTGTGAAGTTGACTTGCCTAGCCTAAAAACGTGGCTGTCAGAATGGGGCGAGATAGTCGAAGAGGCCAAAGAGCCAATACCAGAAACACCGGCTAACATCGGCACTATTGATAGGATGATAGCCGGGCAGGAAGCACCAAAGGCTATAGAAACAGCCCGAAAGATGGTTCAGGAAGCGCAGGATGGCTGTAAACATCTGGCCTTACTCAAGGCCGGTGGTCTGCTTGGCGGCTTTGTAGCTGTAGGTGTTTTGGAATATGACAAGGCCACAGAAATTTTAAGAGAAGAGATAGATAAAAAAGCCAATGTTGCCGATTACAAATTGGCCTACCGAACTATTGAAAACGGCTTAGAATGGGGCAACAAACGGCCATTTACGGCTGAAAAAATTTTAACCGATAAAATTGAATATGCCCAACAGCAGGACAATAATAAGCCAGTTATTCCCCCCCAGATAACTATCGAAGAATTAGACAAAATGGACTTGGACTCTATCGGCACAAGTTTAGATGATCTGATGACCACAGATTATCCCGAACCCGTTTGGATCGTACAAGACTTATTACCTGTTGGCTTAGTGTTTTTGGCAGGCAAGCCGAAGATAGGCAAAAGCTGGCTTACCCTGCAAATGGCCGGGGCTATTGCCAAAGGTAATTCCTTTTTTGGTTTTGTGCCGCCTATTGAAATTCCCAAAATTGCCGTTTTTGCCTTAGAGGATCGGCCCAAACGTTTAAAAGATAGGATTAACAAACAAGGCTGGTATCGGCCCGGCTTACCTGTAACGTTTTTTACGGCACAGGACTTTAGAACAATTGCCGGTGATTTACGATCCCCCCTGGCCAGAGATGCCCTGATGTTATTTTTGAAAAAACAGGGTTTTAGACTGGTAATCATAGACACTATTTCTAGGGCATGCTTTGTTGACCAATTAAAAAACGATGTCATGGCCGAAATATTAGACCCCTTCCAAAGTTTTGCCCTTAATGAAAACGTATGTTTTGAATTTCTCTACCGTACACTTTTAATGAAAGGGTAAAGATTTAAGAAACGGCTACCACTCGAGGTATACTCAATTTTCACCAAAAAAA
>JAFGNV010000055.1 GCA_016926805.1 Anaerolineae bacterium
GTTAGTAGTAGTGGCGGCGGCGGTGGTGGCAGTCATTTCATCTACTTACCCTTAATCTCCCGCGGCCCTACTACTACCGCTGGCGGCTCAGACCTGGTGGTGCTGGATATAACCGCCGCCGGCAGCGAAAGTTCGGTCACCCTCTGCAACGCGGGTACGCAAGTCACGCCTGATGCTTTTTGGGTTGATATGTACTTCAATCCCAACCCGGCCCCGCCGCCGCTCAACCGGACATGGCAGAGCATCACTCCCTACGGAGCCGACTGGGGTGTCACCCAAAGCCTGGCTCCCGGCGAATCGCTGACCCTGACCATTGGCGGGCCGCACTACGCCGGCGGCAGCAGCAGCTTCCCGGCCGGGGCGCAGGTTTACGCCTACGTGGACAGCATCAACTATGACACCACCTATGGCAACATCCTGGAAAGCAACGAGAACAACAACGTGTTCGGCCCGGTGGTCTCGACGGCAGGTGTGGGGGGCGCAGCTGTGTCCGCCAGCGGGTTGACCTCGTGGGCCAGCCTGCCGGAACGCTAACAAAATAATTAATGGTGAATGGTTAACAATTAAGGATTAACCATTCACCATTCACCATTAATCAGGAGAAACAACTGTGATACGCAAAAACGAACAGACCATCATCGGGTTTATCTTTATGGTTTTACTGATGGGCCTGCTGGCCTGGGCCGCGCTGCCCGCGCCGGTGGTTGAAGCCGGTCTGCCGGTCCGCGAGACGCCTACCCCCATTCCTGCGCCGCCCGCTTCCGGCGGCGATAAAAAAGATAACAAACCCCTCGGCGCGTGGATAGAAGTGCAGGTATCGAGCGCGCCGGCCGGCGCGTGGAGCGCGGTGCAATGGCACAGCCCGTCAGACGGGCGCAGCGCGGGCGGTTGGGAGAATGTGGCAGGTTGGCAAGGCCCGCTGCCGCAAAATACGCGCTGGTGGGTGGCCGAGAAAGATTTTGGCGATGGGCCGTTCCGGTGGGTAGTGACGAGGGGGCCAGGCGGGGCAGAGTTGGGCGCGAGTCAGCCCTTTAACCTGCCGGGCGGGGCCAATGAGACGGTGCGGGTAACGGTCCTCCTGACCCGCTAGGGAGAGCCGGTAAACCATGCGTTTAACTCTACCAGACCGCAGAGCTACGCTGCGCGAAAACCTGTGCGGTCTCGCCTAATAATAACTACAGGTTACTTTATGACGCCATAATTTGACGCCAAGAACGAATGTTCTTATAATGTCCGTATGGACATCCACCAAAAAATTGACACGCTGGGCCGGGCCGCCGCGCTGGATTGCGAAGGACCGCCCCTGGTTGGCCGCCAGCAGCGCAAAGCCCAAATGATTGCGGAATGTATCACGTATGTCACCCATCCGCAAAAAGGCAAAATGCCGGTGCTGCGCATTATGCAAACCAGCGCCTGCGAGCGTAACTGCTACTATTGCCCGTTCCAGACGGGGCGCAATTATCAACGCGTTTCGCTGACGCCGGAGGAATTGGCAGCGGCGTTTGACCAGATGCAGCGCAAAAAGCTGGTGGACGGTTTGTTTCTGAGCAGTGGCGTGATTGGCGGGGGGGCCAAAGTGATGGACAAGATGCTGGCGACTGTGGAATTGGTTCGCCGCAAGTATGAATACCTGGGTTATGTTCATCTGAAAATCATGCCCGGCGCAGAGTCCGCCCAAATTGAGCAGGCCGCCCGCCTGGCCGACCGGCTGTCCATCAATCTGGAAGGGGCCAACGAAAGTCGGCTGGCGCTGTTGGCTCCCAAAAAGGACTTTTGGCATGAACTCCTGCCGCCGCTTTACTGGCTGCGGCAGAATCAGAACCGGTTGGAGCCGTGGGTCAAGCGGCCCAGTCTGTCTACCCAATTTGTGGTTGGCCCGGCGGGTGAAGCCGACCGGGAGTTACTGACCACGGTCAGCACGCTTTACCAGGAGGCCAAACTGGTCCGGGCTTATTATTCGGCGTTTAACCCGGCCAAAGGCACCACCTTTGAAGACAGGCCCAAAACCCCGGAAATTCGCCAACACCGGCTCTACCAGGCCGATTGGCTGCTGCGGTTTTATGGTTTTAATCTAAATGAACTGCCCTTTGACGCCAGCGGCAATTTACCCCCGGGTAACGATCCCAAACTGGTCTGGGCGCAGCAACATCTCCACCAGCCGGTCGAAATCAACCGGGCCAGCCGGGCCGAATTGTTACGCGTTCCCGGCATTGGCCCCAAATCGGCCGACGCCATTATTGCGGCCCGGCGTGAGGGTCGCCTCAATGAGGCGCAGCAGCTCAATCAGTTGGGCGTGTGGACCGTCCGGGCCGCGCCCTACATTTTGCTCAACGGCCGGCAGCCGGGGCATCAATTACGATTGCCGGGCGTGTGAACCCATCAAACATTGGTGGCGGAGGCTTCATTCCGGCAAAACTGACTACGGCCAGCCAGAGGCGTTTCTCAAGAGGGAAACGCCTTTTTTTATACCAGGGAAGGGGAAGTAAGCAAAAATTCACCCCAGAATAGGAATATTTTTCTATTTTCTTTTAAGGTTAAGTTGGAGTATACTCAAAATTGGGATACCCGCGATCAGCAGTGCTTCTTCTTTTTTCTTCCGGGGCAGGATTACATTTTGGGGATGCCGGTACGTTGAACTTGACCTCATTGGTAACTACAGAGGTATAAAGGAACGCATGGCAAGTTACCTCCAGCGCAACCATATCAAAAAGTGGGCCAACAACGGCGCGACCATCTTGGTCTGGTTCTTGTTTGTTTTTGTTGGGTTGTTCAGTCTGTTCAATCTGTTTATCTACTTCTTTGTGCCGGTCGATGGGGCCTCTATCTGGGTCCGGGAGGGGCCAATTCGGGTGCTGAGTACGGCTTCAACCGGGCCGGATGGTCTACAAGCGGGCGACGTTATCCTGGCAGTGCAGGGTAATGATCTGGATTGGTGGCTGAACCAGCGCTGGCGGACCCTGCCGCCGATTATCAAACGGATCGGCAACCCCGCTCCCAGCACTGACATCACGGTCGCTCGCAACGGCGACAGCCAGACCTTGACCGTTCCCCTTTCTTCCCGACCGGGCGGACCGGCCGGTCGGCAATTTTTGACTCATTTTGTGGTCGGCCTGGCTTTTTTGGCCTCGGCCTGGGTCATTCTCCGCGCCCGGGGACGGGATTTGGTGAGCCGGTTGGCAGCACTGACCATGCTCCTCCTGGCGCTGATTGAACAAAACGAGATTAGCCTCGTCCTGGGAGCCGAATTGGGCTGGAGCCTGTTGTGGTTTTTCATCCCCTTGCGCCTGTTGACTCGCTGGTTTGCCTATAGTTATGCCCTGGTTTTTAGTTTGGTTTTTCCCCAACCCAAAGCCTGGCTGCAACGCCGGCCGTATTTAACCCTGCCCGTCCATCTACTGAATCCGGCAGTGACCCTGGCTGTTATGTTGAGCGTGACAGGCAACCTGCATTACCGTCACACCGTGGCTTATCCCTGGAGCAAAAACATCTACGTTGTCTATTTGTTGTTAACGTGCATTATTTTTATCCATACGTATATCACCACCCGCGATGTAGTTTCCAAGAATCAGCTGCGTTGGATAGCCTGGGGCGTGGTCATGGCCACGGTACCCAATATCCTGCTGGTCGACTTGCCCTACCTGCTATTTGGGATTCGCCTGCTGCCCACCGAATTCGCCAGTTTGTTGTTGCTTTTCATTCCCCTGGTGGTGGCCGTGGCCATTTTGCGTTACCATTTGTGGGATATTGAATTGATCATCAAAACCAGCTTGGTGTATGGGGCGTTATCGCTGGCGTTGGGCGCGGTCTACTTGCTGCTGGTTTCGGTTATGATCGCTCTGCTGGGCCGGTCCAATACAAATGGTTCCGGCGCCAGTAATAGCGGGATATTTTTTGTGGCGGCCCTGGTGGCGGCTTTTCTCTTTGCGCCAGCGCGAGATTATGTGCAACGGTTCATTGATCGCCTGTTTTACCGCAATAAACTCAATTACCCTGAAATTCTCAACGAGATGAGCCGGGCTTTGGCCACCAGTATTCTTTTGGACGACTTGTTGGGTTTGCTGACCCGCACCATCCCCGACCGGCTCAACCTGCACGGCGGATTGGTTGTGCTCGATGCGGCCCCTTTCCCCAACAACCCGGAATATGACCGGCTGCAACAGGGGCACTGGCTGGGCTTGTATGACCCGGATGGAACGGCCAAACCATGTCCGCCTCCCCTGGATAAATTGCAGCAGAATGGGATGTGGAGTTGTGTCCCCTTGCTGTCGGGGGACGAATTGTTAGGGTTGTACGGCCTGGGACCGAAAAAATCGGGCGAGTATTATAACCGTGAAGAAATGATGTTGCTGGAAACATTGGCCCGTCAGGCCGGAGTAGCCCTGGAAAATGCCCGGCTGCACGAGGAGTTGTCAAGCCAGGCGCAAGCGCAACGCGATCTGGAAATTGCCCGCCGCATCCAATTGAGTTTGCTGCCTGCAGAAGACCCCGTGATCCCGGGCCTGGACATCGTGGGCTTTTCGATGCCCGCCCAGGAAGTGGGCGGCGATTTTTACCATTACCTCAAGTTCGACGACCGGCGGGTGGGCATTGCCGTGGGCGACGTGTCGGGCAAGGGGGTGTCGGCGGCGCTGTTTATGGCCGTATCGGTCAGCACGTTGCAGGCCAAATCGCCGCACCATCTCCGCACGCCGGAACTGCTGACGGAGATGAACAATCTGCTTTACGTGCAGATGAAGGGCCGGATGAACACGGCCTTGCTGTACACCATGATCCAGCAGCAGCCGGGCGGCGGCCTCACCTTCAGCGCCAGCAACGCCGGTTTGATTTCTCCCTTGCTGCGCCGGAAAGGCGAGTCGAATTGTGAATTTATCGACGTGGGTGGTCTGCCGCTGGGGGTGCTGGCAGAAGTGAAATATCGCGCTTATCACCTGGAACTGGTCCCCGGCGACCTCATTTTGCTGTGCAGCGACGGCGTGGTTGAGGCTATGAACGCCGAGGGTGAAATGTTTGGCTTTGAGCGGCTGGAGCACTTTATGGCCAACTGCGATGGCCTCCCCGCCGTCGAGGTAATTACCCAATTACAGGGCGCTATTACCGCCTTTGTGAACGGCGCCCAACAACACGACGACATCACCATGGTGGTGGTGCGGGTTCAGTAATTTTGGTTGGCCTTTTTACTAATTCGAGAGCATTCGGTAATTGATTTCAGTGTAGAGGCGAGGCAACTCGGATTGAGGTTATCTTGGAAAGATGGGTTGATTTTCGAGTTGCCTCGCCCCTACGAGCACACCTATCCTGAATTAACTCCTCAGCCGAGTTAACTCCTCAGCCGAGTTAACTCGGCCAATGACCCGTTATAGTTGAATAACTGTAACGATCATAAATCTTTCCCTCTATTCTTCCTTTTATCTTGCCACAATCAACAATATCCGTTATTATTTCATCAGGTTGTAAATTCCCCCATTATGTAATGAAGCGGTGATATGACCCAATTAAGTTTAGTTATGGTTGAGACCAGACAGGCCAAGCCATTTTTGAAATGGGCTGGCGGTAAGTCTCAATTATTATCCCAATTTGAAAACTCATATCCCCTGGAGCTAAAACAAGGTAAAATAAAAAGGTACATTGAGCCTTTTGTTGGCGGGGGAGCTGTATTTTTTGAGGTTGCTCAAAAATATGAGATAGGTGCGGCGTATCTTTATGATGTCAACCCAGAACTTATCTTGGTGTATAAGACCGTTCAGAAAGCTCCTGAAAAACTGATTGAGCAGTTGGACGAAATTGCTACACGTTATCGAGCTTTGACCGATGATGGCAGGAAAAGTTTCTTTTACGAAATCCGTGAGAGATACAATTTACAAAGACACCAGATTGATTATCGTCATTATTCCCCGGCCTGGATTTCAAGAGCCGCAATGCTAACGACCCTTTTCGTTTTTTATATTCGGCTGAGTTGATTACAAGATGAGTGTAAAATTATGAAGCAGTATGAAGCCGTAATCAAAGTGATGGAAGAAAATGGTGGCTATGCTACTTTGGGTTATTTGTATCAACACACTCTAAAGGTTCCTGGCGTCACCTGGAAGACACAAACGCCTTTTGCGAGTATACGTAGAATTGTCCAGGATGACCGGTTCTTTTTTAAAATTCGACCAGGACTATGGGCTCTTAAAAGTCATCGAGATATTGTCTTAAGACAATTTGCAATTGATGGGAAAACTTCAGAAAAAGAGCGGAAGGAGTTTGACCACACTTATTATCAAGGGTTGTTGGTAGAAATTGGAAATCAGAAAGGATATCAGACATTTGTACCCTATCAAGACAAAAACAGGGTTTACTTGTCCAAGCCATTAATCGAGTATACAACTTTGGGCCATTTCTATGACTTCACTTATGAACACATAGTAAGGAGAGCAATTACGATTGATGTCACATGGTTCAATGAACGGAAACTCCCAAATTCTTTTTTTGAGATCGAACATACCACCGATATACAGAGTTCATTGTTGAAATTTTTAGATCTTCAAGATTTTAATGTTGGGTTCAATATCGTTGCCCATAATGACCGCTTTAGAGAATTTAAAGCAAAAATTTCTTATGCGGCATTTTTGGCAATTAAGGATAGAGTTAAATTCATTGACTATGAAAAATTGTCGCTCTATCATTCCAAAATGTTCGAATTTTATGAAGCTCGACAGGAGATTGAAATATGAACAAAATTCCAACCTCTCAACTTGTTGAATTTTTAATACAACACAAAGGCAAATTTGTTGAAGCCAGTATGAGTAATGGCATATTCAAGGCAACCCACATATTGAGATTTGGTGGTCGAAAAATATTTGATACAGGTATTGATAGCCAAGAAGTTACCTGGACCCCTCAAGAATTCATCGATTTTTATCCAAAGGCGTATTGGATGATTGAACAAGTCGTTTAACAAAGTCAAATTTTGCGGCACAACTCTGATTGAGTGCAAACTGCTGCACCGGAATGGGATAGGTATTGACATTAATTCGGAAGCCGTTGAATTAACCAAAAAGGCGCTAAATTTCACCTTTGAAACTCTATCAAGGCAAGACGTTTATCAAGGTGATGTTCGCGCTTTGAGTGAAATCAAAGATAACTCAATAGATTTGGTTTGCACCCATCCCCCGTATTTGAATCTGGTGACTTATTCAAAGGGGAAAATAGTGGGAAAAGGTGACAGTCACTTCATAATGTTGATAAGTTAAGCTCATTTTGCCCATTATTTACGTTAAAAATCACAAAAAGTAACTGTCACCTGCGAGTTATCGAACTGAGGGGTCTGGTAGCGGAAGGATGCCCGGAATGTCAAACCGGCTCCTGTGGCACTACCCGGCCTGGCTGAGTTTCCCCCACCGGTTTGTTTTCCCACTTTTTCCATAACCCCAACGCCGAAATGAAGACGGCCCCAAACATCATCAGCCCCACCAAAATGGCGGCGTCGTGCAGGCCCCGCACCAGGGCCGCAGAACTCACCGCATCAAGCTCGGCGCTGATGGCCTGGCCGCCGTGCATGGCCGCCCGGGCGGCAAAAATGGTGCCGATCACGGCCACGCCAGTGGTTTGGCCCAGGGTGCGGGTCATGGCCAGCATGCCGGAGCCAATACCCAGCCGTTGTTTGCCCACCGCGCCCATAATGGCGCTATTGTTGGGCGATTGGAACATGCCCATGCCTATCCCCAGCGGCACGATCCGCAAGATATAGCCCAGCGTCGAGGTGTCTGTTTGCAGGGTGCTCAGCATCAGAAAAGTAAACGCAATGAGCAGCAGCCCGGTGGTGGTCAGCCCCCGCGTGCCAAAGCGGTCGGACAGCGTGCCGCTCAACGGCGCGGTGATGGATAACATGGCGGGCAGAACCGTCAACAATAAACCCACCTGGGTGGCGCTGTAGCCCAACACATCTTGCAGGTAAAAGGGCAAAATAAAAGAACTGCCCAAGGCCACAAAGGTCATGAACCCGGTCAATAGACTGGTGCTGAAGAGAGGATTGTGGAACATGCTCAGGTCGACAATGGGCTGGGCTACTTTACCTTCAACCAGCAGGAAGAGGACCAGGAAGAGAACAAAGTTGACCAGCAGGGCCAGGATGAGAGGCGCGCTAAAGCCTAACCGCTGTCCCAGGGTCAACGCCAGTAACAGGCTCAAGAGGCCAATGAACAAGGCCCCGGCTCCGGCAAAATCGAAGCGCTGCCGGCCGGTGGGAATATCGTCCGGCACAAAGGCCCGCACCATCAGTACGCCCACAATGCCCACGGGCACGTTGACAAAAAAGATGGCCCGCCAGCCAACCGTGCCAATCAGCAGGCCCCCCAACGCCGGTCCGGCGGCAATTCCCACCGATACAATCGTACCCATAATGCCCAATGCCTTGCCCCGCTCTTGGGGCGGAAAGGCGGCGGTCACAATCCCCATCCCCAGGGCCGTCACCATTGCTGCGCCAATGGCCTGGATCACCCGGAAAGCCACCAACCAGCCCGCGCCGGGGGCGAGTCCGCACAGCATCGAACTGAGCGTAAAAATAACAAAGCCCAGCAGATAGACTTTCTTTTTGCCCCGAATATCGGCCAGCCGGCCCATGCTCAGCAGCAAACAGGTAATCACCAGCAGGTAACCTAAAATGACCCATTGAATGGTGGGAAAGTCTGTTTGTAGGGCCTGCATCATGGTGGGCAGCGACACATTGACGATACTGCCATCAATGGTGCCCAAAAATACACCGGTGGCTACGGCGGCCATAGCCAGCCACTTGCGGGAGTAGTCGGGTTGAGCGGGGGAGGTCTGCGGATGGGAAACGTCTGACATATAGGGTAAACTCTTCATTATGTGTCTGAAAGTAGACACTATAGCCGTTTTTTTTGTTTTGACAATTTGAGCCATCCGTCCGGGAGCATTTCAGTTGGGGGCAGAAGTTAACTGACCATTTTGACAGTAAGGCTAACTCAGTTTATACTAAAATTCCTCTACTACCCAATAAATTCCCACAGGTAAATTTGCCGCCACTTGCTTAACAATAGATCATAGTTGTGATGAAAGAGTCTCCATGAGCGCTCCAGAAACAGCCGAAACTTATGATGCGAGTAAGTATGAACACCCTTCGGTAACAGTTGATGTGGTGATTTTTAGTATTCCTGACGAGCAACTCAAAGTTCTCCTGATTAAGCGCAAGGCCTGGCCGTATGAGGGCATGTGGGCCATTCCAGGCGGTTTTGTAAAGATAGACGAGAGTTTGGAAGACGCCGCCTACCGTGAACTGGCCGAAGAGACGAGTGTCACCCAGGAGCAGGTTTACCTGGAGCAACTTTACACCTTTGGCCAACCCCACCGCGACCCGCGCACGCGGGTGATAACGGTGGCCTACTTTGCCCTGGTTGCGGCCGATAAACTTCATCCCCACGCTGCTGCCAACGCCCAAGATGTCGGCTGGTTTTCGGTTTATGATCTGCCCGCCCTGGCCTTTGACCATGCCGACATTTTGGAGTACGCCTTAACCCGCCTGCGTTACAAGTTAGAATATTCGGCCGTGGGCTTTCAGCTTTTGCCGGAAAAGTTCACCTTGCGTGAGTTGCAAGACGCTTACGAAATTATCCTGGGCGCTAAATTGGATAAAGGCAATTTTCGGAGCAAGCTGCGCAAAACTCAGGTGGTAGAAAAGGTGGATGGTTACCGCGATACCGGCGGCCGCCCCGCCCGGCTGTATCGTTTCCGCGAAGACGCTGTGGCCGAAATCAAAGCCCGGCGGTTGTTCCCTTAACAAGTAGCAAGGTAGCAAATGTAGTAGGTACAAAGGGGCAGGATGTTTTGGAATCCTTTTTCTCGTATCCTATCTGTTACTCTGCTACTCTGTTACCCGGTAGGATGGAGTTAGTTTTATGCATCCCTTAGCTGTTCTTATGGCCGGTGGAGCCGGTAGCCGGTTGACCGTACTCTCAGACAAGCGGGCCAAACCGGCCGTGCCCTTTGCCGGAAAATACCGAATTATCGATTTTACCCTTTCTAATTGCGTCAATTCCGGTATCTATGATGTGGCTGTGTTAACCCAGTATCGTCCCCACTCCCTCAATGCCCACATTGGCATTGGCAAACCCTGGGACCTGGACCGGCAGCGCGGCGGCGTGCACCTGCGCCAGCCATATCAGGGCAGCAGCGCCGATATGGACTGGTATCGTGGCACCGCCGATGCGGTCACGCGTAACCTGGATTTTATCCAGGAACAGGAACCGGACGTGGTGCTCATCCTCTCCGGCGACCACATCTACAAAATGGATTACCGCCCTATGCTGGCTTACCATGAGGACAAAGGAGCCGATTTAACTGTGGCGGTGATGAACGTGCCCCTGGAAGAAACCCATCGTCTGGGCATTATGACAGTCAACCGCAACATGCGCATTATCGAATTTCACGAAAAGCCCAAAGACCGGGACAAAGGCACGCTGGCCTCAATGGGGATCTATGTTTTTAATACCGAGGTGCTGGTTGAACGCCTGACCGAAGGTAGTGCCGAGGCCCCGCGCATTGATTTTGGCAAAGACGTTATCCCCAGCATGATCGAGCGGGATAAAGTGTATGCCTACCCCTTTGAGGGATATTGGGTGGATGTGGGAACCCTTCAATCGTATTGGGAAACCAACCTGGCCCTGACCGACCCGCTGAGTGATAGTACCCTGAATTTGCACGACCCCAAGTGGATTATTCATACCCGGAGTGAGGAGCGCCCGCCGGTGAAGTTGGGACCCCAGGCCCAGGTGGTCAACAGTTTAATTTCCAACGGTTGTGTCGTGCGGGGGCGGGTCGAACGCTCGGTGCTGTCGCCGGGGGTGTATGTGTCGCCGGGAGCGTTGGTGCGGGAGTCGGTTATCATCAACGATACCTGGATTGGGCCGGGGGCGGTAGTGGACCGGGCCATTGTGGACGAAAATGTGGTCATTGGTACGGGGACGTATCTGGGCTATGGCGAAGACTTAACCCCTAATCGCGAAATGCCCGACAAATTGAATACTGGCATTACGGTGGTAGGAGCTGGCGCTCAGATACCCGGCGGCCTGCGGATTGGCCGGAATGTGCTGATTCATAGCGATCGCCTGGAGAGCGACTTTCCTGGCGCCGAGATTACCAGCGGGGAAACAGTATAAATGGAAACCTTGGTGATGATTATGGCCGGTGGGGCCAGCGAGGATTTGAGTGTGTTAACGGCGGTTCGCTCCGAAGCGGCCGTCCCGTTTGGCGGTAAATTCCGCATCATTGATTTTCCTCTGTCAAATTGCGTTAATTCGGGGCTTTATAATGTGGCTTTGTTGACCCAATATATGCCGCGCTCGTTAAACGACCACGTGGGGGTTGGTAAACCCTGGGATTTGGACCGTTCGCAGGGGGGTGTGCGGTTATTGCAGCCTTACCTGAGCCGAGGGCAAACCGGTTGGCAGCGGGGTAGCGCCGATGCCGTCCGCCGTAATCTGGATTTTGTGGGGGAACAGCGCGTAAATAACGTGTTGCTCCTGGCCGGTAACCATATCTACAAAATGGATTATCGGCCCATGCTGCGCTTTCACGGCCAAATGAAGGCCGACGTAACTCTGGCCGTGCGCCGGGTGAGTCCGTTTGAAACCCATCGTTTTGGCATTGTCAGCGTTGATGGCAATATGGGTATCACCAGTTTTAAAGAAAAACCCCGTCGCTCCAAGGAAACGCTGGCCTCAATGGGAATCTATGTGTTTCAATATGAGGCCCTCAAAGAAATTTTGGCCGACGATAAGTTGAATGATTTTGGCCGCGATGTGTTACCGAGTATTCTTAACTCTTACAAAGTCTGCGCCTATACTTTTGAAGGTTATTGGGCCAACGTGGGCATGCTGCAAGCCTATTGGGAGGCCAACATGGCCTTGCTGGCCGAAACCCCGGCCCTGGACCTGTATGACCCGGAGTGGGTTATCCATACCCGCAGCGAGGAACAGCCGCCGGTAAAGATTGGCCCCGAGGCCTGGGTTGGCGGTAACCTGTTGTCCAACGGTTGCGTCATCGAAGGGGTGGTCGAGCGGTCGGTGTTATCACCGGGGGTGCGGGTGGCTGCCGGCGCAGTGGTACGCGACTCGGTGATTATGAGCGATACGGTGATTGGGGCCAAGGCCCGGGTAGAACGGGCCATTATTGACAAAGATGTTTATCTGGGTGAGGGAGCGGAAATTGGTTATGGCGTCGATAACGTGCCCAATCGATTCCACCCGGACCGGCTCAATACCGGCCTGACCGTAATTGGCAAAAATGCTCGCGTGCCGGCAGGGGTCAGAATTGGACACAACGTTATCATCAATCCTAACGTTAAAGAAGAGCAGTTCCCCGGTGATTTCATCACCAGTGGCGAGATAGTGTAGAAATTGATGGGTATCGACGCGGGGGAGCCGGGGAGAGCTACTCCTCTGCTCTCTTCTTTTTTTGACACCGTAGCACAGAATAATGAGCCGCAAAGTCAAGGTTTTATCTCGCCAGCCACTCTGGGCAGAGTGAAGCCGCGAAGATTTTGGCCGTGTCTGGCCCAGAAATTCTCCAACCACCCGGATAAGTATACAGACGCTAAAAGCGAGTTCATCTTGGAGATAGACAAAAAGGCCAGCACTTGGAAGAAATCGGACGACGGTTGACCATATTGTCCAAACCATTGCTCATCATTATTACCGGCCTGCCTTGTACCGGCAAAACGATGCTGGGCAGAAAATTGGCGGCAGAACTTGGCCTCCCGTTTGTACACAAAGATGGAATCAAAGAAATCCTTTTTGAGAATTTGGGCTGGAAAGACCGGGAGTGGTCAAAAAAGTTGGGCTGGGCCAGTATCGATCTGTTGTATTACTTCATTGGGGTGCAACTTGCGGCGGGGAGATCGTGTATCGTCGAAAGTAACTTCAAGGCTGAGTTCGCAAATCTGGAGTTTCTGGCGTTGCAACAAAAGTATGATTTTGACCCATTTCAAGTTGTCTGTAAGACTGAAGGGAAAATTCTTTATCGCAGATTTAAAGAGCGATCCGAATCAGGTGAGCGCCATCCTGGCCATGTGGATTACTTGAATTATGATGAGTTCAAATCCACTTTGCTTGAAGGGGGTTGGGAACCGTTAGATATTGGCGGCAAAGTTCTTGAGGTTGACACTACCGACTTTCAGGCTATCGATTACAAAAGTTTATTGCGGGCGATAGGCGTTCCGATTAAAGCGGGATGATCCCATGCGCCCTCTGTTCAGAAAGCGTAGTGTCGAGAATCCACTCTGGATCAGTAGAAACCTATGATGAAAATCCGTAGAGCCATCCCTGAGGATGCCGGTGGTCTTGCCACGGTAGTGCAGGAAGTGTGGGGTCAGGCGATTGATCTTAGAACATGTCATTCTCAAATCAAGAGCGATACGGGCGCCATCTGGGTTGCGGTAGAAGGCAAAGAAATTGCCGGATTTGTCTCGGCCTTTTTGACCGTAAGCCGGGATGGTGTACGTCGTTGGGAGGTTGATTTGCTGGCGGTCAGGCCGGTTTATCGAGGCCAACAACTGGGACAAAAATTGGTTAAAGCCACGTGGATAGATGTCTGTCACCATTACGTCGATTTTGCCCGGGCCGCCGTTCGAGTTGATAACATTGCCAGCCAGCGGAGCTTTGAACGCGCCGGTTATACTACCGACGGCCGGGTTTACAACTTGCTGGTGTGGTTGCCTGAACCGGCCGAAACACCGGTTGTATATCCTCAAAGGGTGACCTTTTTGCCGGTAAACACCCTTACCTATCGTGGCCTGTGGCTTGAAGGGCTGACCTCAAACGGACTGGTTGAGGACGAGCTGAGACAGGCGGTAGCCGCTGCCCGCACCTTGATTGCCCGGCAGGGGCGGGACAATACCGGCGCGCTGATTCCCGTTACTGATGAAACGCGTTTAGCGGATGATTTGCGAGCCACGGCCAATTCTCTTGGCGAGTACCACTGGTGGCGGAAGCCTTCAATGATTTTGAGAAAATGACGGGGCAATGATGAATTTTGCCAACCACTGTTGCGTTATCCGGCTTTCTTGAACCTGGAGAATTGAATGGCAGATTTACGGGAGCTACAAAACCTGGTCAGTAACATCAGGCAGCAACGCGGCTTTACTATGGACCCGCTAAAAATCCTTGTTCTTCTGACAGAGGAAGTGGGTGAAGTAGCCAGAGAACTGAAACGAACCTGGTCGCCCAACTATGATCCCTTTTCAAAAAAAGACCTGGAAGACGAGTTGGCCGATGTGCTGGTTTGCCTTCTGGCCCTGGCCAACCAATTTGAGATAGATTTGGAAAAAGTCCTCTTGAGCAAACTGGTCGACAAGGACAGTCACCGCGAGTGGAAATCGGCAAGCCTGACCCATTGACAAAATTGGTTTTTTGAGTTATACTTAGTGTATAAATTACACTAAGTGATGTTGATTTTTGGCTGATAAGTAAGGATCAGTAGCACCTAGTTGACTGGAGGTAATCATGAATGTTGAGCAATTGATTCAAAATAGCAGGCCATTTTTAGATTACGTGGTTGAATGGAAAAAAGGGCTGCCATCCATTCCCTTGGCTGAGGTAATAAACCATAACCCGGCCAGTGTCGCCGTAATCTCCGTAGATGTTGTCAACGGCTTCTGTTACGAAGGGCCGCTGGCCAGCCCCCGCGTGGCGACCATTATCGAGCCAATTGCCGCGCTGTTCCAAAATAGTTATACGGCCGGGGTTCGGAACTTTGTTCTCACCCAAGACGCCCATCCCCAAGACGCCGTTGAATTTGCAGACTATCCCCCCCACTGCATCCGTGGCACCAGTGAAAGTGACACGGTGGATCGGTTCAAATCGTTACCCTTTTTTGACCTGTTTCAAGTGATGCCCAAAAATTCCATCAATTCGTTCCTCGGTACCAATTTGGACGCCTGGCTCGAGGCGCATCCCCAGGTTAACACGTTCATCACGGTGGGCGACTGCACCGATTTGTGCACCTATCAATTAGCCATGCACCTCAAACTCCGCGCCAATGCCCGCAATCAAAAAATCCGGGTGATTGTGCCGGTTGATTGCGTTGACACCTATGACTTGCCCGTTGATGTGGCCCAAAACATCGGGGCCGTGCCCCACAATGGAGATTTGTTACACCATATCTTTCTTTATCACATGATGCTCAATGGGATTGAGGTGGTGGCCAAAGTTGGGTAATGTTTTCGTAGTCCGTAGAATAGGGTGTCAAGTAATGGGGTGAAGAGGAAAATGGATGATGGTACGACTGGAGTCTACTACCTAACTCGGCAGCCTGAATTACTCAACGAATTCGATAAAGAAGCGCAACATTGGAAAATGTTCATCGTTGCCCAATTTGATGAGGAGTTTGCTAACGCCGTACTAACGAAAGCGCGTAAGGAATTCGAGGCTTTGATTCCGCAAATACCTTACATCGGTGGTGACAAGAACCATCTGACCGAAGCCCTGATTGAGTCGATTAGATATTTGGCGTTCTTTAGAGCAATGAAGTTGGATGGCAAAACCGCTGCTGAAACAGGCAAGATTCTCTACGATGCTACTGTGGCCCAAATCAACGAACCCCACCCTCCGATTCCACCGGATCAGAGATTGACCCCGGAACAATTGATAGAACGACGAAAGCAGCGGGCAGCTTGGTCTCAAGAAAAACGTTATCCGGAGGATTATTTGTACGAGTATGTTCCTGGCGATGGGCAAGAATTTGATTACGGTTATGATTTTTTCGCATGCGCCGCGCAGAAGTTCTACCACACCCAGGGAGCCGATGAGTTTATGCCTTTTTACTGCTTCCTTGATTATCCAAAAAGTCAGAGAGATGGATTGGGCTTGAGCCGGACTATAACCTTGGCTGAGGGCCACCCGAAATGCAACCATCGTTTCAAGCAAGGCCGAAAGGTGGACTTAAGGTGGCCTCCACCATTCCTGACAGAAATGACCGGAGCTTCAAAATGATATTCTTGATTATGGCCATCATATCGCTAATAATTTTGACCACTATCGCTATGACTCTTTTTCGTCGCAGCAAGACACGGGTTGTACCCGAGGATACAGTAGCCGTTACCGTAGACCGCGATGGTTTTGTCAGGCGTATCTTGCCTGCTGGCCGGTACGTGCTGCATCCTTTTGAACGTATCGAGTTCAACATCGAAACCAGGGCCACGCTGGCTGTGGGTCGGGCCGAGGCGATTGCCAGCCGGGATGGCGTGTTGATAAATATCAACTGGTCCGGCGTATATAATGTGTCTCCACACCTCATTACCGAGAAGGTCAGCCAACGGTTGCGTGGTCTGTCCAATGCCAGCCCAACGATGATGCGTAACGTTGATATTTGCCTGCGTCAACTGGCGGGCAACTACACCGTGGAGGAATTTTTCAAATCCGCTACCCGCGAGCGCATCGAGCGGCAACTGGGTCAATTGGTGGCCGAGCGTCTGCGAGGGTTGGGCATTGTCCTGTCCAGTATCAACTTGCAGGCTATCGAGCTACCGGCTGAGGTTGCCGAGGCCATAAACAAGGCTAAAGCCCTGGCCGCTCTGGATGGCGCCATTCGTCAGCTTGACCCCACTACCCGCGAGGTGGTGCGGGGGGTTTATCAGCTTGATGAAATACTACACTGGGATAACTACCTTCCCCGGCCTTCTCGCTTGACGATGAAACGCTTGCGGGAGGTCAGTCCCTGAGTCTATCGGCAATGCGAGAAAGTTACCAAAAAAGAAAGACCGATGCCATCAGTGACATCGGTCTTTTGATGGTAATCGTTGCTTAATCTTCTGCCCGTTTCTTGCGCAATTTTAAGATGCCTACCGCCGGTAACGCAATCAAAACCACGGCGGCCAGGGCTATGGTGGCTCTTGAGGTTCCCTGGGGTAAAACGCCACCCACGTTGGGTAAATAATTAAATTCACCTGTTTCCTCGTCGATTTCTATGATCGTATCACCCGGGATTAATCGATGGCGGATATGATCGGCGGGCAAGCGTAGTTCCTCTACATCCTGGGGGGGGATGTCACCCCGGTAAAAGGCTAGGTCAACTTCCCAGGTTTCATCAAAGCCCCTGCTCATGACGATAATGTCGGGATTAATGGGGTGGGCATCCGGGGGCAGGCGGAGATTGAGGGTAATCGGACCGGCCCCAAAAGTGTCAAAGAAGTAAAGCCCATCCTTTTCGGAGCTCCAAATCACCTCAAAACCAGGGCCTGAAGCCACCACGGGGACGCTCTGAGAACGTACCGCCGTCCAGCCTCCTGGACCGTTGGGGTCTTGATGAAACTCGAAAACGTAACCTTCAACTCGAGTTTGCCGAAAATACTCAACCGTAAGCCGAATGTGAATTCCCCACGACCTGAGGAGTTCTTCGGTTTCTTCGCATTCTTTTTTAAGTCTCTCCGCATCAACTTCGGCATCGGGATCATAAGTGCCGGTATAGTCAAAGGCATCGTTATCCATATCAACCCAAAGGTGGGTGCCTTCTTCCACACAGACAAGATGGTTTGGATTGGCCGGTCCAACGGTATCATCAGGGTCCCCGGCTCGAGCCGGAACCGCATTGACCAGCCCGGGCAAGAGCAAAAGGGCGAGAAGTGAAAGAACCTTCCATAACTTGTGTTTCATCATCGTGACTCCCCCACACTACTTTCCATAACATGTACATCTCCATTGTAGCATAGGTGATAAATAGAATCAACAGTTGTTAAGATTTTGGACACATATCCTAACCTTTGCGGGTCTGTCCCGAATTTTGGGCAGACTAGGGGGGAGTTGGGGGGACACCCCCCAAGCCCCCCGGCCTGCGGCGCAATGCGTCCTAAAATTTGGGACGCACCTAACCTTTGCTTCGGCGTTGTATTACATAATGTTTTATGTTATAATTCAAAGGAAAATTCTTTGGAGGCTGGATGATGCCAGAATCTGTGCCAAATTCTAGAGAAGAAAAGGAAGCCCTTTTACACCGAAAAATGTTGGGCGTTAAGATTCGGCATGCCCGGATAAGAGCCGGATTAAGCCTGAAGGAAGTGGGAGAGGCATTGGGCGTATCGTCAAGTTTGATGTCGGACATTGAATTTGGACGACGTGATGTTTCTTTACCCCAATTAGAGGTAATGGCTTACCTTTTTAATATTCCCGTGATTTATTTCTGGTCGGATGAACCCATTGAAGAAGCCGACCGCGAATTTCCTTCCCTTCAAGCAATGGCTTTGCGGCAGCGTATCATTGGCGTGCTGCTCCGGCAAGCCCGCAATGAGGCGGGACGTTCTCAAGAAGAACTGGCAAAAGTGCTGGGCGTTCCCCCCAGCCGAATTTCAAGCTATGAGTTTGGTAAAACCGAAATCCCTCTCCCCGAGTTGGAACAACTGGCCAACTATTTGAACGTATCGTTGAACTACTTTATGGACCAAGGACTTGCCCCTCAGGATACTGGTGGGGGAGCGGCTACGTTGGATGAAATAGCTCAATTCTCCCAGTTGCCCAGAGAAGTGCGCGAGTTTTTGCTCAATCCGGCCAATTTGCTTTACATTAATATTTCTATGCGGTTGAGCCATGTCTCTGCCGATACCCTGCGTGATCTGGCAGAAGGGCTTTTAGAAGTTACTTACTAAAAACAGGAAAGTTATGGCGAAACAACTTTCACAAGCCAGCTCGTCAACTTCCCCGGCAATCCCCAAGTTTTCTGCTTTTGATGAACTCCTGGCCTTGGTGAGCGCCGACAATCTGGATAGTATGTTGCGAAAGGCCCTGAGCATTGCGGTGCGTGTTCTTGATGCTGAGGCTGGCTCAATCCTGTTTCAGGGACAAGCCAGCCATCATTTTCAGTCGGGGCCATTTCGGGCAGAAGCTCTGGCCCGTATTCAATACTGGGAACAGGCTATCAACAAGCGATTGTCAGATACAACCTGGAATATCCCGGCCGGGGCGTCCATTCCGATTTCTACGGCCAGCCTGACCGATAGCCAGCTTACCCTGGTCAATGTTCCCCTGGTGCGGGGCACAGCCGTAGTTGGCTCGTTAAGTCTGGTGTTATCTCCCGGCAGTCAATTAACCGAAGAGAGCCGTGATGTTCTCATTGGAATGGCCAGGGGCGTGGGGCAAATTGCCTCGTTGATAACCAGATTGGAGTTATCTCAACAACGAATCAATCAATTGGAAGTATTTCACCAGGTTGGACATGCGCTGGTTACTATTTTTGATCTCAATAAACTTTTGTCCGACACCATGCAATTGGCGGTCAACGTGATTGATGCCGGGGCTGCTTCGATCATGCTCATTGATGAAGAAAAGCAGGAGCTGGTTTTTGAAGTCAGTCACGGCTCACGGGCCAAAATGTTGCGCCAACAACGCATTCCTTTAGATGAGGGCATTGCCGGGTGGGTGGCGCAACAGGGCCAGCCGGTTATTGCCAATAATGCTCGAACCGATGCCCGTTTTAGCCACCGGGTTGATGTGCGAACCGGTTTTTTGACCCAATCGATTGCGGCCGTGCCTCTAAAAATCAAAGGGCGGACTATTGGCGTGTTGGAAGTGTTAAATAAATACTCCGATGCCGGTTTTACCCAGGAAGATGTGCGGCTGATGGATTCCATTGCCGCGCAGGCCGCCATTGCCATTGAGAACGCCCGTCTTTATCAGAAGTTGCGGCGAGAACGTGACCACATTATCAGAGCGCAGGAAGATATTCGCCGCGAGTTGGCGCGCAAATTGCACGATGGGCCGGTGCAGCTTTTGTCGGCTATCAGCATGAGCCTGGATCATTTGGAGCGTCTCAATGAGGTTAAGCCGGAAGCCGTGCACAATGAAATTATTGCGTTACGCAATTTGGTTAATCAGGCTATCCGTGATGCCCGCGGAATCTTGTTTGAGATGCGCCCCCTTATTTTAGAAACGCAGGGATTGGTCGCCGCGTTTGAGCAGTATGGGCAGCAGTTGAGCAATTCTGAAGAATTTACATTTCATTTTGAGCCGATGGCTCATATAGACTACGACACCCAGGTTACCGGAACAATTTTTTCTATTGTTCAGGAAGCTATCAATAATATCAGGCGTCATGCCAAAGCCCGCAATGTCTGGTTATTACTTAATGTTGAAAAAGAACAGTTTGTGGTGATTGTGCGCGATGATGGGGTCGGCTTTGATGTCAGTCAGATCGATCAGGCGGAACGGGTCGGTCATTTTGGCTTGTTGAATATGCGGGAGCGCGCCGAGTTGATTGAGGCGCATTTACAAATTAATTCTCGGACCGAACCACCCAATCGAGGCACCACGATTCGCCTTTCTTTGCCTCTATCAAATGATGACGCTTTACAGCAGCAAACAGTTGACTGAGAAGTAGTTTACAAAGGTTAGAACGTGACCAGTAAAAAATTACATGAGCAAGGGGTTGCCCTTTTTCGACAGGAAAAGTATGAAGCAGCCCTGGAAAAGTTGAACGAGGCGCTTTCTGCAGCCGCAGATGACCCCAAACAGGCGGCCGAAATTTACAACGACCTGGGCGTTACCTATAAACAACTCGAAGACGTGGCTGCGGCCCATCAAGCCCTGGATGAGGCCTGGGCGCGATTTACCGAGTTGGCCGACCAAAAAGGACAGGCCCAAACTCTGGGTAATCGAGCTGCCGTATATGAGGCCGAGGGGTTATTGGATGAAGCCGTTGACGCCTACAAAAAATCGGCGGCCATGTTAGAAGAAATGGGTGAAACCGAGATGGCCATGTATGTCTGGCAGGCGGTGAGTCGCCTGCGGATGAAACAAAAGCAATACGTGGCCGCTATTGCGGCTTATGAAGAAGGCGTAGAGAATCTACCTAAAGGGTCGCTTAAGAAAAAAATTCTCCAGCAGATTCTAAAAATGCCCGGCAATCTGTTGGGCGGTCCGGGCAGAAGTAGCGAGCCGGAGCAGGATGGCGAGTAGGGTGGCTAAAGCGCAAGCCCGGTTGATGGTGAGACCGGGCTTGTTATTTTATGTAGTGGGCATGCTGCGGAGGGATCGCATGAAGATTTGTGCCAGACGTTTTATCCAATTTATTCTGGTTGGGTTAATGGTATGGACCCTGGGCCTGATGGCGGCTAATGCGCAAAATAACTCTGGACTTCGGGTGGTCCACGCCTTGCCCAAAAGCCCTCCCGCCGATGTGTATGTGGATGGCCAATTATTCTTTGCCAATGTAACTTATCGGGCCATTTCAGATTACCGTTTGTTGGCTGGGGGCAATCACCGGATAAAAATATTGCCGGCCGGGGCCAGTAGTGAGGGGCAAGGATTGATTGAAGCTGATTTTTCTTTTGTTGCTGGCAAGAATTATTCCCTGGTGGCCATGGGCACAGGGGGTGAAGGCGGGGCCGAACTGCGTTTGTTTGAAGACGACAACAGCTCACCACCGGCCGGTAAAGCTCGCGTGCGCGCCATGCACGCCTCACCAGACACCCCGGCAGTGGACGTTTGTGTCACCGGGTATAACAATTGCCCTGTCTCCGATCTCACGTTCAAAAATGCTACAGTGTATGTTAATCTCGATCCCGGTACTTACAGTTTTGAGCTTCGCCGACGTGGGACGAACGAAATTATTTTACTTGTGCCAAGTTTGGAGTTTAAGGAGGGGGTGGTTTACACGCTCTTTCTGATGGGCTTTCTTCAGGGAGAACCGGGTCTGCAAATTATTACCAGCGCCGATTCTATCCGGGCGCCGGTGGAACCGCCCACAACCGGGGCTTTACTTTCGCCCACTGCATTAATTGTGATTGTCATTATGATGGTTATGTTGATGGTGGCATGCTGGTTTGCCTGGCGGCGCTTTTCAAAGAAAGTTGGCTGATACGTACTGGAGATGATTACTCTCAGCGTGAGAGAAGGGATGTTACATTTGGCCAGGGAATGAAACATGGCACAATCTTGTCAATCGGGGTGACATTGCTCCTGGGGATATTGGCTTGCCGGATTGTTCCTGTGCAGAGGCATGGATTTGGCGAGATATCTCAACTTGAAATAGCGGGCATAAATAATCCAGGAAGTGGAGCGCCGGCCCGTATTATTGCCGAAACAATCAATCTGGATGCGCCGGTGGTTAGCATGGGTTGGCATGTCGAAGAAAAATGGGGACAAGTAGTGGCCGAATGGGACGTACCAGACAGTGAGGCGGCTTGGCATGCTAACTCGGCCCGCCCCGGTGAGGGAAGTAATGTTGTTATCTCGGGTCATAATAATAGCCTGGGGGGGCGCGTTTTTGCCAACCTGGAAGAGTTGACCGTTGGCGATCAGGTAACTTTGTGGAATGATCGGGGGAACCCCTTTGTTTATCAGGTCCGTGAACGGAAATTGATTAGAGCACTTGGCGCTTCCCCAGATACTCAAGAGCTTTTGCAAATGGCCATCGAGCCAACCGCCAACGAGCGGTTAACCCTCATCACCTGTTGGCCCAGTTGGTCCAATACGCATCGCCTTATCATTATTGCTGATCCCCGCCAGGGTTGATGAGGTCACGCTTGGTTCAGGAATGACCATTAATGAATTTGACATAAAGCAGATTTTGTGCCAAAGTATTAGCAGGCAAAAAAGACGAAAATGGGAAAGTGACGCTTTACGGCGGGGAAAAACAGAAATTTCATTGAATTGATAGGGGTTGAACCGAGGTTTTAATAAGCCATTATTGTTTATGACAATAAGTATGTACTTTCTAAGAAAGTAGATGCTTTTTTGATGATTATCACCCTACTTTTTATTGTTTTATTAGCGGTGTTTTTGGCTGGCTTTTTTGGGCTGGGATATTTTGATGTTCAGGTCAGCGAGGCATACCCCCCGTTGTTTGCTTCGCTAACTCAGGCGGGTGTTTCGCTGGACACGATACAAATCCTTTTGGGTATTGGAATCCTCATTTGTCAGATTGCGATTATCCTGTTTTCAATGCTTGATTGGATTGGGTATGCAATTAAAGCGGTTATTGTTCCGTTACTAAGGTTAGTGCCTTTGATAGCGTTTTTAACCACTGTGTGGAAAACCTACGCCCCCATCATATTCAGCCTGTTGCCTGAGCGGTTTGCCGAAGTATTTGGCGTGTCTACCGGGGAAGATTATATGGCTCAGGCTGTTAGTGATGGCTCCTTTGCGCGGGGAGTCATAATTACCCTGTTTACCATGATCCTTTTTGTTGTGGTTAGTTTTGCCCTGAGGCCGGGAGATACGGCTCAGATAAAGGCGTTAAAGACAGAAAATGCAAGACTCAAAAGACGATTACGCGGCCTATAGAAAGTGGCTCATTCTGCTAATATTTTTGGTGGCAGGGTGTAAAATAGTTCAAAGCACGCCCCTACCCACCGAGATCCAAGCTGCTTCCGCAGGCGTGGTAACCTCGGTGGCGGTGGCCGCTCAGGTAGCTGAAGCAACAGCGGTTTCAACCGTTGAGTCGGCCACGCCAATTCCCGAAGCCACGGCTACGCCTACGCTAGTTCCACCGCCAACACCAACCACCTTTTTCCTGGGGGAGGTTACCACCAAAATGGACAGCGGCAACCCGGAACGGGATGCCAGAGCCTTGCCCCGCCACGGCCTGATAATTGCCGTTGTTGTGCCGCTTCTGTTCCTGGGTATACCCTGGTTAATCTTTGAATTCTTTACCATCCGCCATGTGCAGCCGCGGGGCATCGACCTGAGCACCATTCGCATCAAAGCGCAAGATGGCCTATTTATTGAAGCAAGGCTTTCGATGACGGCTCGAAAATCTTTGAGCATAGCTGCCATTCGCACGAGTTGGTCGAGCGCGCAAACGTTTGTCGAAAAAACTCTGGAGCAGGAACTCATCCACCAGGCCCTCGCTTTTCCCACCCTGGAAGACCTGGAACGAAATCTGAAGGGAATTACGGATAGCTTTCTTGAATTACCGTTTCTGCAAGAGTTGTCGCGAGATTTTGGGGTAGAAGTGCTGCGCTTTAATGTTGAAACCCGGTACCCTCAAGAAACAATGGATGCTCTCAATCGCAAGGCAGAAGCATCGGCTGGGGGAGCTGCCTATTTGGCTTATGCGGCCGCGGCTCATCTGGACCCGGATACCAATGAGAGTCGAGAACTTTACAAAATATTCCAGGAAACCAGCGGTCAGGTTGACGCCGCTCGTAATCTTGGCGGGGGTATAAGCAGCCTGGCTTACGTTTTGGGGCGTAATAAGGGCGAGGCGGAAAATGAGTCAAACGACTAACCTTGATTGGCAAAAAGCCTTGCCTGGTTTGGCCAAACAGGCGGTGATCTGGGGGCCAATTGTGGGCGGGCTGGTCCACCAATTTTTGATGTTTTTCTTTAACATCGATTGGATTTATGTTTTTGTCAACCCGCCGGGTTATATCACTCCTTTTGTCAGCCTGGAATACACCTGGTGGTTTGTCCTGCTGGTAGGCTCCTCGCTCATTTCTCTGTTAATCTATTCAGGACGGCTCCAAAATATCCCCAAACGCACCGCCATACCTTTTTATGCTTACGTCCTCTTCTTATTGTTCCTGGTCAAGCCGGTTTAAGACCCCTGTTCCAGATAAAACCTAATTGACATCCCCCCCCAATTAGATTAGAATTCGTATTCAAGATTCTGTACTGAGGTATGCTTTTATGACAATGACCAGCGCCGAGGTTCGGCAGGCATTTTTGGACTATTTTGAGGAACAACAGCACACTGTTGTTCCCAGTGCTTCGCTGGTGCCCACCAATGACCCCACGTTGCTATTCACCAATGCCGGGATGAATCAGTTCAAAGACGTATTCCTGGGATTAGGCGAACGACCCTACACCCGTGCTGCCGACACCCAAAAGTGTATGCGTGTCTCCGGCAAGCACAATGATCTGGAAGATGTGGGCTACGACGATACCCACCACACCTTCTTTGAGATGCTGGGCAACTGGTCCTTTGGCGATTACTATAAAAAGGAGGCCATTGGCTGGGCCTGGCAACTGCTAACCCAGGTGTTTGGCCTGCCCGGTGACCGCCTGTGGGCCACCGTTTTTAAAGACGAACATGGGAAGCTGGAAGCGGACGAAGAAGCTGCCGGTTATTGGCGCTCGGAAACAGGCATTAACCCCAACCAGATTCTCTACTTTGGCCGGGCAGACAACTTTTGGGAAATGGCCGACACCGGACCCTGCGGCCCGTGCAGCGAAATCCACTACGACCGTGGCCCGGAAACCTGCAACCTGAAAAATGACCCCCATCATGTTTGCCGGGTCAACGGCGATTGTACCCGCTTCACCGAATTGTGGAACCTGGTCTTTATCCAATATAACAAACAGGCCGACGGTAGTTTGGACCCCCTCCCGGCCAAACACGTTGATACTGGCATGGGTTTCGAGCGGTTGGTCGCTTTACTCCAGGGTGTAGATTCCAACTACAAATCCGACCTCTTCACCCCAATCACCCAACGCGTGCAGCAGATGCTGGGCCATACAGATGAGCAGGTTGAGGAGCATATTGTGGCCTATCGGGTTATTGCCGATCATGGCCGGGCGATCACTTTTATGATTGGCGATGGCGTGTTGCCCGGCAACGAGGGCCGCGCCTCGGTGCTGCGCCTGATTTTGCGCCGGGCGGCCCGTTACGGCCGGCTGGCCGGGTTCGACCGGCCGTTTCTGGCCGAGGTGGCCGATAAAGTCATCGAGGTGATGGGCGACTATTTTATTGAACTCAAAGCCCGCCGCCAATTTATCCTCAACGTGGTTACCCAGGAAGAGGAAAGATTCCTCAAAACCTTCAATAACGGTCTGCAATTGATAGCCGAACTGGTTGAAAAACTTAAAGCCGGGGGCAAAAGCCAGATTCCGGGTGAGGAAGTTTTTAAACTCCACGCCACCTACGGCTTTCCCAAAGACCTGACCCGTATCATCGCCATTGAGGAGTATGGTTTTTCTATTGACGAGGAAGGTTATCAAAAAGCCTTCAAACGTCACACCGAAGTATCGGGCGGCGGCAAAATTGGCGAGATTGCGGTGGATATGCTGCAAGTCTACGCCCGGCTATTCGACCAGCTCAAACGCAGCCATCAATTGCCCGATACCGGGGTCAATCAAAATCCTTACGACAGCACTCAATTGGACAGTACGGTTCTGGCCATTTTGCGGGATGGTGAAGTGGTGGATCGCGCCGCCGAAGGCCAGAAGATCGAAATTGTGCTGGCAGCCACGCCATTTTATGTGGAAGCCGGTGGTCAGGTCAGCGATACCGGCCGGATCACTGGCGCGGCCAACGCACCGCCGCCGTGGGAAATGGAGGTTACCGATGTGGTTCAGCCGGTTAATGGGCTGACGGTGCACCAGGGAATTGTGACCCAGGGTACGGTCAAGGTGGGCAGTTCGGCCCGGGCAATGGTGGACGAAGCGCGTCGTTGGGACATTATGCGCAACCATACCGCTACCCACGTGCTGCATCGAGAGTTGCGCCGCGTGCTGGGTAAGCATGTTGCCCAGGCCGGTTCTCTGGTGGCCCCCGACCGGCTGCGTTTTGACTTCAGTCATCCGCAGATGGTCACTCCCGAAGAGTTAGCCGAGATTGAACAGGCGGTCAACGCCGCTATTTTGGCCAATCTACCTGTCTCTGCCAGTTATAAATCGTATGACGATTTAAAACAAGCCATTGCTGGCGGCGAAATTATGGCCCTGTTTGGCGAAAAGTACGGTGATACGGTGCGGGTGGTGCAAATTGGCAATTCAGAGATTTACAGTCGCGAGTTGTGCGGCGGGACCCACGTGCAAAACACCATGCAAATCGGCACCTTGCACATTACCAGCGAAGGTAGCGCCGCAGCAGGTGTGCGCCGGATTGAGGCGGTCACCGGGCGAGCTGCGCAGCAACTTATCCAGCGGCAGTTGATGGAATTGAAACATTCAGCCGCTCTCTTGGGCGTTCCCCCGGAAGAGACCTATCCTCGTTTGCAATCCCTGCTGATGCAGTTACAAGACCGGGAGCGGCACATCAAAGACTTGCAGCGTAAACTGGCCCGTGCCGAGTTTGAGAGTTTACTATCCAAGGCGCGTGAGGTCAATGGCGTCAAGTTAATTTCGCTCCGGGTGGATGCGCCCGACGTGGCCATGCTGCGTGAGATGAGCGACTGGTTCCGTAACCGGCTTGGTTCTGGAGTGGTTGCCTTGGGGACGGTACTGGAGGGGAAACCGCTGATCATTGCCACGGTTACCGAGGATTTAACCAAACATGGCCTGCATGCAGGTAAGCTGGTTCAGGAAATGGCTCAGGTGATTGGCGGTGGCGGTGGCGGCAAATCCACAATGGCTCAGGCCGGCGGCAAAGATGCGTCTAAGTTGGGCGAAGCGTTGGCCAGAGTGGATGCTTTGGTGCGTGAGGCGATTCTTTAAGCTTCTCAGGCCTTATTTTGTTCCTAAACTCGGTTTGGCGGTGTTATAGACTTGGCTGCAATGAGAAAAAGGATTAAAAAATTATCACGTCATAAATGAAGCTCCTGCGCCGGTTTCAGCCCAAAAAATCACAAAAGCCTACCTCTTTCAGTCTGGTTGATATTGGTCGGCACACCGTTAAAGCAATTGTGGTATTAAAAATCCCAAACACCCCCGAACTACAAGTAATTGGCTACGGTGTGTCTAAAAATGGTGGGCATGATGTGACGGGTGGACGATTGGAAGCGGCGGCAGTGACCAACCCGGTCAATCTGGCGCTCACCCGGGCCGAAGACAGTACAGAAGCGGTTATCGGCCAGAAAATTGTGCCGGATGATGTTGTCTTTGCCCTGGCGGGACGAGCCGCAATGGGTGAATTATTTACCGTGCGGCAAACCCGTTCCCGGCCCGCAACGCCGATTTCGGTAAAAGAACTGGATCGCCTCCGGGACAGAGCCGAGCGGCTGGTGCGTCAAAAATTGGCCCAACTTCCGGTTGAAGGCGGGTACTGGCAGCCCATGGCCGTTACCGACGCCGGTATTCGCCTGGATGATCGCCTGGTTTCGGACGGCGTGGGACTGATGGGACACGATCTGGCGGTTTCGGTGTTTGGGGTGGCCGGTCAGGCCGGGGCATTGCGGGCGTTGGAGTTGTTGGCCAGCCGATTAGACCTGACGATTGTTAACGTGGTTTCAACGTGGCATGCCCTGGCCGCGCTGGTGCCAGGGCCTGAGGCCATTATTTTAGACATCGGTCTCTCCGGCACCGACGTTTGCCTGATCCGGGGTGATGCGTTGGTTGCGGCAGGTTGGGTTCCCCTGGGTGGTGAGTTTTTTACTCATACCCTGGCCCAGAAGATAGGGCTTGAACCGGAAGAGGCCGAAGATTTAAAGCACGGGCTACCGGGTGGAGAACTCAGCCAAAGGGAAATAACTTACGTTCAAAAATGTCTGGAACCGGCCCGTCAACGATGGTATGACACGGTGATGGGGCAATTAACCGGCTTGTCTGTAGGGAAACCTCTACCCTGGAAAATATATTTAGCGGGAGGAGGCAGTTTATTGCCGGGTTTGGATAAATTGCTCCGGTCCGATCCTGCCCCCTTTAATCGGGCGCCCGAAGTAGACCGGCTGGCGCGCCGGATACCGTTGGTGGTTAAAGACCTGACCGAGAAACTCGATCACGAGTTGTTTTTGGTGGCTCTGAGTTTAACGGTGGGCTTGCCGGAATAATTCATAATTTCTCAACCTGGGCCATAAGGTCGAAGAATTGCCCGGAGGGTTGGGGGGTGTAGGGGTATCCTCCCCATTAACCGCCCTTCTTTGGGTGGCTATGACCCAGACTGTGATTTCTAAATTTTAGCCGATGGAACAAATTTTAAAGCTTGAAAAAACAGATGATATAACTGCCATTCGCAGTCGCGTGGATTTTGCCTTTCCGCCGATGCCGGCGGTATCGGGGCAGGCGCCTGCGGATAAACCGGCCAAACGTCGCTTGCTGGTGGTTGTGCCGCGCGGTAACAAAACGTTGCAGAGTCTGGTCAATATGAAGTTGCTGGCGCGGCTGGCCGAAGCCAGGGCCATTGAGTTGGCCATTGTCAGCGGGCACCCCACGGTACGAGATTATGCCAAAGAAGCAGGAGTTAAAGCCTATGGCAGTTTGCAGGTAGCTAAATGGGCCGGTTGGGTTACCTCTACAGCGCCGGTTGCTTCACCTGACGCCACACTCCCCCCGGTGACCGCTGCCGACGAGGCCGGGTTGGAAATAGAACAACCCGCCGAGCAGAGCAAGGGGAAATCGGCCAAACAAGGGACGGCCAAAGAGCGGGTTAAAAAGAAAAAATATCGAGTGGTATACGGCCGTGGGCGGATAGGTTATTTGCAGCAACTTGGCGCGTTGCTGGCCCTGGTGATCCTGGCTTTTGCCCTGGTGGCGGGAGCGATTGCGTTATTGCCGGAAGCAACCATAACCCTGACCCCGGTCGCCCGCTCGGTTGAAACCGAGTTGATTGTAAGGGCCGATCCCGAGGCAGACTCGCTGGATTATCAAACCCTGACTTTCCCGGCCCGGACGGCGCAGGTGGAATTGGCCCTGGCTGGCGAAATTGAAACGGTGGAAACTGAGTTGGCCCCGTCTGGTCACGCCAGCGGCACGGTCACATTTATCAACCGGACGCCGAATGAACAGGTAATTCCTATTAGCACAACCCTGTCTACCTCGGTGGGCGAACAGATCAAGTTTGCCATTGTCGAAACCACCACCATTCCTGCCGGGGTTGATACTACCACTTCAACCGTAGCGGTGGCGGTAGAACCCGGTCCCAAAGGTAACGTAAAGGCCGGTCAGCTCAATCGTTTTGACGAACCCTCTTACGCGCTGCTGGCCCGGGTGGTCAATGAGCGGCCGTTTGAGGGTGGTATTGTGGAACCGGCCAAAATTGTGGTGCAGGCGGATAAAGAGCGTTTACAGGCTTATTTACGCCAGAAAATTCAACAAGAGGGACTGCGGCAGCTTGAAGAGTCGTTGGCGGCGCAGGAGTTTGTTCCCCCCGAGTCTTTGCAGGTGATTGTGCTGGATGTGTCGTACAAAGAATTTTCCGGTGATTTTTCCGACATCTTTGGCGGCGAGATGCAGGCTGTGGTGCGAGGCACAGTAGTGGGGGGGTATAACGCTAACCGTTTGGCTCTGGCGGCTTTGGAAGCGCAAGTGCCCCCCGGCTATGAGCTGGATGTTGAGGGCCTGCATTTTGGGGCGGGCGAAGTTTTGGACGTACGGGATCGGGTGGTAACGTTTAGAGTGTTTGCCGACGGCAAAGCAGTGCCCGTTATTGACCCCCACCAGATTGCCGATGACGTTGCCTGGCTGTCGATTGGCGAAGCCCAGGCTCAATTGAATGAGCAGTACCACCTGGCCGCCGTGCCAGGCGTGGAATTAAAACCGGATTGGTTGGTCGAGTGGGTGGGACGGTTGCCGTTTGTGCCTTTGCGGATAAACGTGATTATCAACCAGGCAGTCACGTTGACGGCCGATGGTGGTTGAGCCTGATGCGTTTGTTGGCCTTGGATATTGGCGAGCGGCGAATTGGTATTGCCGTCAGTGAAAGTGGCCTGTTGGCTGCGCCGCATGGCGTTTTGCGCCGCAAAACAAAAAAGGAAGACTTTGCTCGATTACAACGGCTGATTGAGGAACTAAACATAGAACGGGTGATTGTCGGGCTGCCATATTCATTGGAAGGGCCAGACCGCATAGGGCCTCAAGCTCGTCGAGTCAAACGTTATGCCGACGCTCTGGCCAAAGTGGTGAAGGTACCCCTTGAGTACTTTGACGAGAGTTATTCCACGGTCGATGCCGAGACTTATCTGGCAGAACTTGATCCCCGCCATAACCGACAAAAATCTCCCAAACGCAGCAAAGTACCCATCGATGCAGCGGCGGCAGCGGTGATTTTGCAAAACTATCTGGATGCGGGGCGCCAACAACACGGGTGAAGAAGATTTGGGGGACTATTTGCCTGTTGTCGTCATAATCAGAGTATGTTATACTTTTTAAGGTTGCAATTTGCCCGTACCAGGGACTTTGGCCTTGCATGAGCAGTTTAACAAAACGGACATTCAAGATTGATATACCGAGTGAGTTGGGCTACGAGAAAATTGCCATCGCGGCGGTGGTAGTTGTCGCCCAGAAAATGGGCTTTGCCCCGGAACGTATCGAGAGCTTGAAAACGGCCATCGGCGAGGCCGTGACCAATGCTATTGAGCACGGCAATCAATTGGATGTTGAAGCAAGAGTGCTGATTGAGCTGGTGGTACAACCCCAATCTCTGACCATAGAGGTGATTGACCAGGGACAACGGTCCATTCCAGATTTGCCCGCCCGGCGATTGGCCCGCGATGATTGCCGGGGTTGGGGGTTAGATTGGATTCAAAAATTCATGGATGAGGTAACGGTCAAAGCCACGCCGGGGTGTAACCAAATTAGCATGATTGCTTACCTGAACCAAAAAAGTTAGGGCTGGCAAAGCGAAAACGCACCTAGATGTCGTTTTCGCTTTTTTTCTGTAGGTAATTATTTATGGCGACCATTCTTCATATCGGCCAGGATGAGGCGGAACAGAAACTCATCCAGTCGGCGCTTGGACAACAATACAATGTGCTTGCGGCCAATGATGGTCCAACCGCTATTCAGTATTGCACCATCATTCAACCCGACCTGGTTCTTATGAACTTGGCTTTACCCGATATTGATGGTAACGAACTGGTTTCTCGTTTGAAAACATTCATGCCCCAAACTCCCATTCTGGTGATTACGGCTAATTATTTTGCCCAGGGAGTCACCCCAGGCCTGACCATTGAAGCCGATGGCATTTTGACCAGGCCCATTGATGTTGCCACCCTGCGACGGCAGGTTCAATCATTCTTGCCTCCCCTGGCGGAATTTCCAGACTCCGTGCCCTCACTCTTGCCAGATGACAAAATTGTGCAGCAATACGAGGCCCAAATTGCGGTTTTAAATCAGGCCAACAAACGCTTGGCCTCACTCAATGCCATCAGCGCGCTCATTGGCACCAGCTTGGATCTGGAGCATCTCACCGACGAAATACTGGCTCAGATTCAAAAAACCATTGCCTTTGATAGCGCCACCCTTTTCCTATTAAAAGGTGATATTCTTGAAGCTGCTGCCTCACGTGGCCTCTCAGGTTACCGACGGGGAATGAATACGTATCGCAAAAACAGTCGTAACTCGGCCTGGCAGGTGGCTGAAAATAAACTCCCCCTGATTATCAATGATGTAACTAAAAGCGACGCCTGGGAATCCCGTCCCGAACTCGGCCAGATAAGATCGTGGCTGGGTGTTCCTCTTATTTATAAGGACCGGGTGGTAGGTGTGCTCACCCTGGACAAAAACGAGCCGAATGCTTTTACCGAGGCTGAGGCCCGATATGTTTTTAATCTGGCTTACCAAATTGCCATTGCGGTTGAAAACGCCCAATTGTTTGAGGAGTGGGAACGGCAGTCCATCCATCTCAAATTAATCAATGAGGTAGCCCAGGAGATCAATACCATTCTCGATGTGGATGATCTATTCGACGCCCTGGCCCGGGCGATTTTTGAACGCCTGCATTATGACCGGGTTGCGATTTTGGAAGTAGACCTGCCGCGCTCTTTTCTGGTATTAAAGGCGATTTATGGTGAAAATTCGGCCGGGTTAAAACCGGGCTTGTATCGGCAGGATATAAACGCGGGCTTGATTGGGAAAGTGGCCCGGACGGGTCAAACCCTGGTGGTGAATGATGCCTCCCCCGATGAGGCCTTTCTTCCGGCCGCCGGGATGGAGATTCGCTCTGCATTTGTGGCACCCATCATCATCGACAATCAGGTGGGAGCGGTGATCAATGTTGACCGTTCCGTCCCCCACGGTTTTGGTGATGAGGACCTCTGGACTTTGAGCAGTCTGGCCAGTCAGGCTACCACCGTTATTGAAAATGCTCGACTCTATCGCCAGGTTCAGGCCTATTCCAACAAACTGGAACGGACGGTTACCGCCCGAACCCAACGACTCCAGGCGATCAAACACCTCAGCCAGGTTGTCAGCCAGGGATTGGCCCTGGACGAGTTGCTAGGGTTGGTGGGGCAGGGGATCAGCCAGATTTTTGCCGCAGATGCTTCGGCTCAAGTGGCCGTGGCCATTGGCCTGGTTGGTGGAACTGACCTTCTGCTCAAAACAATTTATGGCAGTGACATGGCCAAAAACAACCGGCAAACAGCCCCCATCGTTAATGACAACACTTTAATCAGCCATGTGCTCAGACTGAAAATCGATCCGGAAACGCCCGTAGGGCAGGTTATTGGTCAGGCCAGGCCGGTTATCTTGCATAATTGGGATATTCAAAACAACGATCAACTGCCTCCAATCCAAAAGGCCGGGGTGGTCAATTCGGTGATGATGGCCCCCCTGATAACGGGGGGTAAAATGATTGGTCTGATTAAAGTTGAAAGCAATGTGCCTGATACCTTTGATGAGAGCGATCTTGAAACCCTTGAGGCGTTGGCTTTTCAGGTGGCCAGCGCTATTGAGCACGCCCGGCTGCTGCAACGAACCAGAGAGATTGCCGTGGTTGAGGAGCGTACTCGCCTGGCCAGAGATATGCACGACGGCATTGCTCAGAATCTGGCCTATTTGCTGCTGCAAGTGGATCGCTGTTTGAACATGGTTGAAGAAGGTGGTAAACTGGAAACACCATTGGAGCGAGTCCACGCCCTGCTCAAACAAAACATCGACGAGTTGCGGCGAAACATTTTTGATTTGCGCCCGGTTGAGCTTGAAGGTAAGTCGTTTTTTGAGGTATTGGAGAGTTTTGTCATCGAGTTTGGCCGCCGTTGGCATTTAAAAACAACCTTCCAAACGGGTGCCGAGACGGTGGACGTGTCGCCCGAAGTGGAGAGTACGCTCTATCGAATTTTGCAGGAGGCGCTCTCCAATGCGCAGCAACATGCGCAGTGCCGTGAACTTCTGGTTCGTTTGGCCGTGGCGGAGGACCATTGGATAACCTTGGAAATTACAGATGATGGTTGTGGATTTCCAGCGGGTCGGAGCGAGCAGGATGTCCAAAAGCAAACAGGCAAAGGGTTGGGTCTTATTTCCATGCGCGAGCGAGCCGCGATGGTAGGGGGGGACCTGATTGTAGAAAGCGCATCGGGCGCAGGTACACGGGTGTTTGCCAAATTGCCACTTCATCGGGAATTGCCGGAGTACCCCAACCCAAATCTGGCCCCCCGGTGGGATAGGTAGCTGGCTCATGGACAAGATAAAGGTTTTACTGGTTGACGATCATGCTCTGTTTCGAGAGGGATTGCGTTTTTTGCTAGAAGATCAGGAAGACGCAGGAATTGAGGTGGTGGGTGAGGCCGAGGACGGTTTAGAAGCGGTCAGGCTGGTGCCCAAATTGAAGCCAACCGTCATTCTGATGGACATCAACATGCCGGTTCTTGATGGCGTTGAGGCTACCCGCCTGATTCTGAAAGACAACGAGACAGTTGGGATTATTATTTTGACCATGTATCCTCAGGATGAGTATGTATTTGAGGCGTTAAGAGCCGGGGCCAAAGCCTACCTGTTAAAAGACACTCGTTCCAAAGAATTGCTGGAAGTTATCAAAACGGTGCATAAAGGGCAGGCGGTCATCGATCCGTTGATGACCACCCGCCTGCTAGAAGAATTCCGCCAGATGGCCGATAAACAAGAAGAAACCCCAAGGCTACAACCCCTCAGCGAGCGGGAGCAAAAGATACTCGCTCTGGTAGCCGCTGGGGCCAGCAACAAAGATATTGCCGTTGATTTGAATTTATCCGAGAGAACCGTAAAAAATTACCTGACCATTATTTTCCAAAAACTTCAGGTGAATAATCGCACGGAGGCTGCGATCCGGGCCATGCGAGATGGCCTGGTTGAGGAATAGGGTCATTTTCATCTGCGTATGCCAGACCTGCCGGGTTTCAAAACCCGGCAGGTCTTTTTTATGTTTTTAAGGTACTTTCGGGCAGAAAACTTGGTACCTTTGCCTCTATTTATTTACAGTTCCATCGTTTATAATTTCATTGAAACTGGACTAAGGGAATTCCAGAAAAACAATTCTCCCCAAACCAACTTTCTCTACAGAAAGCAAGTGTCATAACGGAATAATTTTGGGGAATTCCTTAAGCTTTTCCAATTTGTGTGATCATATTGTTAGCCTGTAATTCATCTTGCTAACAAATTTTGGGAGGATTTGAAAATTGGAAAAGCCTAAACTGGTAGCTTGTCCGTAAATAACAGATTGGGACGGATTGCGATGAGCCAACCGATTCGAATATTGATTGCTGATAGCGACACCGACTTTGCCACAAATCTGCAACAAACCCTGGGATGCAGGGAGGATTTGCAGGTTGTTGAGATTGTGCGTGATGGGATGGGCGCTGTGGATCGATGCAAAGAACTGTGTCCTGATTTGGTGTTAATGGATTTGCATTTGCCCGTACTGGATAGTATCAAAACTATCCAGCAGATTGTGGCTTACAATGAACGGGTCAGAATCCTGACTACCTCAGCTATTCCCGGCGATCGATATGCCCTTGAAGCCGTCAAGGCTGGGGCTTGCGGCTATGTTGAAAAAAACGGCGATGAAGAAACCCTGGTAGATACCATTCGTCAGGTGGCCAGCGGCGATGTTTCTCTGAACCCGGCCCTGGCGGTCTCGATTCTGGAGGAATTTCACCGAATAGCCGAGTGAAGTAGGAAAAATGGAAGATTGTGTTAAGAGCAATAATTTATTATAATGAATTATGTCAAAGGTTAAAGAGAACTCGTGCTGAATTTCTCCTTTTAGAAACGTTATGCTTTACCCAATTTGTGGGGAGAGGTTCTCCGATTAACCGTTTTGCCCTGTTCTTTTCTAACTGAAGGAGCATGCTATGCCAGCATTGAAAGAGTTTGCAAATTTCATAACCCTGAATATGGCAAACCTGGCCGCTACTTATGCTGAGTTACTTGAAGAAATTGGCGAAGAGTATAAAACTATCTCTGCCGATCGCCGTATTGCTTCGGCTCGCCGACTCTTAAAGGCTGTGATTGAAGCTTACGAGTCTGAACATGCTGACTCTCTGGTTCGTCTTTTTGATGAACCGCAAGACGATGCTCCCCGCCGTTGGGCAATAGATATTACCCCGCCTCGCCCCATGTTAGAAGTTGAATGTCTTGGACAAACTCTGGCCCCTGTTGTGACCAATTTAGAGGCCAGTAAATTTTTGTGGCAAATTCTGGCCGAGACACGCACCGTTGTTTTGCAATTGATGGAAAAGGTGCCCCCCGCACCTCTTACCCCCATCCCTCCTCTTGAAGGCGCGCCTGAGGAACTCCCTGCCCTCTTTCCGGCTGAACATTTGCTGAGCCAGGAAACCCCCCTTGAGGAACAAGTTCTGCTGCGGACCCTGGTTGACAATTTACCAGATTATATTTACATCAAAGATGCCGAAAGCCGATTTGTAATGGGAAATCTGGCCGTGGCGCGGCTGATGGGAGCCGAAACTCCTGATGAACTTGTGGGTAAAACAGATTTTGATTTTTATGAGGCTCGTTTAGCCGAACAGTATCGCGCCGACGAGATGGCCGTCATCGCGTCCGGCCGTTCGCTTGTTGGCCGTGAAGAACCTGTGATTGACCCGGCTGGCAACAAGAGATGGGTTTCAACCACCAAAGTACCGTTACGTGATAGCCAGGGAACAATTACCGGCCTCATTGGGATTGGCCGAGATATTACCAACCAAAAGCAGTTGGCCCAACAGATTCAAGAGTCACTCGAACGCCGCACTCTCCAGGTGCAAACCATTACCGAGGTGGCTCAGGAAATTGCCATGGCATCAACTCTGGATCAACGTTTCCAACACGTGGTTGACCTGGTACAGGAACACTTTGGTTACAATTACGTTAATTTGTACCTCCTGGAAGAGAATGAGTTGGTGTTGTGGGCCGGGGCCGGTGAAGCGGGTCGCCGGATGATGGCGGATGGTCATACCATTTCCCTGTCGGCGGAGCAAAGCTTGATTGCCCGAACTGCCCGCAATGGCGAACCAGTACTGGCGGCCGATGTATCAAAAGAGGCAGCCTGGTTATCCCATCCCTTGCTGCCCCAAACCAAAGCGGAACTGGCCGTTCCCATCAAAATGGGCCAAACCGTATTGGGTGTGCTCAATGTAGAAAATAACACGACGGGAAGTTTGGACAAAGAAGACCAACTCTTACTCCTGGGTCTGTGCGGCCAGATTGCAATTGCTATCGACGACTGGCGTACTGAAACCGAACGCAAACGCGTAACTGAACAGCTACAGGCGTCTGAAGATAAAATACGAAGCTTGCTTATATCTACCGATGAAGCCGTGATGCTGCTGGATGAAAACGGCTTTATTGATTGCAACGAAGCCACCCTGAGAATATTTGGCTACACCTCTAAGGATCAATTTATCAACACCCACCCCAGTGAACAATCACCCCCCCAACAACCCGATGGACAGGACTCCTGGACGGCTGCCAATGAGAGAATCGCGACGGCCTACCAGAAAGGATCGCATCGATTTGAGTGGTTGCATTGCCGTGCCGACGGGACCCTATTTCCGGCGGAAGTGTTACTGACTGCTCTGAACCTGGATAACAAACCAATATTACAGGCAGTGGCGCGAGATATTTCTGATTACAAGCGGGCGCAGGCAGCTCTGGCCGAAGAGCATACCTTGTTGCGTTCGTTGATAGATAATGTGCCAGATCGTATCTATGCCAAAGATACGCAGAGCCGATTTATCATCTGTAATGTGGCGGCGGCACACCGCTTCGGCAAGACCAGCCTGGATGAAATTGTGGGCAAGTCGGACTTTGATCTTGTGCCACGAGAATTAGCCGAGCGATTTTATGCCGATGAACAGTCGGTCATCCAGACCGGGCAGCCGGTGATCAACCGTGAAGAACCTTTAGAGATAGGCGAAGATGGCCAGGTGACAAGATGGAATCTGGCAACCAAGGTGCCCCTGCGGGATAATCAAGGTAATATCATTGGCATTGTAGGCCTGGGCCGGGAGATCACCGAACTCAAACGGATAGAAGAAGCGCTGGCCCAAGAACAATACCTGCTGCATACTTTGTTGGATAATGTGCCCGACCGTATTTATTTTAAGGACACCGACAGCCGATTTCTCAGAATCAGCCGGTCACAGGCCGAAATGTTTGGTTTGAGCGACCCTGAGCAAGCAGTGGGTAAAACGGATTTTGACTTTTTCTCCGAGGAGCATGCCTGCCAGGCGTTTGAGGATGAGCAGAGGATTATCAGCACCGTTCAGCCCGTGGCGGGTCTGGAGGAAAAGGAAACATGGCCCGATGGCCATGAGACATGGGTTTTGACTACCAAGATGCCCCTGCTTGATAAAGAAGGGCGTATTGTTGGCACTTTTGGTATCTCCAGAGATATTACCGAGCGTAAACTGTCGGAACAATTGGTGGCCGAGCGGGCTGCCGCTCTGGAAACCGTAGCCCAGGTCAGCACGGTTGTAACCTCAATTCTGGATACCGAGAGGTTGTTGCAGACCGTAGTTGATCTTGCTAAAGATCGGTTTGATCTTTACCACGCCCACATTTATTTACTCAATGAAACTGGCGATATGCTTGACCTGGCCGCGGGCGCCGGTAAAGTGGGACGACAGATGATGGCCGAAGGGTGGCGTATCCCTCTGACCCAGGAAAAATCGCTGGTGGTCCAGGCTGCCCGAACCAGTCAGGGGGTAATGGTTAACAGAGTGCACGAAGACCCCAGTTGGCTACCCAACCCCTTGCTGCCCGATACTCGTTCAGAATTGGCGGTACCCTTGATTGTGGCTGACCAGGTTTTGGGTGTGCTCGACGTACAATCTGATAAAGTTGATTACTTCCAGGATGAGGATTTACATATTCAAACTACTTTGGCGGCCCAGGTGGCCGTAGCCATCCAGAACGCAGAACAGCATGAGAAAACGCGGAACGCCCTGGTCGGATCGGAAATTTTGGCCAGAGAGCAGGAAGTTCTCAATGAATTAGGTCAAGTGCTCACCGCCCGACTCAATATAGATCAGGTGGTAGAAGAGGCGTACCGGCAGGCTTCTCGGTTGATCGATACAACTAACTTTTATATTGGCCTGTATGATTCGGAAAAAGACGAGATTGTCTTTGTATTTGATGTTACTGATTCCAAAATAGATCGAGAAATACAAACTATATCGGCCAGTTGTGGGATTTCAGGGTATATGATCCACCATAAAACCAGCCTGTTGTTTGAAGATAATGTACGTGAGGGACAGGAAGCATTGGGGATCGAGGCGGTTGGCGAAGAAGCTTTATCTTGGCTGGGGATACCCTTAATGTTTGGTGATCAGGTGTTAGGGGTGATGGCGGTGCAGAGCTATACCACACCTCGCCTTTACGACGGGCATAGTCGTGAGTTATTAATTGCCATTGGCAGTCAGGTGGCCATTGCTATTCATAACGCAACCCTGTTTGAACGTGTGGCCCAGGCTCGACGGGAGGCCGAAGAGCGTTTACAAGAAACGCAAACGTTGCAGCAGCTAACTCAGGCCCTGGCCGGGGCCTTGCGGGTTGAGGAAGTGATCGATGCTTTCTTCCGATCCTGTACCCAGTTGTTAGGAGCCGATTATGCGATTTTCTCGCTGGTGGATCGCGAGCAGCAACGAGTTAAAGCGGTGTCTGGCCTCAATGTTAGCCAAGATCATATCCGGCGGGCCAACCATCCCCTGGATAGTGACGACATTATGGCCGATATAGTCAGAACCGGCCAGACCGAGGTGATTACCGGCTGGGACCCACGTTTTGACCCGGAGAACTTTGCGGCTGAAGAAATGGCCGATTGGGGATTGAGAATATTTACCCCCATCACCATCCGCGGCGAGCAGGCGGGTCTGGTCGAAGTGGGTTTTAAGGAAGATGTGGATATTCCGGGGCAAGAGTTACGGCTTGAATCGCTCAGAACTTTGGTTGATCAAACGGCCATATCTCTGGAGAGTGCTCAAAGATACGAGGCCAGCCAACGAGCTGCCCGCCGCGAGTATACCATTCGCGAGATCACCGAAAAAATGCGGGCCGCTACCAGCCTGGAAGAGTTGGTCAAAACCACCGCCGAGGAACTGGGAGAGCGGCTGGCGGCCGGACATGCCGTTGTGGAGTTAGGAGTAGGGCCGCAAATTGGCTAAGGACCGCAAATTGGCTAAGGACCGCAGTAATGGGCTAAGGCCCGCATCCCGGCTAACCAGGGAAAAGGGAGTGAACGGATGAAAAGATTTCTAAACAGCTTGGCCTTTAAAGTAAGTGCCATCATTATCCTGGTAGAAATTATTATTCTGGCGGGGATTGGCTCTTACTATATTGAAAGTTTTAACCGACAGATTGATGAGCGAACCGAAGCCAGAGTTGAGCTTGCCGCCACGCTGATTGATAACGGTTTGCTGAGATTAACCACCCTGACCGATGAGGATATGGTGAGAGAACTGATTGGCGAAGAGTTGCTGGAATTGAGGCTGGTTAGGTCTGATGGAGATTTGTTGTATTCTCTCAACCGTGACGAGGCCGCCCGAAATATTGCCGATTTTCCCGACATGAACCCCGCTTGGTTTAAACCTGATATGTCTGATACTGTATTTGAAAAAACATCCGATGGTATTATCAGCGTGTCTCCGCTTCATACGCTTATCCAGGCGGCGAATACAACACATTACGTCTATTTCAAAATTGGCACCGAGCAAGCCGGGCAAGCCAAACAAGACAATGCGGTTCTGTTTGTTCTTGGCTCTATCGCCACCATCATCGCCACTTCAATTGTAATTTTATTAGCATTTAGATTCACCATCTTTAATAGAATTGGCTTATTGCTGGACGTTTTAGAGCGAGTTGAGGTTGGGGATTTAACCGCCAGAGCAGGTGGTTCCATCTCTTCAGATGAAATTGGCGTTTTGCAGCGTGGGGTCAATTCTATGGTATCACAACTTGAAGAAACAGTTGGCTCCCTCGAACAGCGTGTGTCGGAACGCAGCCATGCCCTTGAACTGAGCGCCGAGGTCAGTCGTCGTCTGTCGACCATTCTCGACCGGCAACAGTTGATTGACGAAGTGGTTGAACAAGTCCGATCGGCCTTTGATTACTATTACACGCAAATTTATCTATTTGACGAGAATCGTGAGAATTTGGTGTTGGCTCGTGGCACCGGTGAGGCTGGACAGATGATGCTTGCCCGTGGCCATAGCCTGCCTCGAGGAAGAGGCCTGGTAGGCCGCGCAGCCGAAAGGAACGCTCAGGTGCTGGTGCCCGATGTTTATCGCAGCCTTGGGGTGGAAATTATTACCCAGGAGAATGTGGCCGATATCTATCGCCGGGAAACCGACCATGACTTTGAGGCTCAGTGGTATTCCAACTGGCTAGTCGAGAGATTTGGCGAAATCTATCAGGCCAAACAATTAGCCCGGCAGAAACCGGCCACAGACAAGGACATTCACCTGGGCTATGTTTTACATTTACTTATTGAATTTACCAAAGTAATGAAGCGAGGCGCAGAAGCGGCCGCCCGGGATTTGCGCGTAAATCTGGAAGTTTTGGCCCCATCGCAAGCTTATAACCACTTGCCTTTATTTGAATCCTTGATGGCCAAAGGTGTGGATGGCCTGGTGGTAGTGCCTTACGGCGAGCAATGGCCGACAGTACTGCGCCAGGCTATTCAGGTGGGCATTCCGGTGGTGGCCGCCAATATTGCCAGCCCTTTAACCGGCATGTTGAATGTTTTTCAGGGTAATTTCCAAACTGGCGCTATCCTGGCCCAGGAACTGACCAAATTTTTGGTGGCCAGGGGCCATGAACACGGTGAAATTGTTTTAGGACCGGGCATTCCGGATCGGATTCAGGGTTTCAAACACGGCATGCGTAATACAGACTACACAATTATTCAGGTTGATGAATCGGTGGGCCTTTCCGGCGTTCATGCGCCGGCGTACTGGCAACAAACCATCAGCGAGCACCCCGACCTTATTGCCGCCGTTGGCCTGATGTCGTTTGAGATTCCTCTATTGGCCGAGTTAAAACGTAACACTGGCGCAGAATGGCTGATTGGTGGTTACGACCTTGAACTTGCCACCATTGAGGCGATTCAAGAGGGTATTGTTGAGGTTGCCATTGGCCAACATCCCTATTTGCAGGGTTATCTGCCGGTTCTGGCTCTGGTAGAACATCTGCGTCAGAGACAACCCCTGGAGGGTTGGATGGCTGAGGGGTGGTTACCCAATCCATTGCTGCCTGAAACCAGGGCGGAGATGGCCGTACCCATTTCTATTGGTGAGCAGGTGTTGGGGGTGCTGGATGTGCAGGACAATATTGTGGGTAGTTTGCAGCAAGAAGAAGTTAACCTTCTCCAGTCCATTGCCGACCAGGTGGCAGTAGGGTTACATAACGCCCAGCTCTTTAAAGAGCTTGAAGCGGCTCTGGCCGAAACCCGGGCTACGCATCAAAGATATCTGGAACAATCTTGGGAAAAGTCCAAAATTGCGGCTCAGGGCGGTCAATACCACTATACCCGGGCAGATGCCCCCGCGTTGGTGGAAGCAATCCTGGTTGAGGCCAGGCGGCAAGCTCTTGCCCAAAATCAGGCGGCAGTGGTTGGGCTCAACGGCGATGGAGATGCCGAGGAAACTCAAGACCAATCGCAAGAAGCTCTGGTATCGCCGGTTACGCTCCGTGACAAAACAATCGGCGTATTGCAACTTTATCCGGCCAATCATGACCAATCTTGGGCCGAGGATGATCTGGCCATTGTGGAAGCCGTAGCGGATCAATTGGCCCAATCTGCCGAAAGTCTCCGCCTTTTCGAGGAGACTCGCCAGCGGGCCGGACGTGAGTCAACCATCCGTGAAATTACCGACAAATTGCGGCAAGCCCCAACTTTAGAAATATTGGCCAGGACGGCCAGCGAAGAATTGAGCAAGATTTTAGGCGTGTCGCATAGCCTGGTTCGGATGGGCGTGAAAGAAACACAACCTTTGACCGGCACCGGGAACGAGTCAGCCGAACCCGAAAACGGAAGTAACCGAGGTTAAAAAATATATTTGACGCCGTAAAAGCAGGAGAAACGCCTATGCCTGTAAAAAAGCCTATGCCTGTAGAAACGCCTATGCCTGTAGAAACGCCTAAAACTTCACGGAGCCTGGCTGCTACGTTAACCCTTGCCTTTCTGGCCTTGAGCGTGATTGTGCTTTTAGTTGCCAGCAGCATTGAGATGTACTTCAATTTCCAGACCCAACAAGAAATCGTCGCCGGTAAACAACAACTCATTGCTCAAGAGGCAGCCAATACGGTGGCCAGTTTTATCCAGGAAAAGTTCAGTATCCTGGAGGCGGCCGTCAGAATTGGCAATCTGGCCTCCGCCTCTACACAAGAGCAAAAAACAACCCTGGAGCACCTGTTGGGCCTCGACCGCGCCTTTCGCCAGTTGGTCTGGTTAGATGCCCAGGATCAGGAACTGGCCAGGGCTTCTCGTATTTCGCAAGCGGCGGTAGAGGAATGGATGAGTCGAGTTGAGAGTGATTTATTTGCTCAAACCAGGCAGGGAAACAGGTATGTCAGCTCGGTATACATTGATAAATTAACCAGCGAACCGATGGTGATTATGGCGGTTCCGATCACGGATGTCTTTGGCGAATTTCAAGGTACGTTACTGGCCGAAGCGAACTTGAAATTTATGTGGGACTTGGTGGAAAGGCTGGAGATTGGTGAGGCAGGCCAAGCCTACGTGGTGGATAGGCACGGTGATTTGATCGCCTTTTACGATATTGCCCGCGTTTTGCGAGGTGAGAATGTTGCTCATTTAATGGAGGTCGCTGAATATATCAGCAATCCTGCGCCCGTCGATCCGACCGGGGCAAGTATTTCCCAGGGTATCGAGGGCACTACCGTGGTTGGCACCTATGTTCCTCTGGGCGTGCCTGATTGGGCTGTTGTAACGGAGTTGCCCTGGACAGAGGCTTATCGAGAGATTGTTGATAACGCAGTCTACTCCATTGTTGTCATTTTAGTTATGGCCGTAGGGGCTGGCCTGGCCGGTGTTTATGTGGCCTGGCGATTGGCGGTGCCCCTGCGTAACTTGACCGAAACGGCTACCCAGATTGCCGAAGGTGAACTCAACCTGGCGGCGCCGGTTGAAGGCCCCACCGAAGTGACTTACCTGGCCAGCGCCTTTAACAGTATGACCGCTCAGTTGCGGGAGTTGATTGACACTCTGGAACAGCGCGTGGCCGACCGCACCCAACGCCTGGAAATATTGGCTACGTTGAGTGAGCGGCTTACGGCTATTCTTGATTTTGAACAACTCTTGACGGAATTGGTCAATCAGGTTCAAGAAAGTTTTGCTTACTACCACGCTCACGTTTACGTGCTTGATGACAACCGCCAAAACCTGGTGATGACGGCTGGCGCCGGTCAGGCTGGCGCAGAGATGAAGGCCAGAGGACATTACATTCCGCTGAATGCCCCCACCAGCCTGGTAGCTCGGGCAGCCCGGTCGGGCGAAATTGTTTGGGTTGACAATGTGCGTGAGGCTGAGGATTGGTTGCCTAATCCTCTTTTGCCTGATACCTATGCCGAGATGGCCGTGCCGATTATCTTGGAGGATCAGATTGTGGGGGTGTTGGACGTGCAAGAAGATGAGGTGGCCGGTTTGGATGAGAGTGACGCCAGTTTGCTGCGCTCGCTGGCCAACCAGGTGGCGGTGGCTATTCGCAATGCTCGCCTCTTTGCCGAAGTAGAAACGGCCCTGGCCAGCGCCCGGGCTGCTCAGGAACAATATATCAGACAGGCCTGGAAGAAAGTGAAAACGGTCCAACAGGGCGTTGAATACCAATCTCACCGGCCTGGCACTCAACGTTTGGACGAAATGGTTACTGCCCAACTGGAGCAAGAAGCAATGACTCGAGGCCAGATAGCGGTGGTGGCGATGAATGGCGGAGACATCCGTCAGAAACATGCGGAACCAGGCATCGTCGATGAAGAAATTGACCATAGCCAAGACTCGGGCGCTGAAATCCAAAATCAAACTGCTCTGGTTGCGCCCATCCGGCTGCAAAACCGGACGATTGGCACCATCCAGCTCCTTGAAACGCAAGGGCCGCACCAGTGGAACGACATGGAACTGGCTCTGGTTCAGGCCGTAGCCGACCAGCTTGCTCAAGCCGCCGAAAACTTGCGCCTCTTTGAAGAAACTCGCCAGCGGGCCGGTCGCGAACAGACTCTCCGCGAAATTACCGACA
>JAFGNV010000056.1 GCA_016926805.1 Anaerolineae bacterium
GAGGCCCACATGTCTACCCGGAATACGGTGAGCTGTATGGGCCAGGGCCAGGCGGCCGGGACGGCTGCGGCCTTGAGCGCGGCGCAAGGCGTAACTCCGCGAGACTTGGATGTCCAGATTCTGCGCCAAACCCTGATCAAAGCTGGCGTATACCTGGGGCAGTAATATTGACCGTGGGCGTTTACGCTACCCAACCAAGTGTGACTTACTTCAAACTCTAAATCGGCACATACCTGAAATTCTTGATGATTACCCATAAGTGGCGTGCACGTTATTCTGAGGGAGCCACACCTGACAGGTTTCAAAAACCTGTCAGGTCTCCAATCCTACAGAAGGGAGCGAAGAATCTCCAATTCTGCGGTAGAATCGCTAAAGTTAGCGGAGATTCCTCCTCGCCATGCTTCCCGGAATGACATGTGGATAATCATCAATAGAATTCCTCTGGACAGAAGTAACCGCCTGCGGCTATAATAACAAATATGAAAACTCTGCGTCAGGCTCTGATTGATTATGAAATGGCCCTGCTCCAGGCCATTGCGGCGTGTCGAAAGGTCCCCTTAACTACTGCCAGCAAGCGTCAGGCCATTGAACTGCTGGCCCAGGCGCTGCTGTTGCCCGCCGAAACAGCCGTTGTTCTCAGCAACCTATCTCCGGCGGAGCAAGAGGCGCTCCAAGCCATTTTAGCCCATGGTGGAAAAATCGAAGGGCCGCGGTTCGCCCGGCAATACGGGACTATTCGCCCGATGGGAGCAGCCCGGCTGGAGCGAGAGCGCCCGTGGGTCAATCCGGCCAACCCGGCGGAAGGGTTGTGGTATCGAGGCCTCATCTTCAAGACGTTTCAAATTACCGACCAGGGCGGCGTAGAGTTTGTGTTTGTTCCTGATGATTTGCTGGAGCAAATTATAAATAGCAACTTACACCTCGCAACCAGCAAATCGGCCAATGTTCAGTCATTTGAAGTCTCGCAAGCGCCCGTGCCTGCCGTGGTGATAAGCGGCGAGGGACGCCTGCGAGAGAATATTTTTAACCTGCTGGTTTATTTGCACACCACCCCGGTTCGATTACAGGATGCAACCAATCTGGCGGTCAAAGACCGGAAAATACTGACCGGCTGTTTGCAACCGGCTTTGCTGCCGACATTTACGCTCGATATGGAACTCGATTTTCTTCTTCACCTGGGGCAACGAGCCGGTTTGCTGGTGGTGAGCCATGGCCGGCTCCGGCCCAACCGCGAGCCGAGCCGGGCCTGGCTGCAAAACTCGGCTCATGAACAAACCCAATTTCTGCAAAACACCTGGCGGGCTGACCCCACCTGGAATGATTTGTGGCGCGTGCCCGGTCTGGCGCCGCAGCCGACCGGGTGGGAAAACAGCCCCTTGCTGGCGCGGTCGAAAATATTGAATTACCTGTCCCAACTCACCGCATCTGCGGAGGCGTGGTTTTTGCTGGGTGATTTTGTGGCAACCATCAAACGGATTGACCCTGATTTTCAACGCCCCAACGGCGATTACGATAGCTGGTATATTCAGGATGTCGAGGGTAATTTGTTGATGGGCTTTGCGTATTGGGATAAGGTTGAAGGGGCGCTGATCCGCCATGTGTTGACTCACCTCCTGCTCGTCTTAGGGGTGGTAGAGATGGGCCTGCCCACCGAAACCAGCGAGTCAGACCGTTTCCGCATTACGTCTCAGGGCAAACAGTTTCTTCTGGAGCAGCCGGTGGCCGCTTCTCCGGCGCCCAAATCTTGTTTGGTGCGCGTGGATGACAGCTTTTTGGCCTATGTGCCAGATCACGCCAATTTGTATGATCGTTTTCAACTGGCCCGCTTTGCCCAATTGGAGCGACATGAACAAAATCGCGTTGTTTACCACATCACCCAGGCCAGCGTGAGCCGCGCTTTGCGTAACGGCGTCACCGCCGACCAGATGGTGGCTTTTTTGGCCCGGGTTACCAACAACCGAACACCGCTTAAAGTGGTGGAAACGCTGCGCACCTGGGGAACGCGTCAAGACTCGGTTAAAATCGAGCGCGCCCATCTGCTCCGGCTCAAGCACGAAAACCTGGTGGAAGAGTTACGGCAAAATCGTAACATGCATTCCCTGTTGGGGGAAGTGATTGGCCCTACCACCATTCTTGTCCCTTCGGACAATATTGCCGAAGTGCGGCGAATTTTGACCGAATTGGGATACCTGGAGTGAAATTAGCAAATCATTAGAGGTGACCATACCCTGGCCGTTGAGCTTATATATGTCGATGTTGTTTATCTCCATATTGGTATCGGGGAGTATTGTCTGGCATAGCTGGCGACGGCAGCAGGCGCCTGGTGTAATACCTTTGGTCGCACTTTGCCGTATTTCCAGAGCCGCTCAGACGACCCAAAATCCGGTACCATTGAATTTGTCACCCCGGCTTTTACCTGAGGGTGCGTCCAGAATTTTGTGCAACCTTCAGTTGCCCGAAATCTGGACAAACCAGGGGGGATTCGGGGGAATACCCCCGTGCCCTCCGTCTGTCCTAAAATTTCGGACAGACCCTTTACCAGAATAACCGGCTACACCACCGCCGAAGTTGTTGGCCGGGCTGAAAGACGCGATCATTTGCCTGGATATGGAAGCAATTGGCAATCTGGTTGATGAAGTTTGCGGGCGCGATGCCCACGTGGGCGAGGTATTGGCAACCCTGGCCGACAATTTTGAATATCCTCAAATTTCGGCCATAATTAAGGGAGAAAAAAGAGTATTGTATTGTAATGAATGACCATCACGCTCACCCAAAATTCCCCAGGGCAGATATCTTGGTGGTTGATGATACCGTGGCTAACTTGCGCCTGCTGGTTGATTTATTGACCAATAACGGTTACAAGGTTCGACCAGCCACAAACGGTACTATCGCTTTATCGGCGGCCCGGGCCGAACCGCCGGATTTGATTCTGCTGGATATTATGATGCCGAAGATGGATGGTTATGCCGTATGTGAACAGTTAAAAGTTGATGAACGGACGCAGGATATTCCCGTAATCTTCATCAGCGCCGTCAGTGAGGTACTGGACAAAGTAAAGGCTTTTTCCGTGGGGGGAGTTGATTATGTGACCAAGCCGTTCCAATTTGAAGAGGTGTTGGCCCGGGTTGAAACGCATCTGACCATTCGCCAGTTACAAAAAACCCTGCAAGAAAAAAATGAGCAACTCCAGGCCAAAAATGATGATCTGGAAGCTGCCCTGGCCAAAGTGAAGCAACTCTCCGGTTTGCTCCCGATTTGCGCCAATTGCAAGAAAATCCGTGACGATAAGGGCTATTGGGAGCAGGTTGAAGTGTATATCAGCCGCCATTCCGAGGCCGATTTTAGCCACGGCCTCTGCCCCGACTGCACTCAAAAACTCTATCCCGACCTCTATGAGAAAGCGGAAACGCGCCGGCAGGATATTCGAGACGTGCTGGCTAAACTGGGGCAAGCCTCGCTGGCCGATATTGCTTCAATGATTGATCTGCCCGAGAGCAATACGTTGAGTCGTCTGCAAATGATGGTGAAAGACAAACAGGTAGAAACGCTAGAAATTGAGGGTCAAACTATTTATCGTCTGCCAGACTAGCGTTGGATTATACGCCCTCCCCAAAACTCTCAATATACGCCAAAGATTGGTGTCGAAAATAAGTGTTGTACAACTCGGCGTAATGTCCCCCCTGTTCCAACAGCGAATTATGCGTGCCTTCCTCTACAATCCGGCCGTGGTCCATCACCAGAATCCGGTCGGCGTGTTTGACCGTTGACAGGCGGTGAGCAATCACAATGGTGGTGCGGTTGCGCATCACATAATCCAGCCCCTCCTGAATTTGAGTCTCGGTAAAGGGGTCCACACTGGCGGTGGCTTCATCCAGAATAAAGATGGCCGGGTTTTTGAGCAGCACCCGGGCCAGAGCTACCAGTTGCCGCTGTCCCAACGACAGGCTGGCGCCGCGTTCGCCCACGTCGGTGTCCAACCCGTTTGGCAGGTCGGCCAACCAATCGCCGTTGCTAATGCTCATAGCCGCCTGGCACACTTCGTCGTCGGTGGCATCCGGTTTACTATAACGAATGTTTTCTTCTACCGTGGAGGAAAACAGGAAAGGCGTTTGCGAAACCAGGCCGATATGCTGGCGGTATTGAGCCAGGTCTAGCGAGCGAATATCTCGCCCGTCAATCAAAATCTCGCCTCCTTGAAATTCGTAAAAACGCGTCAGCAGCTTGATAATGCTGCTTTTGCCTGCGCCCGTGTGGCCAACCAGGGCAATGGTCTCGCGCGGCGCAATCGTCAGCGAGAAGTCGGGCAGCACAATTTCGGCATCAGTGTAACTGAAGTGAACGTGGCGAAATTCAATTCCGCCTTCTAATTGGGCCACGGGTTCAGCGCCGGTCTGGACCACCTTGGGTTCGGCGTCAACCAGGGCAAACACCCGCTCTGAGGCTGACAGGCCATCCTGGAATTGACTCCAAAATGAAGCAATGCTAATCAGCGGAAACCAGAAAAAGCCGACCGCCTGCATAAACAGATACCACTCGCCGGTAGTCACCACCTGGTTGCGAATAGCCAGACCTCCGGCGTAAATCAGGGCGGCCACGCCCAGCCCGGACGACGCGCCCAGCACCGGGAAAATGGCGTTAAGCGTTAAACCACGCCGCAATCCCACGCGATACCCTTGCCGGTTGTTTTGCCGGAAGGTGCTGTAAATGGTCTGTTCTTGCCGGAAACTCTTGGCTACCACAATCCCGCTGATAGACTCTTGGATCTGGGAGTTGATTGTCGCCGTCACCCGCCGGGCGTCCAGCGTGACGCGCCGGGCGATGCGCCGGAAACTGAGGGCAATGGTTACGGCAATGGGCGCAAAGGCAATGAGGAGCAAGGTTAGCCAGACATTGATCCCAAACAGCCAGATGGCGAGAAACACCACGAGGGTGATCTGGCTGAGCAGGTTGGTGGTCAGGGTGACCACTTCGGCAAAATCCTGGGTATCGGAGGTAACCCGGCTGACAATTCGGCCCGATGAATATTCGTCAAAAAAAGAGAGGTCGTGGCCAATGGTGGCGCTAAAAACATCTTCCCTTAGTTTTAGCACCACATCGCCCACTACCCGTGCCGAAAAGAACTGTTGAACAAAGTTAAACCCCCACGCCACCGACCCCAACAGTAGCACGGCGCCCGTCATCAGCAGAATAATGGCCATGGCGGGATTCTCTGCCACAATATCCAGCGATCTGGAAATGAGAATCGGCCCGCCCGCTCCGGCAATGGCGTTTAAGGTGATTACCGCGGCCACCAGAACCATCTTTGGTGCGTGCGGCCGGAAATAGCCCATAATACGCTGGAGCAATTCGACATCGCTGTAAGTGCGGTCGTATGCCTCGCTTTCAAGACCATCTAATATGAAACCCATTCCTACTCATACCTCGCAAAAATCTTCTGATAATCTGCGCTTCGGGCCAGCAATTCCTCGTGCGTGCCCTGGTCAACCAACTCGCCACGACGGAGTACCAGAATATGGTCGGCCCAGCGAATCTGGCTGAGGCGATGGGTAATGAGAAAAGTGGTTCGCTGGCGGCTGATGCGGCGCATGGCCCGCTGAATCTGATCTTCGGTGGCGCTGTCGATGGCGCTGGTACTGTCGTCTAAAATCAGGATGCGGGGATCGGTTAAAAAGGCGCGAGCAATGGCAATTCGCTGGCGTTGCCCGCCGGAGAGGGTTACCCCTCGCTCACCAACCTCGGTGTGATAGTTCTCGCTGAAATTGGTAATGAAATCGTGGGCTTGCGCCTGCCGCGCGGCCTCCTCAATTTCCTCGGGGGTGGCATCGGCGCAGCCAAAGGCGATGTTATCGGCCAGCGTGCCGGAGAAAAGGAACACATCTTGCTCGATGGTGGAAATTTGGGAGCGCAACGACTCCATGCTCCAATCTCGCACGTCCACGCCATCAACCAAAACGTGCCCCTCGTCGGTGTCGAAAATGCGGTTGATCAGGCGGGTCAACGTGCTTTTGCCCGAGCCGGTCTGGCCCACAATGGCAATGGTCTGGCCAGCTCTGGCGGTAAAAGAGATGTTCTTGAGCATGGGGGTGCCATTGTAGCTATAACTCACGTGGTCAAAAACAACGTCGCCCTCGATAAGTTTGGCTACGCCTTCTTTGTTCTCGTCAAGCTCGGTTTCGGCGTTCAGCAAGTTCAAAATACGCTCAGCCCCGGCCACGCCCAGTTGGACCAGGTTAAAAGAAAAAATGGAGATGAAGGTGACAAAACGAAAAAGCCCCATCAAGCCCATAAAGGTGACCACCTGTCCCAGGGTCAGGTTACCGGCCCGCCACAGCAGCAGGGCGTGCAGAAATCCTCCGGCCCAGGCAATGCTGAACATGAGCATTGGCCAATAAAGGGCCTGAATTTCACCCTGCCGCACAAAATAATTGCGGAAGATTCGGGCGTTTTGGGTGAATTTATGCCACTCATACTGTTCGCGTACGTTGCCCTTAACCGTCTCAATTCCGGCAATCGACTCGGCCAGGCCGGCGTTCATGGCGCCAAATTGTTCCCGCATGGCAATGCTAACCGGCTTCAAGCGGCGATTGTAATCGGTCAGGGTAATGGCAAACAAAATCAAAAAGATGCCGGGGGCCAAGAGTAGTTCCAACCGGATAAAACCAATCAATACAAAAGGCGTGATAGCCGCAATCATCGAGTCGGTAATTAAACTCATACCCGGGCTGAACATGAGATTCACCGAGCGGACGTCGTTGGTGGCGCGGGCCATAATATCGCCAATGCGCTGACGGCTGTGGAAGGTTTGGCTTTTGCCCAGCAAACTCACGTATAACTCATCGCGGGTATCTCGCTCGATGCGTTGAGCCAGGAATTCGGCGGCAAAGTTGCGGCCCAATCCGGTGACACCCTGGATTACGGCCATACTGACCGCCCCCAGGCCAATCCAGACCAGCCCCGACATAACCCAGTTGGGGCCGGATACCAGATCAAAAGCCTGTCCCACAAAAACCTGGATATAACTGTAGGCCAGGTTATTGAGCACTGCCATCACAATCATAGCGATGGGCAGCATAGGATAGCGCAACACATGTGACCCAATCCAATAAACAGGTCCGCTGCGGCGATAGGTATATTCGTTTTCAATGGTGAATTCTCTTTTGGTCATAACTGCCGCTGAATAGTGAAAGTGAATTTTCGATCCGATGGGTGTGTCCGACATTTTAGGAGGACTGGGGGGTGTGGGGGGGATTCCCCCAATTCCCCCTTGTGCTTTCCTAAAATTCTGGACGCACCCGATCCGATCCAATAGAAGATTTAATCATATTATGTCAATTTTACACTGACTCGGTCATGTGGTATACTTACACTAGCATAATCGGCTGTATTGCGCCAGTTTTCGTTTTAGTTTAGCGAGGCCAAATTAGCAGCGTCAATTTAACCTGGTAGCATGAACTTTGGCATGAATCAAAACACTTTCCTCGAAAAAGTTGCCGATAAAATTACGGATTTGGACCTGATTGGACCGGCTATTTTTTTGTTGGAAGTCAACAAGCCGTTGGCCTTTCTGGGCAGCCAGTTGGGGTTGGTGGCGCAACCCGTACTCAATGCATTTTTCTCGCCAAGTTTTACCCAAAATAGCATCGACTTGCTGGCCGATTCGGCCCAATTGGACCAACTGATTACGGTCCTCGAACGTCGAACAATGTCGGAGTCAACGGTCAAGGGAGAGGCCCGGCGATGATGCAAGAACCGGTGTTGTGGGCCGTTGGCTTTTTGCTTATTTTTGGCGGGGTGCTTTTGTTTTTTATGGGGCGCATTACGGCAGGCGCCCGGCCAATGTTGCGTCGCATCAGCGCCTTTGAAGTGTTGAAGGGTTTCAGCGGGCGGGCCGTGGAGGCCGGACGCGCCCTCCATTTGTCGCTGGGAGTGGGCAGTGTGGCCTCCGAAACCACGGCAGATAGCCTGGCCGGGTTAGTGGTGCTGGATTACCTGGCCGAACAGGGCGCGGCCACGGGCGTGCCGCCGGTGGTTTCGATGGCTGACCCCACGGTAATGCTCTTTGCCCAAAATGTCCTCCGGTCCGCCCACGCCAACGACCCGGAAGGGGCCGAAGAAGCGTATCGTAACATTCGCTGGATTGCGCCGCAACCGGCCGCCTACGCTGCCGGGGTAATGAACCTGATGAACATTGACGAAACCGAGGCCAACGTAATGGTGGGCCGCTTTGGCGATGAATACCTGCTGATGGGGGAAACGGCGGCTCGCCGGAGTAGCGGCCACATTGGCGGCACCAGTGATCCCAATACGCTGCCTTTCATCTATACCTCGGCGGAGGAAACCTTGTTAGGTGAAGAAATTTACGCGGCTGGGGCTTATTTGCAGCAGCGACCCACCCACATTGCCAGTTTGATAACTCAGGACGTGATGCGATGGCTGGTGTTTACCGTTATTCTTATCGGCATCTTTATGATGTCATTGAGTTAAAATAATGATTCGAGCCGGACGTATTATCGCTACCGTTGTTGCCATTGTGGTTGGTCTGTTTGTTCTGGCTAACCTATTTGTCACCCAATGGGGTCGAGATATTTTTGGTCTTGGTGGCCTCACCCAGACCGTCAATGGCGTGGGATTTTTTCTGGTCAGTTGGGCAGCCATTGTGGTGGCCTTTGCTCTGCTGTTGGGTTTTGCCAACGTGATTAGCGTCCACTGGAGTCGCATCCGCACTCGCCAGCCGGGGTCAATCTACAGTGTCGTGTTGTTAGTCTCCTTGACCCTCACGTTGATAATCGGGTCTGGTGGCCCTGCTTCAGAAAATGGGCAATTTGTTTTTCGCCATATTCTGCAACCGCTGGAAGCGACATTTTTCGCCCTGCTGGCCATTTTTATAGCCACGGCGGCGTTTCGCGCTTTTAGAGTCCGTAATCTGGAAACATTCTTTTTTGTTCTCTTTGCCGTTATTGTTTTATTGGGGCAAATTCCGCTCTCCATTTATATTTGGCCGGAACTGCCTATTATCAAAGATTGGATCATAACCGTGCCGACGCTGGCCGGTGTCCGGGGTATTTTGTTGGGCGTGGCTCTGGGTACCATTGCAACCGGCCTGCGGGTACTCATTGGCGCTGATCGCCCCTATACGGATTGATGAGCGATGGTAAAAAAATTGCAGCGGGTAAGCCCGCAACAATCGAGTGAACAATTAACCAGCCCTGTCGATTTGCCCAAGGTCCGCGAACAGGTTCCCAATTGGCTGAGAATGTTGTTAGCCAAATATGGGGAAACAGAAGGACGAGTTGTTGGCCTGGAATCAGAGTCTATCTCTCAAGAAGGAACGGTGGGACCTCCGCCGCCAACATCTGAAGAAGAAAGTCAGGTGTCTAGCTTGCTGGAACAGATGGCCACAACCGGCATCGACGCAACGCCCGACACCAATGTTCCCACCTCGGTTGAATGGGGTGCAGCCCCGGCTGAATCTCCTCCCTCAATTGACGACTTCTTGACCGGTATGGAAACGAGGCAGCCAGATTATACCCGGCAAGAATATGTCCAGCCAGCGTATGAGGACACAGATTACCCGGAAACAGATGAATCGGCATTCGACGAGCAGACGCAGGCTGATGCCATTCCCCCCTCTGGCGGAAAGGATGTCCCCGACTGGTTGACCGAGGCCCTGGAAGAGTCTCCTGTTGTTGGAAGCGCTGAGCCGTCGTGGGCAAAGACTTCTGTGCCGTCGTCCGCTGAGGATGAGGCGGCGCCCGATTGGCTGACCGAGGCATTGGATATGCCACCGGCAGAATTGACGCCCGCCACTCCCCTAGAGCACGCCCCTCAGCCACCTCTCGCGCCAGTTGATCATGAAGTACCTGATTGGCTTTTGGAGACACCCTCCGAAACCGGCGAACCTGTTTCAGCCGAGTCGACATCTGAATTATCGGGTTGGTTGGATGAGGTTCCAGAAACCGGATCGAGTCAGCCAGGGGGAGAGATACCGGATTGGCTGACCGGGGAGGATCTGCCCGGCGTTGCTGGTCCCGAGTCTCCTCCGGTGGCCGCTCCTGAGCCGGATTCCTTTGTGAGTGATATTCCTGATTGGCAAGTGCCCGATTGGATCACCGAGGGCGTCGATGCCTTATCCGCCGAAGACCGGAGTCAGGAAACCCTGGCCCAAGGGCCTGTCTTACCTGAGCCGGACATACCCGATTGGATTGCCAACGGCGAAACACCGACCACCCCAGCCGAACCTGTCGTGTCACCAACGTTTGAACCACGGCAGATGCCCGATTGGTTGGCCGCTGTTGATGAAGAAGCCGTCCCGCTTGAGGAAGCTGGACCGCCGCCATTACCAGAGGCAGTAAACGTGCCTGAATGGCTGGTTACCGGGCCGGAAGTATCCGTCACCCCTGCGGAGGTGCCGCCGGAGCAAGTGCCTGTTGTACCTCAGGAAAAAGTGGAAGTTCCGTCCTGGTTGCAGCCTTTGCAAGCTGAATCATCTGCCGCGTCAACAATACCGCCTGCCGGCGTTCCGGAATGGCTGGACAATATTCAGGTATCAACCGGGGCATCGGTTGCGCCGCCAACGCAACCCCCCGATTGGTTACAATATATCCAGGCAGACGCGGTTGAGGCCAGAGAAAAACAAAAAGAACTTTCCCCGCCAGCTTCAAAACTCAAGCGTTTGGCCCCCCGGCCAAAATCCTCGCCCGAACCGGATGTCTCTTCGCTGCCCGATTGGGCGGCCGGTTTGGTCCCTCCTGCGGCCCCGGCTGGACAGGTTCCGTCAACCCTGCCTGACTGGGCTGAAGCGTTGGTGCCGCCCGAATACCCTATCGATGATGCCGCCAAAGAAGTTCCTGAACCGGCGGTAGAACCCGCGCCGCAGGCGGAACTCGATATGCGGTTTGAGGTGACCGAATTGCCGGAAGCGGCCGAAGCGTCCCCCTTACCCACTGCCGCTACCGGAGAGGACTGGCTGGCCGATTTACGTGAGACAATCCCGACAGAACCTCCCTCCTCTCCTGAGCCGGTCGAACCAGCTGTCGAGACTGAAGTTGAGATACCGGCTTGGTTGACCGGGGCAGAAGAAACAGCGGTAGAAGAGGTTCCCAAGGCCGGGGTCGAACCGGCGGTTGAGCCTGAGTTGGAAATCCCGGACTGGTTGGGTGAAACCGAACC